>NZ_CP051651.1:1203846-1504807 GCF_012848175.1 Xanthomonas campestris pv. badrii | reverse complement strand
CCGTCACCCTGTTCCTGCCCAACGCCGGCGACCCCAGCTTCGCCACCACCCGCACCGGCGAAGAAGCGCATGCCCTGTTTTCCCGCGATTTCCCCGATGCGCTGCCGCTGATTCCGCAGCTGGAAGAACACTGGGAGGAACATCCGCCCGGTCTGCTCGGCACCCTGACCCTGGAGCGCTGGCATCTGGACAGCCGCGCACTGCTGATCGGCGATGCTGCGCACGCAATGGTGCCCTTCCACGGCCAGGGCATGAACTGCGCATTCGAAGATTGCGTGGCGCTGGCCGAGCAGATGGATGCGCACGAGGACATCGGCAGCGCATTCGCTGCGTTCGAAGCAGCGCGCCGCGACGATGCCGCCGCGATCCAGCAGATGGCGCTGGAAAACTACCTGGAAATGCGCGACCGCGTGGGCGATGCCGACTTCCTGCTGCAACGCGAACTCGAGCAGCAACTGCAGGCGCGCTGGCCCACCCGCTTCGTGCCGCATTACACCATGGTGACCTTCCTGCGCACACGCTATTCGATCGCGCTGGCGCGCAGCGAGATCCAGCGTGAAATCCTGGTCGAGGCCACGCGTGGGCACAACGACCTGTCGCGGATCGACTGGAGCGCGCTGGAAGCGGTGGTGCATGCACGCCTGGAGCCGCTGGAAGGCGCGCACTGAGGGTGTCATCGCAGCCTGTGCAGTGCGCGCAGACGCGCACGCGTGTCCGCGCAGCGGGCGCCCGACCCGGCCCACAGCTGCGCCTCAGCGTGCCAGCGCCGCGATGAGGGATACTAGCGGTCACTAGGCGGCGCATACGCCGTGCGCCGCGGATCTGGATGTCGCAACCGCATGCCCGAGAGCTTTCTCTTTTACGACCTGGAAACCTTCGGCCAGGACCCGCGCCGCACCCGCATTGCGCAGTTTGCCGCCGTGCGCACCGATGCGCAGCTGCGCATGATCGAAGAGCCGATCAGCTTCTTCGTGCAGCCTGCCGACGACCTGCTGCCCTCGCCCTACGCCACCATGGTGACCGGCATCACGCCGCAGCATGCGCTGCGCGAAGGCGTGACCGAAGCCGAAGCGTTCGCACGGATCGCCGAGCAGATGAGCCGCCCGCAGACCTGCACGCTGGGCTACAACTCGATCCGCTTCGACGACGAGTTCGTGCGCTGCGGCCTGTTCCGCAATTTCTACGACCCCTACGAGCGCGAGTGGCGCGGCGGCAATTCGCGCTGGGACCTGCTGGATGTGCTGCGCCTGGTGCATGCATTGCGCCCGGACGGCATCGTCTGGCCGCAGCGCGAGGACGGCTCCACCTCGTTCAAGCTCGAACACCTGGCCAATGCCAACGACGTGCGCGAGGGCGATGCGCATGAAGCGCTGTCCGACGTGTACGCCACCATCGGCATGGCGCGCAAATTCCAGCAGCACCAGCCGAAGTTGTGGGACTACGCGCTGCGCCTGCGCGACAAGCGCTTTGCCGCCACGCTGCTGGATGTGATCGGCATGCAGCCGGTGCTGCACATCTCTCAGCGCTATCCTGCCTCGCGCCTGTGCGCGGCAGTGGTATTGCCGCTGACCCGGCATCCGAGCATCGACAGCCGAGTGATCGTGTTCGATCTGGACGGCGACCCGGAGGTGCTGCTGCGGCTGAGCCCGGAGGAGATCGCCGAGCGGTTGTACATCCGCGCCGCCGACCTGCCCGAGGGCGAACAACGCATTGCGCTCAAGGAAGTGCATCTGAACAAGTCGCCGGCGCTGGTCGCCTGGCAGCATCTGCGCGACGCCGATTTCCAGCGCCTGGGCGTGGACCGCGACGCAGTGCTGGCCAAGGCCGAACGCCTGCGCGCCCTCGGCCCCGCCCTGGCCGAGAAGGTCCGCCAGGTCTACGCCAACGAGCGCGGCGCCGATGCCGCAGGCAACGATGCCGACGCCTCGCTCTACGACGGCTTCCTGGCCGAAGGCGACAAGCGCCTGCTGGCCCAGGTGCGCGCCAGCGCGCCCGCCGAGCTGGGCGCGCTGGAAGCGCGGTTCCGCGACCCGCGCCTGATCGAGTTGCTGTTCCGCTACCGCGCGCGCAACTGGCCGCAGACGCTGTCGTTCGACGAGCAGGAACGCTGGAACCAGTACCGCCGCAAGCGCCTGCTCGAAGACCATGGGCTGGGCGAAGTCACCCTGGACCAGTACCACGCACAGATTGCGGATTTACGGCTTGCTCACCCCGACGATGCTAACAAGCAAGCCCTACTCGACCAGCTCGCCGCCTGGGGTTCGGACCTCCAACGCACGCTATGACCCGCTATTTTTCCGACGCCAGTTTCAAGTTCCTGCGCGCCCTGGCCCGCCACAACGACAAGACCTGGTTCAACGACCACCGCCATCAGTACGAGGCGCATGTGCGCCAGCCGTTCCTGCAGCTGATCACCGATCTGCAACCGGGCCTGGCGCAGGTGAGCGAACACTATCGCGCCGACCCCAAGACCCAGGGCGGCTCGCTGTTTCGCATCTACCGCGACGCGCGCTTTTCCAACGACAAATCGCCGTACAAGAACTGGCAGGGCGCGCGTCTGTTCCATGCGCGCCGGCGCGAAGTACCGGCCCCCTCGTTCTATCTCCATCTGCAGCCGGGCGAGAGCTTCGTTGGCGCAGGTCTGTGGCATCCGGAACCGGACACCCAGCGCAAGCTGCGGCAGTTCATCTTCGACAACCCCGGCAGCTGGAAAGCGGCCGCGCACAACCCCAAGTTGCGTCGCAAGTTTGCGCTGGACGACAGCGAAAAGCTGGTGCGTGCACCGCGTGGCTTCCCCAACGATTTCGAGTTCATCGACGATCTCAAGCACCGCAACTGGGCCTACCTGCGCCACCTGGACGACACCGTCATGACCGGGCCACGCCTGCGCCAGACCATCGAGGCGGACCTGGTGACGTTGGCGCCGTTCGTCGATTACCTGTGTGCGGCGCTGGATCTGGAATTCTGATGCGGCAGGCGGCATGCGCCGTGCCGCCTTCGACGTAGTACCGGTGATCCTGTGACCCATGCCCGCACGCACTGGCTGCGCGCAACCACCCCCCCCCCGTCCCTGGCAACGGAGTGCGAACGATGAAGAAGCGTTGGTGGTGGGTGCCCCTGGCAATGGCGGTCCTGCTGGCCGGCTATGTGGTGGCCGGGCCGTATCTGGCCATCCGTGGCATCAGCCACGCGATCGCCGAGCGCGATGCTGCGCAGCTGGACCGCCATGTGGATTTCCCCAGCCTGCGCGTCAATCTCAAGGCGCAGCTGGACGATTACCTGGTGCGACAGGCCGGCAGCGGCATGCAATCGAGCCTGCTCGGCGGCTTCGCCCTGCAACTGGCCAGCGGCATCAGCGGCGCCGGCGTGGATACCTTGGTGACGCCGCTGGGCATCGGTGCCTTGCTGCAAGGCCATAGCGTGTGGAATCGCATGATCGGCGATACCGTCAGTGCCGACACCTACGCGGCGCCAGCACCGGCGCGACCGCTGCAGGGCGCCACGCAACGCTTCGAATCCACCCAACGCTTCACCGCCACCACGCAGACCGCCAACGGTGCGCCGGTGACCTTCGTGCTGACCCGCCAGGGCCTGAGGTGGCGGCTGACCGATATCCAGCTACCGCTCGGCGACCAACCCGCTCGACCTGCGCCCTAGGCGTTGCGCGCCAACGCGATGGCTTGGCGTGCAGTCACCTGCAATTGCCAGGTTTTCAAAGTGGGCGGCGTGTCAGCGGACAAGCGACGCGCAACGCCTGATCGCTGTTCGTGATGACGCGGTAGCGCAGCAGCAGGCCCCTTCTCGCTCGGTCAGGCCATGCCTTAGGAAAACCGCCAGGCGCGCTCCGTCCATGCCGCCTGCAGCCGCAGCATCGCAGGACGCAGCTGGCGGCGCGCCGCCCACGGCAACGGCGCCAAGGCGTGCGCCGGGGGCGCTGGCGTATGCCTGCGGTTCCAGGCGAAGACCACCTGATTGCGCAGATCCGGCTCGGGCAACACCAGCACCAGACCGTCGAACAGCGAACGCAGCTGCGCCAGATGTGCGGCAATGGGCACGTCGTAGAGGTTGAACGCCAACACGCCGCCCGGGGTCAGCGCGGCGCGGCACTGCGCGTAGAACTCGGGGGTGCACAACGCCGGCGGGATGCCGTCGGCATCGTAGGCATCCAGCAGCAGCAGGTCATAGCGCCCGCCGCGGCTGGCGATCCAGTCGGCGCCGTCCCCCAACGTGATCCGCAACCGCGCATCGTCGCGGGGAATTGCGAATGCATCGCGCAGTGCCAGCACCTGCGCATCGGCCTCCACCGCTTCGATACGCGCATGGCGCAGATAGCGGTGGCAGAACTTCAACTGCGCACCACCGCCCACGCCGATCACGCCGATGCATGCAGGCTGCGGCTGCAACCACATTGCGGCCAGCATGCTGCGCGTATACGGCAATACCAGCCGGTGCGGTGCCCAGCGCGCCATGCGGGTCTGCACCGTGTCATCGCTGAAAGACAGCTCCAGCGTGCGCCAGGTGCGGCGCAACGCCGCGCGTACTGGCGGCGGCGCTTCGCTCATCGGCTCGGCGGATCGTTGGCCACGCCGTGCGGCACATGCCCGGCGGCCACATGCTGGTGCTGGCGTGCGCTGTCGATGTTGTGCTGCGAATCGTCGAAGAAGATATCCGCACCGAAGGCTTCGAGGAACGGCCCCTTGTGCCGGCCGCCGAGAAACAGCGCTTCGTCCAGCCGCACGCCCCACTCGCGCAGGGTACGGATCACCCGCTCGTGCGCCGGTGCCGAGCGCGCGGTGACCAGCGCGGTGCGGATCGGCGAGGCTTCGCCGGGTGGAAATGCCGCCTGCAGCGTATGCAGTGCCGACAGAAAGTTGCGAAACGGCCCCACCGACAACGGCTCGCGCGCACGCTCGCGCTCATGCCGCCCGAAAGCTTCCACACCCTGCTCGCGCGAGATGCGTTCGCTCTCATCGCCAAAGATCACCGCGTCGCCGTCGAAGGCGATGCGCAACTGCGTGGACAGCCGGCTTTCGTCGTTGTCCACGATCGCTGCAGCCGCCTCGGCACGCTCGCCCGGCGCACGCGGCATGATGGTGGCTGCGGCAATGCCGTGGGTCAGCGCACGCCGCACCGAGTCCGGGTTGGCCGAGAGGAACAGATCGGTGCCGAACGGTTTGACGTACGGCCAGGTCGGCTCGCCGGAGGTGAAGGTTGCGCGCACGATGCCCAGGTTGTAATGCTGGATCGAATTGAAGATGCGCAGGCCGGTATCGGCCGAATTGCGCGACAGCAGGATCACTTCCACGCGCGGGGTTTCTTCGGGCACGTCGTGGTTGAGCGCCAGCAGCTTGCGCACCACCGGAAACGCCACGCCCGGCTGCAGGATGTCGTCCTCGTGCTCGCGTTGGAATGCCGAATACGCCTCCACCCCGCTGGATTCGAACAAGGCATGGCCCTCTTCGAGATCGAACAGCGCGCGCGAGGTCACCGCGACGGTCAATAACCTGGGGGAGTTGTCAGCCATTTGGGTGTCGGGATTGGGGAGTCGGGAGTCGGGATTGGTTTGAAGCGGACACCGCCGCTGCACGATGCCAGGATGATCGCACGTCAACCGCAGACAGCGGGCCGGTGATTGACCAATCCCGATTCCCGAATGCCCAATCCCCGCCCCTCACACCGCAAACTGCTCGCTGAAGATGCGTTCTTCCAGGTTATGTTCCGGGTCGAATAGCAGGGTCACGCGACGCTGCGTGGATTCGCGGATGGTCACTTCCACCACATCGCGGATCTCGTGCGAATCGGCGGTGACGCTGACCGGGCGTTTGTAGGGATCGAGCACGCGGAAGCGCACTTCGGTATCGGCCTTGAGGATGGCGCCGCGCCAGCGTCGCGGGCGATATGGCGCGATCGGGGTCAGCGCCAGCGTATGCGAGCCCAGCGGCAGGATCGGCCCGTGCGCCGAATAGTTGTACGCGGTGCTGCCGGCCGGGGTGGCCACCATCACGCCGTCGCCGATCAGCTCGGCAATGCGGGTCTGGCCGTTGAGATCCACGCTCAGATGCGCAGCCTGGCGGGTCTGCCGCAGCAGCGACACCTCGTTGTAGGCCAGCGAGCCGGCACTGGTACCGGATTCGGTCTGCACCAGCATTTCCAGCGGCCGCAGGTGGGCGGGCTCGGCGCGCTGCAGGCGCACCAGCAGATCGTCTTCGTCGTCGCGGTACTGGTTCATCAGGAACCCGACCGAGCCCAGCTTCATGCCGAATACCGGCTTGTCGGCAGCGCCATGGCGATGCAGGGTCTGCAGCATGAAGCCGTCCCCGCCCAGGGCGCAGACCACGTCGGCCGTTTCCAGCGGATGATCGCCATAGCGCTGCACCAGGCGCGCGCGCGCATTGGCAGCGGGCTCGGTCGGGCTGGCCAGAAAAGCGATACGGGGTGGTGCGGTCATCGTCGACTCCAGAACGTGCGAATCAGCATACCGCAGCCCCGTGGCGGGCTTGTTGCCGCCGCGCCCCGCCCTCGCCTGCGCGGCCGCAGTTGCGTCCGCGCGTTCAGGCGCTACCGCAACTTCGCCGTGTGCCGATGCGGCAACTGCGCGTGCTGGCGACTTTGCCACCGCACCCAGCACTGCATCGCACACGACCAGGCTAGGCTCAGGCCGTCAACCGCCAGGCGCGATGGATGCGCGCATGCCGCTCGAAATCCGGGTCGATGGTGCGCGGGCTGATCTCCTGGCATTGCGCGAACTCGGCCACCGCTTCCTCGTCCAGCTTGAAACGGCGGAAGTTGTTGGAGAAATACAGCACGCCGCCCGGCGCCAGCCGCGCCACCGCGGCGCGCAGCAGGCGCACATGCTCGCGCTGGATATCGAAGTCTTCCGCGCGCGCGGAGTTGGAGAAGGTCGGCGGGTCGCAGAAGATCACATCGAAATGCGCACGCTCGGCTTCCAGCCAGGCCAGCGCATCGGCCTGCACCAGCTTGTGCTTGCTGCCGGCCTGGCCGTTCAAGGCCAGGTTGTCGGCGCACCACTGCAGGTAGGTACCGGACAGATCCACGCTGGTGGTGGCGCTGGCACCGGCCACCGCCGCCTGCACGCTGGCCACGCCGGTGTAGCAGAACAGGTTGAGGAAACGCCGGCCCTTGCTCTGCTGCGCCATGGTGCCGCGCAGCGGGCGGTGATCCAGGAACAGGCCGGTGTCCAGATAATCGAACAGGTTCACCCGCAGCAGCGCGCCGTGCTCGCGCACGTTGACGATCTCGTTGCGTTGCTCGAAGCGGCCGTACTTGCTGCCGCCCTTGCCCCGCTCGCGCGACTTCAATGCGACACGCTCGGCCGGCACCTCGAACACCTCGCGCGCAGCGGCCAACAACTCGCCCAGGCGACGGCGCACATCCGCCTCGGGAATGGTCGCCGGCGCGGCATATTCCTGCACGTGCAGGAAGATGCGCCGGTCGCCATCGGCTTGCTGATATACGTCGATGGCAGCGGAATATTCCGGCAGGTCGGCATCGTAGACGCGGAAGCACTCGATGCCTTCGCGCGCACGCCACTTCTTGAATTTCTGCAGATTCTTGCGCAGCCGGTTGGCCACCATCTGCGCGCCTTCGCTGAGCGCAGTCGGCGCCGCCAACGGCGTACGGCGCGGCACCGCGATCGGGTCGCAGACGATCAGCGCACACTCGATCGCGCCATTGAACAGCTGGTACTTCTTGCCGGCGCGCAGCCCGGTGGCATAGGCCAGCTCGGCGTTGCCGCACAGCAGGCTCGCACGCCACTGCGGCACCACGCGCTGCAGGGTGTCGCCAAGCTTGCGATACAAGGCCGCATCGGCAGCCAGGCGCTCGTCGTAGGGCGGGTTGCACACCACCACGCCGGTGGCCTGCGGCGGGGATTGCAAGTCGCCGACCTCGCGCACACCGAACCAGATCGCCTCGGCCACGCCGGCCACCTGCGCATTTTCCTTGGCGGCACGGATCGCGTGCGGGTCCATGTCGCTGCCATGGATCACCTGCTTCAGCGCGGCACGCCCGGCGCTGTCGCGATCGCGCGCCTCGTTCACCAGCTGCTGCCAGCCCTCGCGGTCGAAGCCGCGCCAGCGGCTGGGCACATCGCTGCCATAGCGCTGCAGGCCCGGGGCCACGTCGGCGGCCATCAAGGCGCCTTCGATCAACAGCGTGCCGCTACCGCACATCGGATCCAGCAGACCGCCGCCATCGGCATAGACGCGCGGCCAGCCGGCGCGCAGCAACACCGCCGCGGCCAGGTTCTCCTTCAACGGCGCCTCGTTCTGCGCCATGCGCCAGCCGCGCCGGTGCAACGGGCCGCCGCCCAGGTCCACCGATATGGTGGCGCGGCCCTTGCGCAGCGACAGGTTCAACCGCAGGTCCGGGCTTTCCACATCCACCGAGGGGCGTTCCAGCCCCTGCCGGCGCATGGTGTCGACCACCGCGTCCTTGATGCGCTGCGCGGCGTAGCGCGCGTGCGTGATCGCGGTGCCGAAGACGTGCGCATCCACCGACAAGGTGTGGCCCACCGACAGGTGCTCGTCCCACGGCAGTTCGGCAACACCGGCGTACAGCGCATCCTCGTCCGGGCAGTCGAACTCGGTGAGCGGCCACAGCACGCGGCTGGCCAGGCGCGACCACATCACCGCGCGCAGCGCATCGCGCGGTTCACCCTCGACGTTGACGCCGGAAATGGTGGCAGTGGCCTTGCTGGCGCCAAGCGTCAGCAGCTCATCGACAAGCAGGTATTCCAGGCCTTTGGCGCAGGATGCGAAGAATTTCACGTGGGCAGGTATCGATAAAGACGCTGGCCGCGGCGGCGAGCGTGGGAGCAGGACGGCGGGCCGGCGCCCGCAGGGGCAGTGCCGTGGCCGCCGGGGACGGGCGCAAATGGTCGGCCATCGCGGCCGGCATTACCACCCCCGCCGGCCGCATCGCCCGCCGCGCGGTTCACCACGGCGCCAGCCGCCACTGCGGCTGCGCGGTGTCCAGGCGCTGCTGCAGGCCCAGCCGCTGCAGCAAGGCGGCGGCGTGCGAGGCCACCAGCAGTGCGCCGATGTCGCTGCGCAGCAGTTCCTCGATTGCCTCCAGCACCCTAGAGCCAGGCCGCTGGTAGCTCGTCCAGCAACGGCAGGTGCGCCGGCCGTGCCCGGTACGGCGCGCAGGCCAGCGCAGCCTTGAGGCGCTGGCCGCCGCTGAACTGGCCGGACGGCAGACCCGAAGGACGCTGCGCGGCCACCTGCAGCGCCCCGGGTCACCGGCAACCGACCGCTCCAACCCAGCCGCTGCGGTCAGGACGACGCAGCTCGCCACTCCGGCTCGCCCTGAACCAAGGGCCGCTCAGGCGGCAGGCGGCTTCCGCGCGACGACGGTCGGAAATACCCCGACAGGATCGTCGATGAATGTCACATCGCCGTAGCCAGCGCGTTGCAGCAGCTCCAGCGTTTGTGCCTGGGTGCGGAAGGTGACGCTCGGCGGGCTGACCTTGGTGAGAAGTTCCTGCAGATGCCAATTCGAGGCGTCGACAGCCTCCAGTTTCCATGGCGACTGATCAGAGCGCTGCGGCGGCGGCGTCAGGAAGCTGGTCACCAACGTGCCTCCCGGCCGCAGCCAATCGAAAAAGACGCGATACAACGCGAGCACCCGCGCATCGTCCGGCTCGTAAATATTCAGGCCATTGCTGGTGAGCACATCCGCGCTGCCGGGCTCGCCCGCCTCCCAGGCGTCCTGCAACTGCAGCGATACCAGGTGCTCCAGCCCCCGCTGCCGGGCCAGCGCACGCGCGCCGTCCAGCGCCTGCGGATCCAGGTCGGTGCCGAGCAGCCGCACGTCCGGGCAGTGCCGGTAGTCCAGCATCAACAGCTCGCCCATGAAGCCGCAGGCGACCGACACCAGGGTCATGCCTGGACGCAACAGCGCCTGCAGCTGGTGCTGGAAGATGCCGAAACGATGCCGGGTGGCAACCAGCAGCGGAATTCGCTCGAACAGCGCATGCTCGAGCATGGGCGCAGTATCGCGCGCCAATGTACCGGGCTGATAGGTCACCATCTGGTGCGCCCAGTGCGCATTGAGTCCGCGGTTGTGCAGCAGGAACCGGCCCAGTTCGAAGGTCGACATCGCATCGACCAGACACAGCAACGCATCCAGCCGCTCGGGTGTGTGGGCCTCGTCGCGGAGCAACCGGGCCCGCACCGCCGTCAGTGCCTGCTCGTCCTGCGTGGACGGATCATTCGAATGGGAGAGCAGACGGCCGCTGGGCGCGGACCCTTCGGACTGCAAGTCGACAGGCGGCATCGGGCACCTCGGCAGTGATGGTCTTTGATGCGATGCAGTGTCGCAGCCCTGCCTGCCGCGCCGTCGACGACCGCGCGATGACCGTTGCCGCGAAACGAACACGTCCACTGCACGGCATCGGCGCGCGCGGCGGCACCATTTCGCCGACAGCATGGCGTCCTGCCCAGGCGCGCCAATTCAGCCCAGTCAGCCCAGTCCGAATGCCGGGTGATACGCCACATCGGCCAGTGGCAGCAGGCGGTCGCCGAAGGCCAGCGCCTGCAGTTCCGATACCGGCGCCTCGGGCAGGGTCAGTCCGGGCTCGACCGCAAATCCCAGCTGTTTGAAGAAGCCCGGCGCACCCAGCGCCAGACAACCGGCCGCGCCGCGTTCGCGCAGATTCGCCAAGGCCGCCTGCACCAACCGCGTGCCCAGACCCTGGCGTTGATGCCCCGGCCCCACCGCCAACGGCCCCAACGCGTACCAGCCGGTGGAGCCGTCCGACAGCGATACCGGCGACACCGCCAGATGCCCGACCACGTAGCCGTCGTGATCGGCCACCAACGACAACACCAGCGCCCCGTCCTCGCGCAGTGCCGCGATCACGTGCTGCTCGTCGTGGCGGCTGTGGTCCTCGCGCATGAACGCGACCATGGTCAGGATCTCGATGGCGGCCGCATCGTCTTGGCTGGCTTGGCGAATCAGCACGTTCATCGGCTACCTCGCTGGCAGCGCCAGCCACCGCACGCGTGCATCACAGGCCGTTCAACAGATCGGCGAACGCGGCCGACGCCGCATCCACATGCGCAGCCAGATCGTGTTCGTCGTCGACCAGCAACAACCGCGCACGCCGCGCCTGCGCCCAGGCGATCACTTCTGCCGCCGGGATCAACGCATCGCGCCAGGCATGCACGATGGAGATCGGTACCGGCGCCGCATCCAGTGCCGGCATCGGGCCCATCGTGGTGGGCGGCACCATCAGGAACAGCCCCTGGGTGGGTACCTGCAGCGACACCTGTGCGGCGATATAGGAGCCCAGGCTGGAACCGGCCAGCACCAGCGGGCCCCTGTCTGCGGCTGCTCGCGCAATCTGCAACAGCCGCAGCAGCCGCCCCTGTACATCGCCAAGCCGGCTGATCTGGCGCTGCGCATCCAGGTCGGTGAAATCCGGGCGCTCGTGGGTCCAGCCCAGACGCTCGGCCACCTCTGCCAGCGCGGTGACCTTGCGTGCCGCCGGGCCACTTTCGAAGCCGTGCGCCAGTATGCAGTGACCGCGGCTCATAGCGCCTGCACCGTATCGCCCAGCCGCACCACGCCGCCACGCAGGATGCGCGCGCACAGGCCGCCGTGCCCGCGCATCGCGTTGTAGCCACCTGCTCCCAGCGCGTCTTCCATGCGCGAGCAAGGGTCGCAAGGGTCGGTGCCTTCCAGCTCGACATCGCCGATACGGAAACGCCGCCCCTTCAACGCGATCAACGCAATCCCGCTGACCACCAGATTGCGTCGCAGCGTGGCCGGCGCGATCGCCGCGTGCCCGGCCAGCGCCGCGATCACCGGCAGATGCTCGGCCTGGATCAGGGTGACCCCACGCTTGCCACTGCCGCCCTTGTAACGATCGCCCACCAACCCGATGCCGGCGGTGGCCTGGACCGCGTCCACCTCCAGCATCTCCACGTCACGCGCCGGACGCACGCCGATCCAGGTCACCTGGCCGGTCTGCGGCAGCGTCGCCATCAATTTGCCCAGGGGGCTGTCGGGATTCAAAACCATCGGGCAATGCTAGCATCCGCTCCATGTCCGATGCCGTCCTGCCGTCGCCACCGATCACCTACGCGCCGCTGCCCTACGAATCGCGCCTGGCCCGCCGCGCGCTTGGCCAGATCGACATGGTGGTCATCCACTGCACCGAATTGCCGGACATGGCGATGGCGCGCGACTACGGCGAGCGCGTGCTCTACGACAGCGGCACCGGCAACAGCGGCCATTACTACATCGACCGCAATGGCAGCATCCAGCAGTACGTCGCGCTCGAGCGCATCGCCCATCACGTGCGTGGGCACAACCCGCACACGCTGGGGATCGAACTGGTCAACAGCGGGCGGTATCCGCACTGGCTGGATTCGCGCCATCAGCTGATGCACGAGCCGTATCCGCAGGCGCAGATCGCAGCGCTTGTCACGCTGTTGCAATGGCTGCAACAACAGCTGCCTGCGGTGCGCCGCATCGCCGGTCACCAGGAACTGGATACCACGCTGGAAGCGGCCAGCGACGATCCGGCGCGCAAGATCCAGCGCAAGCTCGATCCTGGCCCCCTGTTTCCGTGGCCCCACATCGAAGCGGCGGTCGACTGGTCGCATGCGCTGCGTTGAACGCATGCCCGGTCGCGGCGCGCACCGCCGGAGCGGTCAGGGGTCCAGCGAGCGATAGGTCTTTTCGCCCGCGTTCACCGCCACGTCCAACCGATTTTTTGGCGGCGCGATCGGGCAGACCACATGCGGGGTGATGGCGCAGGGCGGATTTTCGGCCAGATTGAAATCCAGGGTCAGCTGCCCGTCGCGTGGCATCGCGGTGAACAGATAACGCGCGCCGCCATAGCTTTCCTTGCCGCTGGTGCGGTCGGCAAACAGGAAGAACAATCCATTGCCGTCGTCCTGCGTGATCGGCTGCAGGCGATACTCCCGGCCATCGCGCTTGAACACGGCTTCACCCGGGACCTCCACCGTCAACGGCGTGCCGATCGATGTCAGCAAGGTGATGCTGCGTGGCGTGGCATACGGCTGCCAGCGCGCCTGCAGGCGCCAGTGCGGATCGGTCGGGAAATAGTCGAAACCCTGAAAACGGCTGATTGCCGCCGCGCCCGGGTCGCGGAAGCGCCAGCCGAACAACGTGCCGGTCTGCACCAGATAGAACTGCCGGTTCTGCACCTCGAGCCGGTCGCCACGCCGGCCTGCGCGTTCGGGCTCCAGACTGACCTCATCGACCGGCTGCCCGTTCAAGCGCACCGTCACGCCGGCCGCAGCGCGGAAACGCACATGTCCTTCGGCATCCAGGCTCAGCTCGCCCAGCTGCGCCGGCCCGGCCGGCAGCACCAGATCGCCGTGCGGATCGCTGCCGACCCGGTAACGTCCTGCGCGCAGGCGACCGGAGCCGGTGTAGCTCAGCCAGCCATCGGCTGCGCGCACCTGGTCCAGTCGCCGGGCGCGCGCGGCTTCCAGTGCGACTTGATGGACCTGCACCGCGTCCGTGTCATGGCGGCCGCTTATCCGCACACCGTCGGTGCCGGCAGTGGATCCCGCCGAGCACGCCGCCATCGACATTACCGCGGCGCACACGACGCCAGCCTGCGAATGCAACCGCATGTCACCCCAACCCTGCAAGAAATCGCGCTCCGCGCCGCGAGCCTGCGTCCCCACAGACACCATTCCTGCCCGTAGTGTGCCTGATCAGGCAGCGGTGGCGACCGGACGCGACGGATCCTGCAGCCATCCACTCCAGGAACCGGCGTACACGCGCGCACCGGGCAGCCCGGCCACTTCCAGCGCCAGCAACAGATGGCAGGCAGTCACGCCGGATCCGCACATCACCACCGCCTGCTCGGGCCGATACGTGCCCAGCAACGTGGACAGCTCCGCACGCAACTCGTGCGCCGGCTTGAAACGGCCATCGCGCAGGCTCAGGCCCAGCGGGCGGTTGAGCGCACCGGGCACGTGTCCGGCCACCGGGTCGATCGGCTCCACTTCGCCGCGAAAACGCTCGCCGGCCCGCGCATCCAGCAGCCAGCCCGGCGCCTGCTGCAGCCGGGCCTGGATCTGCTCGGCCTCCACCACCGCATCGGCATCGAAACACCCCGGATACGCAGGACCGGCCTGCACTGCCGGCGGCTCGGTGGTCTCCGCCAGGCCTGCGCCGCGCCAGGCAGCCAGCCCGCCATCGAGCACCGCCACCCGGCGATGCCCCATCAGCCGCAGCATCCACCAGGCGCGCGCGGCCGCCATGCTGCCATCGCCGGCGTCGTAGACCACCACCTGGCTCTCCGGATCGATACCCCATGCGCCCAGACGAGTGGCGAAATCGGCACTGTGCGGCAACGGATGCCGCCCCTGCCCGGGCCGCGACAGATCGGCCAGGTCATGCTCCAGATCCACGTACTGCGCACCGGGCAGATGCCCCTGCGCGTAGGCCTTGCCTGCCGCATCCGGGTCCGGCGCGGTCGGCGGCGCGGCGCGCGCGTCCAGCACGCGCAGCTGCGGATACGACAAGGCGCCCGCCAGCGTGGCGCTGTCCACCAACGTGGTCCAGTTCGGATCGACACTCATGCAACCTGCTCCAGGCGACGACGAAGATTGAGAAGAATGGCGGCCGTGGCGCCCCAGATGCGTTGCCCCGGCCAGTCGTATTCGAGCACGCGGCGCGGCCGCCCGCGGAACTCCAGCTCCACGCTGCGCAGGTTGTCCGGGTCCATCAAATAAGCCAGCGGCACCTCGAAGACCTCGGCCACTTCCTCCGGCTGCGGCACCGCCACGAAACCGGGGTCGATCACCGCCACCACCGGTGTCACCCGGAAGCCGCTCACGGTCAGGAACGGATCCAGATAGCCCAGCGCATGCACCTGCCCCGCGCCCAGCGCGATTTCCTCGCAACTCTCGCGCAAGGCTGCCGCCGCCGCGTCCGCATCGGACGGCTCCATGCGCCCGCCCGGAAAGCTGACCTGCCCGGCATGATGGCGCAGGCTCTCGGTGCGCCGGGTCAGCAGCACCGTGGTGCCCTGTTCGCGCGGCACCAGGCCGCACAGCACCGCCGCTTCGGCGCAGGCACCGCCTTCGCTCAGATCGATCAGCTCGGCATGGTTCCAGCCCGGCCCGTCGGGTGCGGTGTCCAGTGGATACACCGCCCGCCGCAACCGCGCATATTCGGGCAGCGCAGCGAGCAGCGCGCGCGCCGGCAAGACGGTGTGCAACAACTCCTGGCGTTCGGCCTCGCTCATGCTCATCCAGCGTGCAATTTCATCCAGGCTGCGCAGGCAGCCGACGCAGTGCGACTGCGCGTCCAACGAACATACACCGATACACGGGCTGGCCAGCTGCGCACCGGCCGAAACGGTGTCGCTCATCGTTCGCTCCTGCGACCCTGGTGCGGTTTTCCCATCGCTCTGCTCGCGCCCGTCTGCCGATCCAAAACGACAACGCCGGCCTGGTGGCCGGCGTTGTCACTGCACCAACAAACGCGATTACTTGACGCTGACCAGCTTGATCTCGAACTGCACGGCCACGTTCGGCGGGAACGGCGTACGCGGGTCGGCGCCATAGGCCTGATCCGACGGCAACGTCACTTCCCACTTGGAGCCGGCCGGCATCTGCAGCAGCGTCTCGCGCATGGCCTTCATTTCGACTTCGCTGACCTTGATGGCCGGAATCTGCTGCGCCGGACGCGCCTTCTCACGGTCGCCGAAGGGGAACGGACCGGCCACTTCCAGCTGCACGGTGCTGGCCTGGGTCGGCTTGGCGCCCTTGCCGGCTTCGATCACGCGGTACTGCACGCCGCTCGGCAAGGTCTGCACGCCAGCGGTACTCTTGTTCTTGGCCAGGAACGCCTCGCTCTTGGTCTTGTTGGCCGCAGCGGCCTTGTCGTACTCGGCCTTGGCCTGCTGGGCACGGCCCTGCTCACGCTTCTGGAACGCTTCGACCGCCGGCTTCAACTGGTCGGCCGTGATCGCCGGTTGCTTCTTGGCATAGGCGTCCTGCAGACCCTTGACCACCGAGTTGATGTCGAGCTGCTCGCCGCGACCGGTGAGTTCGGCAAGATTGTTGCCGTAGTCGTAACCGAAGTAATAGCTCAACTTGCCCTTTTCGGACGTCGTGTCCTGGGCCAGTGCATTGCCCGTCAGGGCCAGGGCCGCCACAGCGACCGCGATAGAACGCAACTTCATCAAACAATTCTCCAGGGTGGTGGCACAGGACGGGTCTGCCGCCTGAGATGACGCGCTAGGATAGCGGCCGCGGTAGCGAACCGCTACCTATCACGAAAGCTATGACCAGCAAGGCTTTCGGAAGTTCCGCATTTACTATTTTTTTACGTTCACAAGGGTTTTCGATGTCCAACCACGTCATTCTGATCGCCGATCACGCCAGTGTCCGGACCATTACGGTCAACCGACCGGACAAACTGAACGCCTTGAATCGCGACACCATGCTGGCACTGGACCAGGCCTTCGCCGAGGCGGCCAAGGCCGACGAGGTGCGCGTGGTGATCCTTACCGGCGCCGGGCCCAAGTCCTTCGTGGCCGGTGCGGACATCGCCGAAATGAGTGGGCTGTCAGCGATCCAGGGCCGCGACTTCTCGCTGGTGGGGCAGCAGCTGATGCGTCGGATCGAGCGCATGCCCAAGCCGGTCATTGCGATGGTCAACGGATTCGCGCTCGGCGGCGGGCTGGAACTGGCCATGGCCTGCCACCTGCGCATCGCCGCGAGCACCGCACGACTGGGCCAGCCGGAAATCAATCTTGGCCTGATCCCCGGCTTCGGCGGCACGCAGCGCCTGCTGCGCCTGACCGGACGTGCCGCCGCGCTGGAGCTGTGCCTGCTCGGCCAGCCCATCGATGCGGCCCGTGCCCTGCAGCTGGGCCTGGTCAATCGCGTGGTCGAACCGGATGCCCTGCAGCAAGAAACCCTGGCCGTGGCGCAGCGTCTGGCGGACTCGGCGCCGCTGGCGGTACGCGGCATCCTGGACGCGGTGGTCTTCGGTGGCGAATGCGGGCTGGAAGAGGGATTGCAGCTGGAAACCGCGGAATTTGCGCTGTTGTTCGCCAGCGAGGACATGCGCGAGGGCACCGGCGCCTTTCTCGACAAGCGCCCCGCCCAGTTCCGCAATCGCTGACGCATCATGCTGCCCGACTCCACGCAAGCCACACCCGCGTTGCCACTGCAACTGTTCGACTGCGTGCAGGCGGACGATCTCGATCGTGCGCTTGCACTCGGACTGATGGACTACCAGCCGACGTCGCAACAGGACGGTGCGGACGCCACGCCAGCCGACGTCGTCGCCGCGCTGCTTGCCGCGCAACAGCGCCTGCGCACTGCCTGGGCCGCACGCGAACGCTACCGCGCACGCGCAGCACGCCTGCAACGCCGCGCCGCCGAGCGAGAGGCGCGACGTGCGCCTGCCCCGGCGCCCAGCCAGGCGGCTGCGCCCGCATTGCCGCCGTTGGCTGCCGCCATCCTGGCGCGCGCCAAGGCCAAGGCCGCCGGAGGCGCGCAGTCTTGAACACCGTTCGCTCCGCCGCTGCGCCACGCCGCGGCGGCACCATGCGCAAACCCGAGATCCAGGAAATGTTCGTGCGGCTGCGCGAACTCGATCCGCATCCCACCACCGAGCTGGAATACACCACGCCGTTCGAGCTGCTGATCGCCGTACTGCTCTCGGCGCAGGCCACCGATGTCGGCGTCAACAAGGCCACCCGCAAGCTGTATCCGGTGGCCAATACCCCGCGCGACATCCTGGACCTGGGCGAAGAAGGCCTGAAGCGTTATATCTCCACCATCGGCCTGTTCAACGCCAAGGCCAAGAACGTCATCGCCACCTGCCGCATCCTGCTGGAGCACTACGGCGGCGAGGTGCCGCACGATCGTGCAGCGCTCGAGGCATTACCCGGGGTCGGCCGCAAGACCGCCAACGTGGTACTGAACACTGCCTTCGGCGAACCGACCATGGCAGTGGATACGCATATCTTCCGGGTCGCCAACCGCACCGGCCTTGCACCCGGCAAGGACGTGCGTGCGGTGGAGGACACGCTGGTCAAGGTCATTCCCGCAGAATTCCTGCATGACGCCCATCACTGGCTGATCCTGCACGGCCGCTATGTCTGCAAGGCCCGCAGACCGGATTGCCCGGGCTGCGTGATCCACGACCTGTGCCGCTACCGCGACAAGACCCCCGCACCTACCGAACGGCCGACAACACCAAAGAACTGACCAGGGGCCACGCAACGAGCAACCTGCAGCCGACACCAACAATCATGTCAGCCGCGCGAACCGATGCCGTTGCGAATCCCCAATCCCGACTCCCCAATCCCGGCCCCAAAAAAAATCGCGACCGGATGATGCGTCTTGCGGCGCCATGCATCATCCGGTCACGACAGCAGTGTTCCCGGCGCGAACGCCGGGACGACAACCAAGGTTACGCCGCCTTGCGTGATTCCACCAACGGCGCGCTTTCCACGGTGCGCTTGCCCTCCACGCGCCGGTCCAGCTCCTTCCAGTCCACCACCAGTTCGCAGCCACGCGATGCCGCATTGCGGCTCCAGTCGCGCAGCAACTCGATGCAGGCATGGTCTACGTGGTGCAGCTTGGCCACATCCAGATGCAGCGCAGTGTTGGGTGGCACGCTTTCCAGCGTACGCGCCATCGCCGGCACCTTCAGGAAGGTGGCCGAGCCCTGCAGGGTCAGATGCATCTCGTCCTTCTTGTCGGCGTGCTCGCGCACTTCGACCTTCAGACGCGAGGAATGCAGCGCCAGGCGGAACAGCGACAGACCGAAGCCGATCAGCACGCCGGTCAGCAGGTCGGTCGCCACGATCGCAAAGGTGGTGGCCAGGTAGATCGCAGCCGTTCCACGACCGTAGGTCGCCAGCTCTTTGACCTGCCCGATCTTGATCATCTTCACGCCCGTGTAGACCAGGATGCCGGCCAGACACGCCACCGGCGTCATCCGCAGCAACCACGGCAGCAACATCGCGAACACCAGCAGCCAGCTGCCGTGCAGGATGGTCGACGCACGCGTTGCCGCACCGGCCTGCACATTGGCCGCACTGCGCACGATCACGCCGGTCATCGGCAACGCACCCAGGAAGCCGCACAGCATATTGCCCACGCCCTGCGCCGCCAGCTCACGGTCGTACTGCGTGCGAGCGCCCTGGTGCATGCGATCCACCGCTGCCGCCGAGAGCAAGGTCTCGGCACTAGCGATGAAGGCAAAGGTCACTGCCGAGACCAGCAGGGTGTGGTTGAACACCCCAAAGATGTCGGAGAAGCTCGGGATGCTGATCGCGGAGAACAGGTTGCTTGGCACGTCGACGCGATTGACGTCCAGGCCCTGCAGCTGCGCCGTCGCGGTCACTGCAACCACTGCGATCAAGGCACCGGGCAGGAAGCGCAGACGCTGCGGACGCAGCTTCTCCCATGCCAGGATGATGCCGATCGTGGCCAGACCCACGAACAATGCGGTGCGGCCGGTGCCTGCGCTGATCGCCTGCCACAACACGGCAGGCAATGCGGCGAAGTTCTCCAGACCACGCGCCTTGGGCGCGGCGTCCATCAGCACATGCGCCTGCGATGCGACGATCAGGATGCCAATGCCCGACAACATGCCGGCCACCACGGCCGGCGATGTCATCCGGAACCACACGCCTGCCCGGCACAGACCGGCAATCAGCTGGATCGCACCAGCCACCAGGATCACCGGCCCGAGCGCGGCGGCGCCGTGCTCGCGAACCAGTTCGAAGACCAACACAGCCAGGCCGGCGGCCGGCCCACTCACCTGCAGAGGAGAGCCCGCCAGAAAGCCGACGACCAGACCACCGATGATGCCGGTGATCAAGCCTGCGGCTGGCGGCATGCCGGAGGCGATCGCGATACCCATGCACAAGGGCATGTAATGACCCACTGAAAATCTGCTCAGGTGTTAGCCTTCAGAGGAGACATCGATGAGTGCAGTAATGGACGAAGAACAGATCAAGCGCTGGACGGCCCGGCGCAAGTCGGCGCTGGTGCTGGAGATCATCCAGGGGAAGACGACGGTGGCCTTGGCCAGCCGGCAGTTCGACCTGACGCCCAATGAGATCGAAGGCTGGGTCGAGGAAGGTAAGCGCGGCCTGGAGAACGCGCTGCGGGCCAAGCCCGAAGACGTGCGCGAGCAGTACGAACGCCAGCTCAAGGAGCTGCAGGAAGCCTACGGCGAAGCCATGCTGGAACTGCGTGCCCGAAAAAAATTGGCAGCCCTGCTGGGCAAGGACGAGAGCTGATGGCCTCGATCCAGCAGGGCCTGAAGGAGGACGGGTTCGACGTCTCGATGGTCAAGCTGTGCCGCTGGTTCGGTGTACCACGGCGCAGCGTGTACTACACGCCGCGCAAGGCAGCGCCGAAGGTGAAGCCAGAGCTGGCCGAACCGATCAAGGCCATGATCGAGGCCGAGCCGTCGTTCGGGTATCGGACGGTGGCTGGGCTACTGCGGATGAACAAGAACACGGTGCAGCGGATCTTTCAGATCAAGGGCTGGCAGGTGCGCAAGCGGGCCGTGGGCAAGCGACCGCGGATCGAGGCCTTGCCCTCGGTGGCCAGCGCACCGAACCAACGCTGGGCCACCGACCTGTGTCGGATCTGGGGCGGTAAGGACGGCTGGCTGAGCCTGGCCCTGGTGATCGATTGCCATACCCGGCAATTGCTGGGCTGGCAGCTCTCGCGCACGGGCAGGGCCAGCACCGCCGTGGCGGCCTTGGAGCAAGCACTGATCACCCGCTTCGGCACGCTGGGCAAGGTCAAGGAGCCGTTCCTGCTGCGCTCGGACAATGGCCTGGTCTTCACCAGCCGCGACTACACCCGCCTGGTCGCTGGCTACGGCATGAAGCAGGAGTTCATCACGCCACACTGTCCCCAGCAGAACGGGATGGTCGAGCGCGTCATACGCACGCTCAAGGAACAGTGCGTCCATCGGCACCGGTTCGAGAGCCTGGCCCACGCCTTGCGCGTCATCAGCGACTGGATTGGGTTCTACAACCGGCAGCGCCCGCATCAGGCACTGAACATGATGACGCCTGACCAAGCCTATGCCGCTACATTAACCACCTGACCTGTGCAGAAACCGGTGGGTCATTACAGGCAATGCGACCAGGAAGACCACGACCGACGACAACAAATCGCGCCCGAACAGTCCCTGACGGAAGTATCCGCCGATACCTGATGTGCTCATGATCGACTCCGTCAGGCGAGTTCGGCGCGCACGACTTGCTGCAGTCGCGGGCGCGGGGTGGCTTCAGGAGTGTGGTCCGCCAACAATGGACGGAAACCACCCTTCTCGGCATCGAAGGCGCGGATATCGCCGTGGGCGATATCGTAGATCCAGCCGTGGATCCGCAGGGTACCGGCGGCCAGACGCGCTGCCACCACCGGTTGCGTGCGCAGGTGGTCCAACTGCGAGACCACGTTCTCTTCGGTCATGCAGCTCAGCGCGTCCGGGCTGTGCGGGTCATGCCCATGGTGGGCGGTGACATGGCGCGCCGCATCGGTGTGCTTGAGCCACGCCGCCACCGAGGGCACGTCTTCCAGCGATTCCGGCTTGAGCACGGCCTTCATCGCGCCGCAGTCGGTGTGGCCGCAGATCACGATGTGACGCACGCCGAGTACCGCGATGGCGTATTCGATTGCTGCCACCACGCCGCTGACATGCTGGGAGTAAGGCGGCACCACGTTGCCGATATTGCGATATACGAAGAGTTCGCCGGGCTGCGCGGAGAAGATCAGCTCCGGCATGACGCGCGAGTCGGCGCAGGTGATGAACAGGGTATGCGGGCTCTGGCCGCCGGCCAGTTCCTGAAAGCGCGCACTCTGCTGTGGATAGACTTCCTTGCGGAAATGGCGAAAACCTTCGAGCAAACTTTCCATGGGAGATTCCTTCTAGGCAACGGATGGCTACCCGCGGCGCAAACCGCAGGTCGCAAAAGAAAACAAAAGAGAAAATCCGGCGCGCAGAGCACCGGGTGCAGCGACAGCGGGGATCAGCCGATCAACGCGTTTGGAGGACGCAGTTGCGGGATCAGGTCGCGTTTCTGATTTGCCGGCGCGTGATGCGCGTGCCAAGAAGGGGAATACCGCGCCAGCATCGGCCATGCTTGGGAGAGCAAGGGGATATCGTCTGCAGGCTGGGTATCGACTTGGCTCTGGGTATCACCATCGTCCTGCGGATCTTCTGCTGCATCGCGTTCTTCGCCAGCATCCACCGTGACCGCCAGACCGTCGCCCACCAGCGCATCCTGGATGCGCGTGTGTGCACTGGCTACCGACCACGCGCTGAGCGCGAGCAGGCAAACCAGCAACAGTTGGAGGAATCGAGGAAACATGGCCTCGAAACTAACAATTTAGCCGCGGCGTGCGCAAGTGGTGCGTCGCACAAACTGACACATATGTTCAAACTGGAAAGGTTGCGGTTCAGGTCGCCAGTGACGCAGCCCTCAGAACAGCCGCTATCGGGCTGATTGCAGCGCTGTCACAAACCGTTGGTGTTCAGATTTTTGACACACATTGACACAGTTGAAACGAACGTAAACTCTTGTCTTTATTGGCAAAAATCAATTGTGACGTTTTTGTCGCCTTGTCACATTAACGCAACTTTCACGCCATAGCCTGCGCCCACTTTCTCAGGTCGCAAGGCATCTATGAAACTCGCTCCTACCCTGCTTGGTTCCGCGCTGTTGCTGGCGCTTGCCGCTCCGGCAGCGCATGCCGAAATCGCCATCGATGTGATCGGCGGTTCCGAGATCTCGCTGGAAGGCCTGGTCCAGGCCGACGGCAACTGGTTCCACAACGATGTGCAGGACCTCAACGGCCCGATCGGTGCCAATGGCGACAACTCCGAATTCAGCATCCGCCGCGCCGAGCTGGTGCTCAAGGGCAAGGGTCCGGGCAACGTCGAATGGGTGGCCGGCTACGACCCGAGCGTGTTGAAGGACGTCACCATCCGCGGCACCACCATCCGCAGCACCGGGCGGTTCCTGGACAACAACATCAAGTACAAGTTTGGCGGCAACGCCAACAACTACCTGCAGATCGGCCAGTTCAAGCAGCCCAACAGCCTGGAAGAACTGTCCAGCACCAAGAACAACGACTTCGTTTCCAAGGCGTCGGTGACCAATACCTACGGCATCTCGCGCCGTCTGGGCGTGGCCTACGGCATGGGCGACAACAACTGGAGCCTGACCGCCAGTGCGTTCGGCCGCGAACTGACCCGTAACCAGGCACACGGCAGCGGCTACGGCGCGCGCGGCACCTGGGCGCCGATCAACGAGACCGGCAACGTGCTGCACTTCGGCCTCAGCTACCTGGCCTACGACACCGACGACGATACCCTGCGCCTGCGTGCCCGCCCGGATGCCGACCTGACCACCATCCGCCTGATCGACAGCGGCGCCATCACCAATGTCGACGACGTGGGCGTGGCCGGTGCCGAGGCGATGTGGATCACCGGCCCGTTCAAGCTGCAGGGCGAGTACTTCCAGGAAAACGCCAACCGCATCGGCGCCAACGCGCGTGACTATAAGAGTGACGGCTGGTACGTCAGCGGCGTCTGGAACATCACCGGCGAGACCTGGGGCTACAAGGCCGGCGTGCCGACCACTCCGCTGCCCAACGAGCCGGCCTCGGGCATGTGGCAGCTCGCAGTGCGCTACGACACCCTGGACCTCAACGACGGCCACCTGGTCTCCAACGGCACCACGCCGTTCGTCGATGGCGTGCTGGGCGGCAAGATGAATGTGTGGACGGTCGGCGCCAACTGGTACTGGCGTTCTAACTTCAAGTTCGCACTGGACTACGCCAAGGTGGAAAGCACGCGCTACAACAGCGCCACCCGTGGCCTGGTCGACGACAACCCGTCGATCATCGAAGCACGCGCGCAATTCTATTGGTAAGCCATCCGCTGCGCCGGCTGTCGGAGGTGCTCGCTGAGCATCCCCGTCCCCATCCGCGCCGCGCTCGATCCAGCAGGCGCCTGCGCCTGCGCGTCACTGCACTGTCATCTCCTCGACACCGCGCGGTCATGCCCCTGCCCTGCAATGGCAGGCCTGCGGGACGTCCTGACCTCAACCCTACTGGAGCTGTTCCGTGATCCATTCCTTCAAGACCCGTCTGGCCGTGGGCGTGCTTGCCGCCTCGCTGGCACTGTGTGCCCAGGCCGCCGATGTCACTGGCGCCGGTGCGTCGTTCATCTACCCGGTGATGTCCAAGTGGTCGGCCGACTACAACACCGCCACCAAGAAGCAGGTCAATTACCAATCGATCGGTTCGGGCGGCGGCATTGCTCAGATCAAGGCGGCCAGCGTGGACTTCGGCTCTTCCGATGCCCCGTTGAAGCCGGAAGAACTGTCCGCTGCCGGGCTGGCGCAGTTTCCGTCGGTGATCGGCGGCGTGGTGCCGGTGGTCAACGTGCCCGGCATCGCCGCCGGCGCGCTCAAGCTCGATGGCAAGACCCTGGGCGACATCTTCCTGGGCAAGGTCAGCACCTGGAACGATCCGGCAATTGCCGCGCTCAACCCCGGCATGAAGCTCCCCGAAGGCAAGATCACCGTGGTGCATCGCTCCGACGGCTCGGGCACCAGCTTCAACTTCACCAACTACCTGTCCAAGGTCAATCCGGACTGGAAGAGCAAGGTCGGCGAAGGCACTGCCGTGCAGTGGCCGACCGGCATCGGCGGCAAGGGCAACGAGGGCGTCGCTGCCTACGTCAAGCAGATCAAGGGTGGCATCGGCTACGTCGAGCTGTCGTACGCGCTGCAGAACAAGATGGCCTACACCGCGATGAAGAATGCGGCCGGCAAGTTCGTGCAGCCGTCCGATGAAACCTTCGCCGCGGCGGCCAACAGCGCCGACTGGGGCACGGCCAAGGACTTCTATCTGGTGATGACCAACGCGGCAGGCGACAACGCCTGGCCGATCACCGCCACCAATTTCATCCTGGTGCAGAAGAAGCCCAAGAACCCGGCCGGCCTCAAGAACACGCTGGACTTCTTCCGCTGGGTCTATACCAAGGGCGATGCGCAGGCCAAGCAACTGGACTACGTGCCGCTGCCGGACAGCCTGGTGACGCAGATCGAGGCCTACTGGGCCAAGAACCTGCCGCGTTGATCAGGCCAGCACGGCGGGCGCGATGGGCGGCTGGTCACCAGTCGTCCATCGACCCGGACACTCCGGTTCACGCGACATGGCCATGCCGGCACCGGATGGCGCTTGGGACCCCGGGGCTGCCGTTGCCCGCGGCCCGGATTGACAACGTACAGGAACGACGCCGTCTCTCTCCCCGGCGTCGGGACCGGGACGCGGATCCCGGAGGGTGCGATGCCCTCCGTGGTCCGCGTCTTTTTTTGTGATGCCTTCGCCAGAAGGCACTGTCATGCACGTGTAACAAAAACATCATTTCATAGCGTGGTCTGCCGGACACCCGGCCAATCCAGCCAATCCAGCCTCGGAGCTTCCATGAAATTGCAGTCGGCCAGCCTGACCGCCCTGTCCCTCACCATCGCCCTTGCCCTGGCTGCGTGCTCGCCCGGCAAGGACGCGCAGTCCGGCGACGCCGCCAAGGGCGCCCCCAGCGCCGGCGCCACGGCCAGCGACAGCAAGGGCGCCGAGATCTCCGGTGCCGGCGCTTCGTTCATTTACCCGCTGGTGTCCAAGTGGTCGGCCGACTACAACGCCGCCACCGGTAACAAGGTGAACTACCAGTCGATCGGTTCCGGCGGCGGCATTGCGCAGATCAAGGCCGGCACGGTGGATTTCGGTTCGACCGACAAGCCGCTCGATAGCGCCGAATTGCAGCAGGCCGGCCTGGGCCAGTTCCCGTCGGCGATCGGTGGTGTGGTGCCGGTGGTCAATCTGGAAGGCATGGCACCGGGCAAGCTGCGCCTGACCGGCGCATTGCTGGGCGACATCTTCCTGGGCAAGGTCACCATGTGGAACGACGCGGCCATTGTCGCGGCCAACCCGGGCGTCACCTTGCCGGCCACCAAGATCAACCTGGTGCATCGCTCGGATGGTTCGGGCACCACCTTCAATTTCTCCAACTACCTGTCCAAGGTCAGCCCGGAGTGGAAGAGCAAGGTCGGCGAAGGCACCTCCGTGCAGTGGCCGGGCGGCGTGGGCGGCAAGGGCAACGAAGGCGTCGCCTCGTACGTGCAGCAGATCAAGGGCTCGATCGGCTATGTCGAACTGGCCTACGCGCTGCAGAACAAAATGCCCTACACCTCGCTGCAGAACGCGGCCGGCCAGTGGGTCGAGCCGAATGCCGACAGCTTCGCCGCTGCGGCCGCCAGCGCCGACTGGGCCAACGCCAAGGATTTCAACCTGGTGATCACCAATGCACCGGGCGAGAAGGCCTGGCCGATCACCGCCACCAACTTCA
The DNA here is from genome assembly GCF_012848175.1 of Xanthomonas campestris pv. badrii. Taxonomy (NCBI): domain Bacteria; kingdom Pseudomonadati; phylum Pseudomonadota; class Gammaproteobacteria; order Lysobacterales; family Lysobacteraceae; genus Xanthomonas; species Xanthomonas campestris. Next base: position 1,478,374 of record NZ_CP051651.1, on the reverse strand, counting down.
TGCTGATGCACAAGCAGGCCAAGGACGCCGCCCGCAGCAAGGCGACGCTGGACTTCTTCAAGTGGGCGCTGGAAAACGGCCAGGCCCAGGCCAGCGAGCTGCATTACGTGCCGCTGCCGCCGGAGCTGGTGAAGCAGATCGAAGCCTACTGGGGCAGCGAGTTCAAGTAATGCCTGCATCCCGCCTGCAGGGCGGGTTGCGCGGCGGCGAGGTGCCCGATGAGGGCCCCTCGCCGTTCCTGATGTCTCACGCTCCCGCCACCGCGCGGGTGACGAGTCCAATCGAATGAATGCCACCGCACTCCCCGAAGCGATGACCGCACCCCGCGGCCGCGACCTGCGCGATGCGCGCGCCGATCGCCTGTTCAAGCTTGCGCTGGCCGCCACTGTCGTGTTCGTGCTGTTGGCGCTCGGCAGCGCGGCACTGTCGATGCTGTGGGGCGGACGCCATGCGCTGCAGATGCAGGGCCTGAGCTTTTTCTATTCCGCCGACTGGAACCCGGTGGAAAACAAGTACGGCGCGCTGGCGCCGATCTACGGCACCCTGGTCACGGCCCTGATCGCGATGGTGATCGCGGTGCCGGTGAGCTTCGGGATCGCCTTCTTCCTGACCGAGGTGGCGCCGCGCTGGCTGCGTGGCCCGGTGGGCACCGCCATCGAACTGCTGGCCGGCATCCCGTCGATCATCTACGGCATGTGGGGCCTGTTCGTGCTGGTGCCGGTGATGACCGAGCACGTGACGCCCTGGCTGAACGACCATCTCGGCACGCTGCCGCTGATCGGCCCGTTGTTTCGGGGCCCGCCGTTGGGCATCGGCCTGCTGACGGCCGGCTTCGTGCTGGCGATCATGGTGATTCCCTTCATTTCCTCGGTGATGCGCGAAGTGTTCCTGACCGTGCCCACGCGCCTGAAGGAATCTGCGTACGCGCTGGGCTCGACCAAATGGGAAGTGAGCTGGGACATCGTGCTGCCGTATACCCGCTCGGCGGTGATCGGCGGCGTCTTCCTGGGCCTGGGGCGTGCGCTGGGAGAAACCATGGCAGTTGCATTTGTGGTCGGCAACACGGTACGGCTGTCGCCGTCGCTGCTGGAGCCGGGCACCACCATTGCGGCATTGATCGCCAATGACTTCGGCGAGGCCACCGAGACCTATCGTTCGGCCCTGTTGCTGCTGGGCTTCGTGCTGTTCATCGTGACCTTCATCGTGCTGGCCATCGCGCGCTTCATGCTGATGCAGCTCTCGCGCCGGGAGGGCAACTGATGTCCGCTGCCTCGGTGTCGCAATCGCTGTACAACCGGCGCCGCATCACCAATGCGGTGGCGCTGCTGTTGTCGTGCATCACTGCCCTGTTCGGGCTGTTCTTCCTGGCCTGGATCCTGTGGACGCTGGTGTCCAAGGGCGTGCCCGGTATCGATCTCGACCTGTTTACCAAGATGACCCCGCCGCCGATGCAGGAAGGTGGCTTGCTCAATGCCTTCTTCGGTAGCGCGGTGATGTGCGGACTGGCGCTGGCGATCGGCACCCCGCTGGGCGTGGCCGCCGGCACCTGGCTGGCCGAATACGGCAATGCGCGCAAGGCCGGCATCGTGGTGCGCTTCGTCAACGACATCCTGTTGTCGGCGCCATCGATCGTGCTGGGCCTGTTCGTCTACACCTTGTACGTGATGCAGACCGGCGGGCGCTTCTCGGCATTCGCCGGCGCGCTGTCGCTGGCCTTCATCGTGCTGCCGGTGGTGGTGCGTACCACCGACGAGATGCTGCGGCTGGTGCCGGCGCAGATGCGCGAAGCGGCGTTGTCGCTGGGCATTCCGCAGTGGAAGGTGACCGTGCAGGTGCTGTACCGCAGCGCCTCGGCCGGCATCGTCACCGGCGTGCTGCTGGCGCTGGCGCGCATCAGCGGCGAAACCGCGCCGCTGCTGTTCACCGCGTTCGGCAATCAGTACTGGAACAGCAACATCTTCCAGCCGATGGCCAGCGTCCCGGTGATCATGAACCAGTTCGCCGGCAGCCCGTACGAATCCTGGCAGACGCTGGCCTGGGCCGGCGCGCTGGTGCTGACCGTGTTCGTGTTGCTGGTGAGCCTGGGTGCGCGTGCGCTGCTCTTGCGCAACAAGATTTCCAATGACTGACCTTTCCTTCCGGACACCTGACATGAACGATCTCCAAAACGCCAAGCCGATGCATCGCATCGCTGTTCCGGCCGCCAAGGGGGCGCCGACGGCGCAGGCGCCGGTGAAGGTGGCCGCACGCAATCTGGACTTCTACTACGACAAGTACCACGCGCTGAAAGGCATCAACCTGGAGATCCCGGAAAAGCGCGTCACCGCGCTGATCGGACCTTCCGGTTGTGGCAAGTCGACCCTGCTGCGCATCTTCAACCGCATCTATGCGCTGTATCCGAAGATGGAAGCACGCGGCGAGGTGCTGCTGGACGGCGAGAACATCCTGTCGCCGAAGTACCCGATGAACCGCCTGCGCAGCAAGGTCGGCATGGTGTTCCAGAAGCCGGTGCCGTTTCCGATGACGATCTTCGAGAACGTGGCCTACGGCATCCGCCACCACGAAAAACTCTCCAAGGCCGACATGCAGAACCGCGTCGAGCAGGCGCTGCGCCAGGGCGCGCTGTGGGACGAGGTCAAGGACAAGCTGGGGCAAAGCGCGCTGGGCCTGTCCGGTGGCCAGCAGCAGCGCCTGTGCATTGCACGTGCGGTGGCCCTGCGGCCGGACGTGCTGCTGCTGGACGAACCGACCTCGGCACTGGACCCGATTTCCACCAGCCGGATCGAGCAGCTGGTGGAAGAGCTCAAGCGCGACTACACCATCGTGATCGTGACCCACAACATGCAGCAGGCCGCGCGCGTGTCCGACTACACCGCCTTCATGTACCTGGGCGACCTGATCGAACACGACCGCACCGAGACCATTTTCTCCCAGCCCTCCAAGCAGCAGACCGAGGACTACATCACCGGCCGGTTCGGTTGATGCAAGGCGTTCCAGCGCAACGCCGCATCGACGCACTTGCGCCGCACCACCCGGCACGACATTTGCACCGTCTGCCCTGTCGCCGAGGTTACGGCGGACATCCACCATTGCCACGAGCGAGACCACGATGAACCAGCACCTCAACGACCATATCGTCAAAAGCTATGACGAGGAGCAGCACCGTCTGGTTGCCGAGATCGTGCGCATGGGCGACACGGCGGTGGCGCAGCTGGAAGCGGCGCTGGACGTGGTCGAGCGCCGCGACGACAACGCCGCGCACCGCATCGTGGTCAACGACGAAGCGATCGACGCGCTGGAGCACGCGATCAGCCATGACGTGATGCGTCTGGCGCTGCGCGGGCCGATGGCACGCGACCTGCGCGAAATCCTGGCCGGCCTGCGGATTCCGGCCGATATCGAGCGCATCGGCGACTACGCCGCGAACGTGGCCAAGCGCTCGATCGCGCTCAACGCCGCGCCGCCGCTGCCGCAGACGGTGGGCCTGCGCGCGCTCGGCCAGATGGCGGCCGATGCCGTGCGCGAAGCGGTGCAGGCGTATCGCGACAAGGACGCCAACGCCGCGATCCGTGTGCGCGACGAAGACGCACGCCTGGACGCGCAGTACACCGCGCTGTTCCGCGAGCTGCTCACCTACATGATGGAAGACCCGCGCAACATCACCCCGTGCACGCATCTGCTGTTCATGGCCAAGAACCTGGAACGCATCGGCGACCACGCCACCAACATCGCCGAGAACGTGTGGTTCCTGGTGCATGGCGAACAGCCGCTGCCGCCGCGCGTCAAGCGCGACGACACCAGCACCACCGGCGTGATCTGAGCCGCTGGACAGGCGCGCGCACGGCACGCCCGGCTAGCGCCGTCGCGCGAGCGCCTGCCCCGCCGATCGCCGCCTGTCGCTCACAGCGTCGTTAGAGTGGCCCGACCCGCAGGCACTTGGGTCGGGCCTTCTTTTTTCGATCGCGCTGCGCGTCGCCCCTACGGGCGACGAGTCCGGCACCACGGAGGTCCCCACTCGCTGACCGCGCACGCCCTGTTCGCCGCGCCCACCGCGCGCACGTGCCTGCCGACGCAAGGCCGCAATCCACCGGCTGGACGTGCCGAACGCCAAGGCGGAGACGGCCGACGATGAGCCAGTCAGGCCCGCGGTGCGACCTGTTAGGCTATGCGGATGAACGAACCGGTCGACCCACAGCCTGCCCCTCCCTTCCTGCCGATGTCACGGCGTTTCCGCGGTTATCTGCCGGTGGTGGTCGATGTGGAGACCGGCGGCTTCGACTGGAACAGGCATGCGCTGCTGGAGATCGCCTGCGTGCCGATCGAGATGGATGACCAGGGGCGATTCTTCCCCGGCCAGACCGCCAGCGCGCATCTGGTGCCGGCCCCCGGACTGGAGATCGACCCGAAGTCGCTGGAGATCACCGGCATCGTGCTCGATCACCCGTTCCGCTTCGCCAAGCAGGAAAAAGATGCGCTGGACCACGTATTCGCGCCGGTGCGCGCGGCGGTGAAGAAATACGGCTGCCAACGCGCGATCCTGGTCGGCCACAACGCGCATTTCGATCTGAACTTCCTCAACGCGGCAGTGGCGCGTGTGGGACACAAGCGCAACCCGTTCCACCCCTTCAGCGTGTTCGATACGGTCACCCTGGCCGGCGTCGCCTACGGGCAGACGGTACTGGCGCGCGCTGCGCAGGCCGCCGGCCTGGATTGGAACACGGCAGACGCGCACAGCGCGGTCTACGACACCGAGCAGACCGCACGGCTGTTCTGCACGATCGCCAATGCCTGGCCGGGGCCGGTTTAGGCGGGAATGGGGAATGGGGAATGGCAAGAGCGTGCAGCTGCCTGCTGCACGCTTGTCCTGCTGAGGCTGGCGTAGCAAATGCTTGGTGCATGGCCTCGCGTATGCGTGAGGCCATGCCCTGGCAATCGGATAAGGCACATCATTCTTGCAAGGCGTAATGGTTCCTCCCGAACGGTAAGACGCCGACGCCGCCCGCTTTACGATTCCCGATTCCCTACTCTCCATTCCCTATTCCCAGCTTCTAAGCCCCGCTGATCCGGTCGCGCCCCGCGCTCTTGGCCTCGTACAACGCGTGATCGGCGCGCTGCATCAGCGATGAGCCGGTGTCGTCGTCGCGCAGTTCGGCGATGCCGGCGCTGAAGGTCACCTGCAGACCTTCCACGCCGCCCCAGTCGTTTCGCGCGTGGAAAAGTGCGCGAATGCGCAGGCACAACGCCCGTGCGTCGGCCAGGGTGGTGTCGGCCAGCAGCAGGGCGAACTCTTCGCCGCCCAGGCGGGCGGGTAGATCCGAGGCGCGTGCGGCTGCGGTGAGCAACGCACCGACCTCGTGCAGCACCGCATCGCCGCTGGCATGCGAATAGCGGTCGTTGATGCGCTTGAAATGGTCGATGTCCAGGATCGCCAGCACCAGCGGCCTGCCGCTGCGGCGGGCGCGGCTGAGATCGCGCGCCAGTGCTTCATCGAAGTGGCGGCGGTTCGGCAACCCGGTCAGTGCGTCCTCGTGCGCCTGGCGTTCGAACACATCGGACTTGATACGCAGCCGGGTCAGCAATTCGCTTTTTTCCTGATTGGCCTGCAGCAGGCGTTGCGCCTGCTGCTGCAGGTCATGCGTGCGCTTGCGGACCAGCTCTGCCAGGCGGTCGCTATGGGTCTTGTAGCGATGCAGCAGCACCCGATACAACAGGGCGAGCGCAAACAGCGCGCCCAGCACGGCGGCAAACCGCACGTCCTGACGCTGCCACCACAGCGGCAGCACGTCGAAGGTCCAGCGCGCTTCCTGCCGGCTCCATGCCCCGCCCGGGTGGCGCGCGGTCACCCGCAAGGTGTAATGCCCCGGCGGCAGGCCGATGAATTCCACGCTGCGTTGGCGGCCGCGTTCGATCCACACGTTGTCCAGCCCATCCAGGCGGGTGCGGTACTCGATGCGCTCGGACAGCAGAAAACTCATGCCCGCATAGGAGATGTTGAGCCGGTCGCCACCGGGCAACTGGGCCTGCTGCCGCCAGGCGAGCGGGCGGCCATCCTGCTGCACGCTTTCGATCACTGCCGGCGGCGGGCGCCGTTCGCGAAACCGCTGCAGCCGCGCGGGATCGACCATGCTCACGCCACCGGCGGTGACCACCCACACCGACCCGTCCGCACGCTCGATCATGCTCGGACCGGAACTACCGTTGGCCTGCGCATTGCCCATGCCGTCGATCTCGCCATAGCGTTCGATGGCAAGCGTGCCGCGTCCGTCGGCAACCGCATCGAGCGCGGCGAACTCGGTGCGCAACACGCCCCGGTTGCTGCTGATCCAGGCATTGCCCAGGCGGTCGTCGATGAGCTGGAATACCGTGTCCACCGGCATGCCCTGCTCCAGGCCAACGCGCGCCAGCGTGCCGCCACGCACGCGGTACAGGCCGCGATCGGTGGAGATCCAGACCGCGTCGCCGACCGCCTGGAAACCGAACACGCTGCGCGCGCCGCCCAGGCGTTCCAGATCCAGTTGCTGCAACCTGCCATCGCGCAACACCGCCGCCCCGTCGACCGAGCCGATCCACAACGCGCCATCGACACTGGCCAGCGCAGTGATCACGCCATCGGGCATGCCGGCGATCGCCAGCGGCATGCGTTTGCCATCCACCAGCTTCACCACGCCGCGTTGGCTGGCCAGCCACACCGCGTCCTGCGCGTCGATTGCAATGGCACGGATATGACCACTGGGAATGCCTTGCGCCTCACCGAAGTGCTGCAACAGTTGTCCGTTACGCAGCACGAAGACGCCGTCGGCGTAGGTGCCCACCCACAGATCGCCGCGCCGATCCAGCGCCAGGCTGAGCACCGACAGCCGGCGCCCCGATGGCGTGGCTACCGGTACCTGGACGATCCGGCCATCCGGCAACATGCGGTCCAGGCCCGCGGTGCCGGCGATCCACAGACTGCCATCGCGGTCTTCCAGCACCGCGCGGGCGTAGTCGCCGCTCAGGCCGTCGCGCTGGCTGTAGCTGCTGAACAAGGTCTCGCGCAGACGGAACAGGCCGCCGTTGGCGCCCACCCAGATGCTGCCTTCGGCATCCTCGCGCAGGCTGACGATGCGCCCGGTGGGCAGGCTGCGGCCAGCAGGCAGATACTCCACGCCATGGCTGCCGATGCGTAGCAGACCCTGGTTTTCGCTGCCCAGCCACAGATCGCCATGGCGATCCTGCAGCATCGCGGTGAAGTGGCCCTGCCCCGGCACCCGATGCTCCAATTCGGCGCGTTCATCGTGCAACCGGTACAACCCCTCACCCGCCACCACCCACACGGTGCCGTCCGGGGCGCGGTACGGCCAGGCGAGGCCGGGCGGCAAGCCGAAGGCCGCCGGCGCGCGGTGCATGCGCCCGTCCGGCTCGCGATAGATCATCCCGTCCAGCGTGCCGATCAGCAGCCGGCCGCGGTCGTCGAACAGCATGCGCGGAAAGCTGCTCTGCAGCGGCACACCATCGCGCGGCGGAAAATAGTCAAAGCGCCCATCCGGCCACAGGCAGCCCAGCCCATGCCCCTCGAACAGCAGCCACATGCGGCCTTCAGCATCCATGGTCATCGCGTGGATCAGCGCCTGCGGCCACTGCCCGCGACGCTGCCAGTGCCGCCATTGCCCATCGGCGCTCCGGCGCACCAGATTGCCGCGCGCATCGCTGAGCCATAGCGCGCCATCGCGATCCACGTACAGTGCGCCCACGCCGTTGTCGGGCAGTCCGGGTCGGGTGCTGCGGTCGATCACGCTGAATTCCAGGCCGTTGTAGCGCACCAGCCCTTCCCAGGTGGCGAACCACAGCGCGCCATCGGGCGTCTGGGCGATGTCGCGCAGCGAGTTGTGCGGCAGGCCGTTGCGCGAACTCCAGCTGTCGATGGCGTAATCGCGCAGTGGCGCGGTGCCGACGGGCGCTGCGGTCGCCGCGAGCGAGCACAGCATCAGCAACACGCACACACCGGCACCGAGCCAGCGCCGCCACTGCCTATGCCGTCGTGCCGACGCCTGGCCGGCGCCCCCATTCTCGCCCCTACCGCAGGCGCCCACCCCAAGTTTCATCAGACACGACACGCCGTTTGCTGCCGATATGGTAGGCAAAAAGCCACGCGCGCGCTGCGCGATGACGGCACCGGGCGCCGGAAGCGTTGATCCAGCAGCCTTGCACGCGCATCCCGCGTGGCTGCATCAGCCGGTTCCAGGCGACGATCTGCGCAGATTCGATCGGCACTGCGCACGTGGGCGGCACGCACGCGGCAGCCCAAGAGCGCTACCCAAAACGTCGCGAGCGCTCCTCAGATGGGTGCGGACGGCGTGGCGGAAGCGGAGTGTACGAGCGGTGCATGCCGCACCGGGCACCGGCCGCGCCCGCCTGGCGGTGAGCGCACCAGGTGTGTTCGCTGCTCTCAGCGCTTCACGCGCGGTGCGACCCTTGGAAGGTTACTTGCCCAAGCGCTGGCGCACGGCTTCGAACAGGGTCACGCCGGTGGCCACCGACACATTGAGGCTTTCGATATCGCCCGGCATCGGAATCTTGACCAGGCCGTCGCAATGCGCGCGGGTGAGCCGGCGCAGGCCATCGGCCTCGCCACCGAGCACCAGTCCGACGTTTCCACGCAGGTCCACGCTGTACAGCGAGGCCTCTGCTTCGCCAGCCAGGCCGTACAGCCATACACCCTGCTTCTGCAGATCGCGCAGGCAGCGCGCCAGGTTGGTCACCGCCACCACCGGGATGCGGTCGGCAGCACCGGCCGAGGTCTTGCGCACGGTGGCATTCACCGTGGCCGACTTGTCCTTGGGGATCACCACTGCGGTGACGCCCGCCGCCGCCGCACTGCGCAGGCAGGCGCCCAGGTTGTGCGGGTCCTGCACGCCATCGAGCACCAGCACCAGCGCGCGCCCTTCGGCGGCCTCGACCAGGCCTTCCAGCTCGTTTTCGGCCCATAGCCTTGCGGCCGCATAGCGTGCCGCCACGCCCTGGTGGCGCACCTGCCCGCCCACGCCGTCCAGCGCCTGCGTAGTGACCCGGCGCACGTCGATGCCCTTGCGTCGCGCCTGTTCCTCGATCTCGGTCAGGCGCGGGTTCTTGCTACCGGCCTCGATCAGGACCTCGCGCACGTTGTCGGCGTCGTTCTCGACGGACGAGGCGACGGCGTTGACGCCGACGATCCACTGGTTCTGCTTGCTCATTGCGCCGGTGCTACGAAGATGAAGGGGGAATGGTAGGGCCTGCGGCCGGTTACGTCACGGCCGGGGCAGTGGAAACCCGGATGGCAGCGGCGAAACGGTGCCGTGATGACAGCGGGACTCACGCGGCCTTGTGCGGATCTCGCTGACGCGCGCCTGGCTAGAACGCCTGACTGCCTGCCGTACCCATCGTCGTGCCAATGGATCGACCGTCGGACCGGCCGTGAGGGTGTCCGACTCTGCGCCGACCCACGGTGGCAAGCGCCCTGACGCCTAGAACCAGACGGCTCAGATGCCCGAATCAGCCGCACCCCAGCGCCGGACCTGGCCTCATACCGGCCATTGGTCGGTGTCGTGATCCGGATGTTGCCGCGACACCACGCTGGCGAAGAAGACCTGCGCGGCGGCATCGTTTTCCGGTGGACGCGTGGGCAGCCGGGCCAAGTGATCGACAAAGGGGAGCTTGCGCTCCAGCCCGTACTGAATATGCGGGGGCAACCGCTCCGGCGTATGGAATGCCCCGGCGGCAATGGCCACGCCATCGGGCGCTTCATAGGTCAACGGCGTGCCGCAGTCGGCGCAGAAACCCCGCTGCACCACCGACGAGGATGCAAAGCGCCTGGGCATGCCACGGGTCCAGCGAAACTCGGTGCCGCGCACGGACACCAGGGGCGCGTAATACGCACCGAAAGCTTTCTGGCACATCCGGCAGTGGCAGATCGAGGCGTCGGTCAGTGCCCCGCGCACATGGAAACGCACGGCGCCACACTGGCACCCGCCGCTGTATTCGTTCGTTGCGTCCATTGCGCTCTCCGCACGCCAGTCTGCCGGAATCGCCGCTGCGGATATGGAGCATCCCTGGCGGCACCACACTCCACCTGCCGATCCAACCGGTTGCCGGCGGCACGCGGCCACCGGCAAGGGTCAAGCTCACATCAGTGCGACTTCTTCTTGCGCTTGGCGGGCTTTTCCCGCGGCGGCAACGGTGCCTCGCCGGGGTCGCGCTCTTCGGCCAGGCGGAAATCGATCTTGCGCTCTTCCATGCTGGCCTTGAGCACCAGCACGCGCACCGGGTCGCCCAGACGGAACTCGCGGCCACGGCGCTCTCCGCTCAGCGTCTTGCGAATCGGGTCGAACTGGTAATAGTCCTGCGGCAACTGGGTGACATGCACCAGACCGTTGACCTTGGATTCGTTCAATTCCACGAACAGGCCGAAGCCGGTCACACCGCTGATCACGCCATCGAACTGGCCACCGACATGCTTTTCCATCCAGGCGGCGCGATAACGCTCGTCGACTTCGCGCTCGGCTTCATCGGCACGCCGGCCGCGCTCGGAGCATTGCAGCGCCAGTGCCGCCATCTGCCGCGGCGTGTAGATGAATTTTTCCGGGCTGGCACCGGTCAGCGCGTGCTTGATCGCGCGGTGCACCAGCAGGTCCGGATACCGGCGGATCGGCGAGGTGAAGTGCGCATACGCCTCCAGCGCCAGGCCGAAGTGACCGTTGTTGTCGGGCGAGTACACCGCCAGGCTCTGGCTGCGCAGCAACACCGATTCCAGCAACGCCGCATCCGGGCGCGCACGCACCTTTTTCAGCAGCTTGGTGTAATCGCCCGGGCGCACCTTGCTCCACGCCGGCAGGCTGAGCTGGAATTCCTTGAGGAACTCCAGCAGGTCTTGGTACTTGCTCTCCGGCGGGCGCTCGTGCACGCGGTACGGCGCAGGCACATGCACGCCCAGCAGATAGCGCGCGGCCTCGACGTTGGCGGCGATCATGCATTCTTCGATCAGCTTGTGCGCATCGTTGCGCACCAGCATTCCGGCCTGGGTGACTTCGCCGGTGTTGTCGAGCACGAAGCGCACTTCGGAGGTTTCGAACTCGATCGCGCCGCGGTGCGTGCGCGCCTTCGACAACAGGTGATACAGCTGATGCAGGCGCTGCACCTGCGGCATCAGCGGGCCGATGAAGGCCTTGGTGTCGGCATCGTCTTCGCCCACCGCCTTCCAGACCTGGTTGTAGGTCAGGCGTGCGTGCGAGTTCATCACCGCTTCGTAGAAACGCGAGCCGGTCACTTCGCCATCGCGGCCTACCTGCATGTCGCAGACGAAACACATGCGGTCGACCTTGGGCATCAGCGAGCAGATGCCGTTGGACAAGGTCTCCGGCAGCATCGGCACCACAAACCCGGGGAAATACACCGAGGTGGCGCGCTTTTGCGCTTCCTCGTCCAGCGGCGTGCCGGGACGCACGTAGTTGGACACGTCGGCGATCGCCACCACCAGACGGAAACCGTCGGCATTGGGTTCGCAATACACCGCGTCGTCGAAATCCTTGGCGTCTTCGCCGTCGATGGTGACCAGCGGCATCTGCCGCAGGTCCACGCGCCCGCCGATCATCTGCGGCTCGACCACCAGCGGCACGGCCGCGGCTTCGTCCAGCACTTCCTGCGGAAATTCGTGCGGCAGTTCATGGCCATGGATGGCCATTTCCACCACCAGCGACGGGGTCAGCTTGTCGCCGAGCACTGCAATGATCCTGCCGATGGCCGGGCGGCGCGCATCCGGCGGTGCGATCAGTTCGCACACCACCAGCTGGCCTTCGCGGGCCTCGCCGATGCCGTCCGGCGCGATCTGGACGTTGCGCTGGATGCGCTTGTCGTCCGGGTCGACGTAGGCCACGCCGTGCTCGTAGAAGAAGCGCCCGAGCATGCGCGACATGCCACGCTCCAGCACGCGGGCGATGGCGCCCTCGCGGCGGCCGCGGCGGTCGATACCGGTCACGTTGGCCAATGCACGGTCGCCGTGCATCACCTTGCGCATTTCGAACGGCGGCAGGAACAGGTCATCGCCGCCCTCGTCGGGCTTGAGGAAGCCGAAGCCCTCGGGGTTGGCGATCACCACGCCGGCGATCAGGCTGGTCTGCTGCACCGGCGCGTAGCCGCCGCGACGGTTCTGTACCAGCTGCGCTTCGCGCACCATCGCGGCCAGGCGCTTGCCCAGCGCATCGATCCGATCGCTCAGGCCGAGCCGTTCGGCGATTTCTTCGGCGGTCTGCGGGCCGTCGCAGGCGTCCAGCAACTGCAGGATGGCCTCACGGCTGGCGATCGGCTCGGCATAGCGCAGCGCCTCGCGGTCGGCATGCGGGTCCTTGAAGCCGGCGGCAGGCACCGCAGCGGCCTGTGCAAAGCGCTCGGGCGGCGGTGCCGGCGGGCCGCTCTTGCGCGGATGCGGCGCGCGCGGGGCCGACGGGGTGGGCAGCGCGTCTGCCGGCTGTGGCGCCGTGCCGGCGGCCTTGGCGGCAGCGCGCTTGTTGGCGGATTTGGTCGATGCGCCGGCGGCGGCGCGGACCAGGAAGTCCGGCATCCACCCCGGCAATTTCTGCTGTTCGGCGGTGGAAGAGTCGCCCGGGCTGGCGGATTTACGGCGGCTGGGCCGGGCGGAATCGTGGGGGGTTTTCTTTGTCATTGCCCTAATGGTACCCCCTGCGGTCCTGGCGTGGGCAGCAAGCGGGCCCCGGCGGCCCGTCACGGATGTTCGAAACCCGTTGACAAGGCCGCCAGGAGTCTGCAAAATTCGCGGCTCACCTGCCCAGGTGGCGGAATTGGTAGACGCACTAGCTTCAGGTGCTAGCGGGGGCAACTTCGTGGAGGTTCGAGTCCTCTTCTGGGCACCAGTTTAAAAAGGCCTCCGAGCGATCGGGGGTCTTCTGGTTTCTGGGGTCGGGAGTCTTGCGGTGTCGTGATCGATGACCGGCCGCACAGTGTCAGCATCAGCGGCACTGTCATCCCTACTCACTGGCCCGCAACATGATCAGGCCCCCTGCCCTCACCGCGTCATTGCGTTGCCGTGATGCCGGCCGCGCGCAGTGCCTGTGCCCAGATGCGGTAGCCGGCTTCGCTGGGATGGGTGCTGTCGGGCATCAGGGCTTCGGGCAGGGAGCCGTCGGCTTGCAGCATCTGCGGGCCGATATCCAGCAGACGCACCGACGGGTCCTTGGCGAAACGGGCGACCAGCAGGCGATTGGTCTCGGCGATCGGCGCACGCAGCGGACTATCGGCGCGGAAACCGCGCGGCATGATCTGCATCAGGATCAATCTGCTGTTGGGCAAGCGGCGACGCACCTCGGCCACCACCGCCTCCACGCCCTGGGCCGCCTCGGCCGGGGTGCTGGCGCGCGACTGCGCGGTGCCGGTGAGATTGTTGGTACCGATATGCAACACCACCCATTGCGGATCCAGGCCGTCGAGTTCGCCCTGGCGGATGCGCCACAGCACGTTCTGGGTGCGGTCCCAGCCGAAGCCCAGGTTCAGCACCGGCCGCTTGCCGTACAGCCATTGCCAGGACTCCGGACCACTGACACGGGTGGCCTGCGGTGGACCGGCCCAGAAATGGGTGATCGAGTCGCCGATCATCACCACCTCCGGCCTGAGCGTGCGTGCCGCCGCCAGCGCGGCATGATGGCGCGCATACCAGTCGTAAGAATCCTGCTCCAGCCAATCGACCGGCATCAACGACGTCGCCGCATCGCGGCCGAGCTCGGCCACCGGCCTGACCGGCGGCTCGCCAAGCAGCCGCGCCAGGGTCGGTTCGATTGCCTCGGCCAGCATGCGCTGCCCCCGGGTATCCGGATGCAGGGCGCCGGCGGCAGGCCGGAAGCGGGTGTCGTAGAACAGCTCGGTCCGCAGCTTGCCCGCCCGCTGGAAGACCGTGCTCACGTCCAGATAGGTCACGCGCGGGTTGTCGCCGTAACGCACCGCCAGGTCCTGATTGACCTGCGCATCGCGGCGCGACTTCTCTGCGGAAATATCGGTGGGCAGTACGCTCAGCAGCAGGATGTGCGTGCGCGGCAGCTTCTGCTCGATCGCCGCGACCACCGCATCGATGCCGAGCTGGGTCTGCGCCGCGGTCTGACCGAGATGACCGGTATTGTTGGTGCCGATCAGCACCAACGCGACCTTCGGATCCAGGCCGTCCACTTCGCCATTGGCCAGCCGCCACAGCACGTTCTCGGTGCCATCGCCGCTGAACCCCAGGTTGAGCGCGCCACGGCTGCCGTAGAAGGTCTGCCAGGTGGATTGGAAGTCTTCGTCCGGCGCCTTGGCCTTCTCGTAGTTCTGGGTGATCGAATCGCCGATCAGCAGCAACGGCGTGTTGGCATGCTGCTTCACCTGCTCCAGTACCTGTGCATGCCGCTGCGCCCACCAGGGCTCCTGCAGACGGTCGGTGGGCACGATCGAGGGCGGAGAGGTCTGCGCGCTTGCCGCGGCGCAGACCAGCAACATGCCCCAGCAGCACAGCGTGCGCGCAAGGCCAGACAGCGAAACGCGAAACCAAGCAGCGTGCGAAGACCGGGACATGCGCGCACCAGACACGGGACAAGCGCCGATTGTGGTCCGCGCGTGCTGCATGCGACAAGCGTTGGCGTCGCTGTTCTCGACTATCTCGATACCGCGGAGGGCGCTGCAGCGTGACCGCAGTGTGCGGGACGCCGCAGCGCTCACGACCTCAGCGCAGGCCGGTCTCGCCGCGCGCGATCACCAGGCGTTGAATCTCCGAGGTGCCTTCGTAGATCTCGGTGATCTTGGCATCGCGGAAGTAACGCTCCAGCGGCATTTCCTTCGAATAGCCCATGCCGCCGTGGATCTGCACTGCCTGGTGGGTGATCCACATCGCCGCTTCGGACGCGGTGAGCTTGGCCACGGCCGCCTCGGTGCCGAACTTCTGCCCCTGGCCCTTGAGCCAGGCCGCGCGCAGCGTCAACAACAGCGCCGCATCCAGCTTGCATTTCATGTCGGCGATCTTGGCCTGGGTCATCTGGAAGGTGCCGATCGCCGCGCCGAACGCCTTGCGCTCCTTCACGTAGGCCAGCGTGGCCTCATAGGCGGCACGCGCGATGCCCACCGCCTGCGAGGCAATGCCGATGCGCCCGGCATCCAGCACGCTCATTGCGGTCTTGAAACCCTCGCCCTCGGTGCCCAACACCTCGTCCGGCTGTGCCACATAGTCGGCGAACTCGATCTCGCAGGTGGCCGAGGCACGGATGCCCAGCTTGGGCTCGGTCTTGCCGCGATGGAAGCCGGCGCGCTCGGTATCGACCATGAACGCGGTGATGCCGCGCGAGCCCTTGTCCGGCTCGGTCACCGCGAACAGCACGATGTACCTGGCCACCGGGCCGGAGGTGATCCAGCTCTTCTTGCCGTTGATGACGAAGCTGCCATCGCCCTGCTTGACCGCGCGGCACCGCATTGCCGAGGCATCGGAGCCGGACTGCGGCTCGGTCAGTGCGAAGGCGCCGATGTGGGTACCTTCGGCAATCGCGCGCACGTAGCGCTGCTTCTGCGCTTCGGTGCCGTTCTTCAGGATGCCGGTGCAGAACAGCGAGTTGTTGACCGACATGATGGTGGAATGCGCGCCGTCGGCGGCGGCGATCTCGATCATCGCCAATGCATAGCTGATCGGGTCCATACCGGCACCGCCGTACTCGGCCGGCACCTCGATGCCCATCAGACCGTTCTCACCCAGCAGCTGGATGTTCTCCAGCGGAAATTCGCCGCTGCGATCGAACTGCTCGGCGCTGGGGGCGATCTTTTCCTGGCCGATCCGGCGGGCCACGTCCTGGATCATCAGTTGTTCTTCGGTAAAGCTGAAATCCACGTTCGACCCCTCCCGGGTATTGGCTGTGCGCCCATTGTAGCCACAACCATTCGCATGCGTATGTAGTTGACCCCATCCCCTGCCCGGCCGAAAATATCTCCATATCGCGATATAGAGATATTCATGGATCTGGAAGACTGGTCGGCCCGCCTGAAAGTATTCGCCGACGCCACCCGTGTCCGCCTGCTGGCCCTGCTGGAACAGGAAGAACTCACCGTGGCCGAGCTGTCGGCCATCACCCGCCTGGCCCAGCCGCGGGTGTCCACCCACCTGGCCAAGCTCAAAGAAGCCGGGCTGGTGCGCGACCGCCGCGCCGGCGTGTCCGCGTACTACCGCTTCGACGAAGTGTCGCTGGACCCGGCGCAACGGGCGCTGTGGCTGGCGCTGAGCACCGGCAGCGACGATCCGCTGCTACGCCAGGATGCCGAGCGCGTGGCCGCCGTGCTCGCCAACCGCGCCGCCGACCAGAATTGGGCCGATTCGGTGGCCGGCGACATGGAGCGCCACTACTCCCCCGGGCGCACCTGGGAAGCGTTGGCGCGCACCGCGCTGCCCCTGCTGGAAACCGGCGACGTGCTGGACATCGCCTCCGGCGATGGCGTGCTGGCCGAACTGGTGGCCCCGCACGCCACCCGCTACATCTGCATCGACACCAGTGCGCGCGTGGTGGCCGCCGCCAGCGAGCGTCTGCGCAAGCTGCGCAACGTGGAAGTGCGCGAGGGCGACATGCATGCACTGCCGTTCCCCGATGCCAGCTTCGACCTGGTGGTGTTGATGCATGCACTCACCTATGCCGCAAAGCCGGCGCAGGCCGTGGCCGAATCGGCGCGCGTGCTGCGCCCCGGCGGCCGGCTGCTGCTGTGCAGCCTGGCCAAACACGAACATCGCGCGGCCGTGCATGCCTATGGCCACGTCAACCTGGGTTTTGCCGCCAAGGAATTGCGCAGATTTGTCGAGAAGGCCGGGCTGGAGGTGTCCAGCCTGGAGACGGTGACGCGCGAAAAGCGGCCGCCGCATTTCGAGGTGATCTCGTTGATTGCTGTGAAGCCGGGATTGGGGAGTCGGGATTCGGGATTGGTGGAAAACACAGACACCGCTGCACGGAGAACCGAACCATGACGCACGCGCGTATCCCCAATTCCGAATCCCCAATCCCGTTTGCATTGCCGTGGCTGCATCCGGAGCGTGCCGCCAGGCTGACTGCCGCGCTGGCCGAGCGCATCCTCATCATCGATGGCGCGATGGGCACCATGATCCAGCGCCACGACCTGCAGGAGGCGGATTACCGCGGCACGCGCTTTGCCGACGGCTACGACAGCGCGCACGTGCATGGGCCGGGGTGCGATCACGCACACGCGCCGGAAGGGCATGACCTGAAGGGCAACAACGACCTGCTGCTGCTGACGCGCCCGCAGATCATCGCCGGCATCCACCGCGCCTACCTGGATGCCGGTGCCGATCTGCTGGAGACCAATACCTTCAACGCGACCTCGGTAAGCCAGGCCGACTATCACCTGGAACACCTGGTCTACGAGTTGAACAAGGCCGGCGCCCAGGTCGCGCGCGATTGCTGCGATGCGGTCGAAGCGCTGACCCCGCACAAGCCGCGCTTCGTGATCGGCGTGCTCGGCCCGACCAGCCGCACGGCCTCGATCAGCCCCGACGTCAACGATCCCGGGTATCGCAATACCAGCTTCGACGCACTGCGGCAGACCTATCGCGAAGCGATCGAAGGCCTGATCGACGGCGGCGCCGACACCTTGATGGTGGAAACCATCTTCGACACGCTCAACGCCAAGGCCGCGCTGTACGCCATCGAAGAAGTCTTCGAAACGCGCGGCGGACGGCTGCCGGTGATGATCTCCGGCACCATCACCGATGCGTCCGGGCGCACCCTGTCCGGGCAGACCGCCGAAGCGTTCTACGCCTCCGTGGCGCACGGGCGGCCACTGTCGGTGGGTTTGAATTGTGCGCTGGGCGCCAAGGACCTGCGCCCGCACGTGGAGACCCTGGCGCAGATCGCCGACGGCTACGTCAGCGCGCATCCGAATGCCGGCCTGCCCAATGCCTTTGGCGAATACGACGAAACCCCGGAAGAAATGGCGGCCACGCTGCGCGAGTTCGCCCAGGCCGGCCTGCTCAATCTGGTCGGCGGGTGCTGCGGCACCTCGCCGGACCATATCCGCGCCATCGCCGACGCGGTGGCCGATCTGCCGCCGCGGCAATTGCCTGGCGCGCAGGAGTTGGCGGCGTGATGCGGCAAGTGCGCCCTCATCCGCCCTTCGGGCACCTTCTCCCGCTGGCGGGAGAAGGACTGCGCGGCGCTTGGGCTGCCACTAGGACGCGCCGTGCGCATCCTTCGCAGGCGGGAGAAGGACGGCGCATGACTTGGCTTGCCACACATACGCGCCGTGCGCAGGGAATTGCCCTTCTCCCGCCCGCGGGAGAAGGTGGCGCGCAGCGCCGGATGAGGGCCGCATTTCATCGCGCCACATCTTCCTGCCCTAAGCACCACCCCGCCAAGACCCACCGCGCCGTCACCGTCCAGCAGAGCCCTGCATGAGCACTCCCCGCTACACCCGCCTGTCCGGCCTGGAACCGCTGGTCATCACCCCGGACCTGCTGTTCATCAACGTCGGCGAGCGCACCAACGTCACCGGCAGCGCGCAGTTCCGCAAGCTGATCAAGGAGGAGCGCTACGAAGAGGCGGTGGAGGTGGCGCGCCAGCAGGTCGCCAACGGCGCACAGATCCTCGACGTCAACATGGACGAAGGCCTGATCGATTCCGAAAAGGCGATGACGCGCTTTCTCAACCTGATCATGTCCGAGCCGGACATCGCGCGCATCCCGGTGATGGTGGATTCGTCCAAGTGGACGGTGATCGAAGCAGGCCTGAAGTGCCTGCAAGGCAAGAGCGTGGTCAATTCGATCTCGCTCAAGGAAGGCGAAGCGATCTTCATCGAACAGGCGCGCAAGGTGTTGCGCTACGGTGCTGCCGCGGTGGTGATGGCCTTCGATGAGGTGGGCCAGGCCGATACCTGCGCGCGCAAGGTGGAAATCTGCACGCGTGCCTATAAGGTGCTGACCGAACAGGTGGGCTTCCCGCCGGAAGACATCATCTTCGATCCGAACATCTTTGCCGTGGCCACCGGCATCGAGGAGCACGACAACTACGCGGTGGACTTCATCGAGGCCACGCGCGAGATCAAGCGCACGTTGCCGCATTGCCATGTTTCCGGCGGCGTCTCCAATGTGTCGTTCTCGTTTCGCGGCAACGAGACCGTGCGCCAGGCGATCCACTCGGTGTTCCTGTTCCATGCCATCGAGGCCGGCATGGACATGGGCATCGTCAATGCCGGCGGCATGCCGATCTACGACGAGCTAGACCCGGAGCTGCGCGAGCGCGTGGAGGACGTGATCCTCAACCGGCGCCGCGACGGCACCGAACGGTTGCTGGAAATCGCCGAGCGCTACAAGGGCACCAAGGGCGCATCGAAAGCCGAAGACCTGGCGTGGCGCGACAAGCCGGTGCGTGCGCGTCTGGCGCATGCACTGGTGCACGGTATCGACGCCTATGTGGACATCGATACCGAGGAAGCGCGCCAGCACTCCCCCCGCCCGCTGGATGTGATCGAAGGCCCGCTGATGGACGGCATGAACGTGGTCGGCGACCTGTTCGGCGCCGGCAAGATGTTCCTGCCGCAGGTGGTCAAGTCCGCGCGCGTGATGAAAAAGGCTGTGGCCTATCTGCTGCCCTTCATCGAAGCGGAAAAACTGCGCACCGGCGATGTCGGCAAGTCCAACGGCAAGATCATCATGGCCACCGTCAAGGGCGATGTGCACGACATCGGCAAGAACATCGTCGGCGTGGTACTGGCCTGCAATAACTTCGATGTGGTCGACCTGGGCGTGATGGTCAGCGCGCAGGTGATCCTGGACCGCGCGCGCGAAGAACATGCGGATCTGATCGGGCTGTCCGGCCTGATCACGCCATCGCTGGAAGAGATGTCGCACGTGGCGCGCGAAATGCAGCGCCAGGGCTTCGAGATTCCGTTGCTGATCGGGGGTGCCACCACCTCGCGCGCGCACACCGCACTGAAGATCGACCCGCACTACACCGCGCCCACCGTGTGGGTAAAGGATGCCTCGCGTGCGGTAGGCGTGGCGCAATCGCTGATCTCGCGCGACCTGCGGCAGGCGTTTGTTGCCGCCAACGATGCCGACTATGCGGAGATCCGCGCACGTCATCGCAACCGTGGCGACGCCAAGCGGCTGGTGTCGCTGGAAAAGGCGCGCGCGCAAAAGTTCGACGGCGACTGGGGCAACTACACGCCTCCCACTCCGCGCCAACCCGGCCTGCACGTCTTCGACGACTATCCGCTGGCCGAGCTGGTGGAGCTGATCGACTGGACCCCGTTCTTCCAGGCCTGGGAGCTGGCCGGCAAGTTTCCGGCCATCCTCAGCGACGAGATCGTCGGCCCCCAGGCCAGCGAGCTGTATCGCGATGCGCGACGCATGCTCAAGCGGATCGTCGATGAAAAATGGCTCACGGCCAAGGCGGTGTTCGGGCTATGGCCGGCCAATGCGGTAGGCGATGATGTTGAAGTGGTCCTGACGGACCACCGGGATTGGGCAACCGAGAGTGGGGATTCGCAGCAGCCTAGCCAATCTCCAATTCCCAATCCCGAATCCCGGCGTTTGCTGCATTTCTTGCGCCAGCAAGTCGACAAACCCATCGACCGCCCGGACTTTTGCCTGGCCGATTTCATCGCGCCCAAGGACAGCGGCAAACAGGACTGGATCGGTGCGTTCGCGGTCACCGCCGGCCTCGGCATCGATCCGCATATCGCCCGCTTCGAAGCCGCGCACGACGACTACAACTCCATCCTGCTCAAGGCATTGGCCGACCGCCTGGCCGAGGCGCTGGCCGAGCGCCTGCATCAGCGCGTGCGCACCGAGTTCTGGGGCTATGTGGACGATGAGAACCTGGACAACGAGGCGCTGATCGCCGAGCGTTACCGCGGCATCCGCCCGGCGCCCGGCTACCCGGCCTGTCCCGAGCACAGCGAGAAACGCACGCTATTCGATCTGCTCGACGCCGAACGCCATGCCGAAATGTCGCTGACCGAGAGTTTTGCGATGCTGCCCACCGCCGCGGTGTCCGGCTACTACTTCAGCCATCCAAAGAGCCAGTATTTCGTGGTCGGGCGGCTGGGCAAGGAACAGGTCGCCGACTACGCCAGGCGCAAGGGCGTTACGCTGGCATTGGCCGAGCGCTGGCTGGCGTCGAACCTGGATTACGACCCGGAATAACAGCGGCCCGCCATCATCGCAGGCACCAGCAAACCAACGTAGGCACGCACCCGGGCGCGAAAGGGCTTTACCGATAAAGCCTCATCGCGCCCGGCTGCGCTCCCACATCAGGGCGCGGCCGCATAGGGACGGCCGCGCCCTGTCACAGCCGTATCACGCTGCCGGCCGCAACACGTTCAACACTTCGTAGCACGCGCCCATGGTGTGGTAGTCGGTCTTGCCGGCCGGGCTCTTCTCGTCGCTGTACTTGCGGTTGTCCGCATCCAGGATGCGATACCACGCACCGTAACGGTGGTCGATCATGTGTGTCCAGGAGTAGTCCCACAGCTTGTCGTACCACTGCCAATAGCGCGCATCGCCGCTGCGTTGAGCGAGCAAGGCAGCGGCGGCCAGCGATTCGGCCTGCACCCAGAAATACTTGTCGTCGTCGCACACCTGCCCATCCGGCGCGAAGCCGTAATACAGCCCGCCGCGCTGCGCATCCCAGGAGCGCTCTACCGCCACATCGAACAGATGCTGCGCCGTCGGCAACAACCAGTCCGTGGGCGCATAGCGATCCAGCAGCATCAGCAGCTTGGCCCATTCGGTCTGGTGGCCCGGCTGGAAGCCCCAAGGCCGGAACAGATGCTTGGGATTGTCGCGGTTGTAGTCCCAATCGATGTTCCACTGCCGGTCGTAATGCTCCCACACCAGGCCATCGGCCTTGGCCGCCTGGCGCCGGGTCATGTGATCGGCCAGCTGCAGCGCACGATCGAGGTAGCGCTGCTCGCCACTGGCTTCGTACGCGGCGATCATCGCCTCGCACATGTGCATGTTGGCGTTCTGGCCGCGGTACGTGGTGAAGGTGAACTGGGCATCGGCTTCATCGCGGTACAAGCCGAATTCCGGCTCCCAGAAGTATTTCTCCAGCAGCTGCCAGGTTTCGTCCATCCACGCACGCGCCTCGGCGATACCGGCCTTCAGCCCGCACGAATACGCCAGCAGCACGAAGGCCACGCCGTAGCAGTGGTTCATGTCGTCTTCCACGACGCCATCGCGCAAGGTCCACGCATAACCGCCGGTGGCGGCGTTGCGATGCACGTTGCGCAAGTAATCCAGGCCGTGGCGCACTGCCTCCAGGTACTCGGCATTGCCGAACTCGCGGTAGGCCATTGCGTAGTTGAAGACGAAGCGCGTGCTGCTCACCAGATGCCGGTGGCCGGCATCGTAGATGCTGCCGTCATCCTTGAAATACTGGAAGAAGCCACCGGCTGGATCGATCGCGCGCGGGTGGTAGAACGCCATGGTGTCGGCGATGTGCTGGCGCAGGACGTCGGCCGAACGGAAATCGGGCGCGGGGGAAGCGGGCAACGGGCTCATGCTTGTTCCTGGATCAGGGTATGGACGTCATCGATGCCGGGCATCGCTGCAAACGCGCCCTTGCGCGTCACCGCCAACGCACCGACCGCGGCGGCGAAGCGGATCACCTCGGCCATCGTCGTGGGGTCGCCGCACAGCTGCTCGAGCGCAATTGCACGCGCTGCCAGCTGGTACAGCAGGCCGCCGACGAAGGCATCGCCTGCCGCAGTGCTGTCGCGCACCTGCACATCGAAGGTTGGCACCTGGCCGGTATCGGTACGCGTGCGCCAATGCACCGGGCCACCGCCGTCGGTGACCAGCAGCCAACGCGCCTGCCCCTGCCACAGCTTCTGCGTCACCGCGCCAGCGTCGGCATTCAAGGTGCCGGCCAGATAGTCGAGTTCTTCGCGCGAAAGCTTGACCACATCGGCCAGGGCCAGCGCCTCCCACAGCACCGGCGCCGGGTTCACGTCCTGCGGCCACAGCATCGGGCGCAGGTTGAGATCCAGGCTGACGATGGCGCCGGCAGCGCGCGCGCGGCGCATGCCATCGAGCGTGCATTGCGCGATCTCCGGCTCGGTCATGCTGTTGGAGCACACGTGCAGCACCGCTGCCTGCGCGAAGCCGTCGGCGGCGAAATGTTCGGCACGGAACAGCAGGTCCGCCGCCGGCGGCCGGTAGAAGCTGAAACTGCGCTCGCCAGCGGCATCGAGTGCGACGAACGCCAGCGCGGTCTTGGCCTGGTCGGTGCGCACGATGCCGTCGGTGGCCACGCCGGCCTGCTGCAGGCTCTGCAGCAGGAAGTCGCCAAACATGTCGCGGCCCAGCATGCCGACAAAATGCGCCGCACCGCCGAGCTTGGCCACTGCCACCGCCACGTTGGCCGGCGCACCGCCGGCGTATTGCGCGAAGGTACGCGCATCGTCGCCGGCGGCCTGCGGCAAGGCCAGCATGTCGATCAAGGCTTCACCGAAGCAGATCACCTGATTCCTGACCGCACTCATGCGCGTGCCTCCGCCAGGGCGCCACGCAGGCGCGAGCCCCAGATGCCGTAGAACACGATGTACAGGTAGCACACCAGCGGCAGCACGAACGACTCATGCAGGCCGATGCGATCGGCCAGCAGGCCCTGCAGGTATGGCACGATCGCGCCGCCCACGATGGCCATGATCAGCAGGCTGGAGGCGCGGCCGGTCAATGCGCCCAGGCGCTCGATGCCCAGAGTGAAGATGGTCGGGAACATGATGGAATTGAACAGCCCGATCGCCACCAGCGCATACACCGCCAGCATGCCGCCGCTGGCCATGGTCAGCCCCAGGAACAGTGCATTGATGGCTGCGAACACCGACAGCAGCACGCGCGGCGAGAGCTTGGCCAGCAGCGCCGAGCCGATGAAGCGGCCGATCATTGCCAGCGTCCAGTAGGCCGACACGTACTTGGTCGCCTCACGCTCGGTGAATCCGCCGATCTCCGGCAACGAGAAGTAATTGACCATCAGGCTGCCGATCGCCACTTCCGCACCCACATAAAAGAAGATCGCCAGCACACCGAAGCGCACATGCGGGTGGCGCAGCGCATCCAGCAGCGAATGCCTGCTTTCTTCCTTCTGCGCGCCAGAGTCGGTCAATGCCGGCAGGCGGAACAGGAACACGAAGATCGCCAGCAGGAACAGCACCACGCCCAGGCCGATGTACGGGCCCTGCACCGCCTGCGCTTCCTGCACGCGGTAGGCGAGCTGCTCGGGTTCAGGCAGCGCCTTCAGCGCGTCGCTGCTCATCACCGTGTTGGACAGGATCAACCAGCCGCCCAGCAACGGCGCGATCGCGGTGCCTAGGGAATTGAGCGCCTGCGCCAGGGTCAGCCGGCTGGAGGCACTGCGCTCCGGACCCAGCAACGCAACGTAGGGATTGGCCGCCACCTGCAGGATGGTGATGCCGGTGGCCAGCACGAACAGCGCGCCCAGGAAGGCGCCGTAGACGCGCAACTCCGCCGCCGGCCAGAAGCCCAGCGCGCCAACCGCCGCCACTGCCAGCCCGGCCACGATGCCCTGCTTGTAGCCCAATCGGTTCACCAGCCAACCGGCCGGCAGCGACATCAGGAAATACGCACCGAAGAAGGTGAACTGCACCAGCATCGCCTGCGCGAAGTTGAGCTCGAACACCGACTTCAAATGCGGAATCAGGATGTCGTTGAGGCAGGTGAGAAAGCCCCACATGAAGAAGATCGTGGTGACCACCGACAACGCGACGCCGTTGTTGACGGGCGCCTTGTTGCCGCTTGGCACAGTGGATTGCGTGGAAAGGGAAACCATAGGAGTTGCCTGGTCAGCGGCCGGAGGCCTTGGTGGGGGAATGGGCGGGAGAACGGTGTAACGGAGCGGACGAAACCGCAGGTATCGGTGCGCAGGCACTGCTGGCGCGAATCTGCAGCGCCACCGCGGCAGTGAGCCGCTGCGCCGCCAGGTCGGGGCTGCCGATGCGTTGCAGCACCAGTTGCGCAGCTTGGCGGCCGCGCGCGCGCGGGTCGGCCGCCAGCGTTGTCAGCGCAGGAGTGAACAGCGCGGCCTCGGCAATATCGTCGAAGCCGGTCACCGCGAAGTCGCGCCCCGGCACGATGCCGCGCATCGCCAGGGCCGCCATCAGGCCCAGTGCAACGCTGTCGTTGTAGCAGACCGCCGCGGTGGCGCTGTGCGCGCCACTGCCGAGCATGCGTGCGCCACACGAGGCGGCATCCTGGCGATTGGGTGCCGATTCGACGTACTGCACAGCCAGCCCGGCCGCGGACATCGCCCGCGCGTAGCCGGCACGACGCTGCCGGCAGGAGCTGGAATCGGCATGGCCGCCGAAGAACACGATCTGCCGGTGCCCCTGCGCGATCAGATGGGTGCAGGCGAGCAAGGCGCCCTGCTCGTTGTCCAGCGCCAGCAGATCCCAGCCGGCTCCTTCCACTTCGCGGTTGAACAGCACCACGTTGCGCTGACGGCCCAATACCTGCGCCAGCGCCTGTGCCTGGCTGCCTTCGGCGGGCGAGAGGATGATGCCGGCCGGCGTGTGCTCCATCAGCGAGGCCAGCACCGCGTGCTGGCGCTGCGTCGACTCACCGGTGCTGCCCAGCAGGGTCACATAACCGGTCGCACCCAGCGCCTCGTCGACACCGGCGGCGAATTCGGCGAAGAACGGGTTGGACAGATCGTTGATGACCAGTGCGATGCTGGACGAGGTGCGCTGCCGCAGGTTGGCCGCAGCGCGGTTATAGACGTAGTGTTGCCGATCCAGCTCGGCTTCCACCCGCGCGCGGGTCGTGGCATGCACCAGCGGGCTGCCCCGCAGCACCAGCGACACCGTGGCGCGCGACACGCCGATTGCGCTGGCAATGTCGCGCAGCGTCACGGCACCACGACGCACCGCGCGCGTCTCGCCCGCCTCCGGCGTGGCCGGTGACTGCCCGGAACGCGTCAAGCGCCCGCCCCCGCTGGATGGAAATCGTGCATGCAATGGACTGAAATTGGATCGATCCAATTAAGCCTTGTCCCCGCACCCAATGCATGCGGCAGTGCAGCATTGGACTCTACCGCTGTCAGTCGGCGTCATTGCGCAACGTGACTACCTTCTCCGAGGATTGGGCACGGCCTTGCTGCTCGGCAGCTTCGTTCTGCGTCGAGCCAGGCAGGCCGGTTACTGGAAGGCGATCGACAACCCGATCCCGCCCTGCCAGTCCGGGCTTTCCGACGTCAGTCCGCGCAGCACCGACACATCCAGCTGCATCGCGTGCGGCAATTGCCAGGCGCCGCCGGCACCGGCGACACGCGAGTGCTCGCTGCCGGTCTCCACGCCCGCTTCCACATAGCTGCTGAAGCGTTCGCCGGAAAAGAACGTGTAGTTGGGCGCAAAGGTCCAACTATGCCCGTCGTCGTCGCGCGCGTAGTTGACGTACAGCGCCAGCGCACGCTGCTGCGCAAGGTCCCAGGATGCGGTCAGCCCCAGTTCGCGCGCGTAGCCGTCGCTGAAGGCCGGGCTGCCGGTCGGCACGCTATAGGTGCCCAGCGCCGCCCAATGAAAGCTCTGCGAGCGCGACGGCAGGGCCACCTTCAGGCCGACATGGCTGTCGCCCCCGCCGCGGACCCGTGTGCCACCACCGTGCTGCCAGTTGTAACTGTCGCTGCCGAGCTGCAGCTCCACATGCTGCGCCAGGCCCAGACGCAGCACGGTGTCGGCGGTGTAGAGCGTAGTGCGCTGGCCATCGGCGCGGTCGGTGCTCGCATCCGGCAAGCCCTGCTCCCAGGCAAATGCACCGGGCTGCAGCACCTCGGCAGCAAACGGAATGCCGGGGCGATCGAACGCCGGCGGATCCTCGGCCTGTGCCGCCACCTGCCCGCTGGTCATGCATAGCGCCAGCAGGACGCCGGCCAGCACCACAGTGCGCTGTGCCGTCACACGCACACCGCCCGGTACGGCAGCGGACATCGACGACCGCGCCCTATCGGCGCGAGGTTGCAGGGCATCGGAAGACTGGAACATGGGCGGCACCATCGGTAGGAAGTGAGCAGCAGCGCAGCCGACCATAGGCCCGACCGCGCCAACCGGCAACGGCCCGCATGGTGCAGCCCCGGCCGTGACCGGATTGTCGACCGCGGCCATTCGTGCCTCTGCAATGCCTGCACCAGCCATGCCGTGAGCAAGCAGACGACGTCGTGTGATGCCGCCGTTGTACGGACGCGTGGTGATTACCTCGGCGCCGCCGCCCGGTGACATCACCAGGTCACTCGGGGTCTCAGGCGCTTGCCATGGCGCAACGATCATCGACAGCCTGCCTGGCGACTGCAAATTACCCGGCAATGCCGTCGGTGGGGCACACATCGCGTTGTAGATTGGCCACAAACAAGATGGGCACCCGCAAGGTGCCCATGAACAACCCAACCTGCTCCCAGGCGTTACCAGACCAGATCGTCGGGTACCTGGTACTTGGGGTCGGCATACGGGTCGTCGCCCGCAGGCGCATTGGGGTCCACCTTCAATGCGACCGAGGGAGCGAACACCGCTTCGGCTTCGGCGAGCACTTCGGCGGTCACCAGCACGTAGCGCCCGTTGAGTTGCAGCACACCGAGCTCGCCGGCATTGAGCGCCTTGAGCTGATCGGCAGTGACGTAGATCCGCTTGATCTTGCCGCCATACGGGAAATGCCGGGCGATATCGGCATCGGGGTGATTCAGGCCCTTGTCCTTGAGCAATTCCTCCAGCCTGGCCTTGGCTTCGCGGCGCAGGCGCGCTTCTTCCTGCTTGAGACGCTCGGCCTCGATGCGCTCGTCCTTTTCGCGCTGCGCACGGATCGCATAGGCCTTGGCCAGGTCGATGTCTTCGCGCGTGCGGGCGGGCCTGGGGCCGCGCCGGTCGGTGCCGGCCTGCGGCGGACGCGGCCCACCGGGCCGTCCGTCGTGCTTGCGCAGGTTGCCGCCATCAAGGGGGGCGGCCTGTGGCCGCTGCGGTCCGCGGCCCTGGCCACCCGGCGTGTTGCCGCCGGGAGCGGGCTTGCCACCCTTGCCGTGTGGACGCGCGGCAGACCGTGCGTCGGGCTTGCGTTCGGGCTTGGGCGCGGACTTGAAGCCCAGGCCAAGCAATTGGTCACGTAAGGTATCGCTCATGGTGATGGCAATCTGCAATCAATAGTGCGGAGGCGGCGGCTCATCCGCTGCATCGGCAAACAACGTGGAGCGCACCTTGCCCAGATCCTCGAGCAGGTGGCGGATCAGTTCGGCATTGCGCGCACCGGTGAGCCGGGCATCGGCAAGCGCCTCGCTCAGTTCGTTGAGCGCCTGTTCCTGGAAGGACAGTCGCGTTTCCAATTCGATCAACCGCGCTTCCAGCGCGCGGTCGTGCAGCGGGAGTTGCTCATGCATACAACGAACGACCTCGTCCAATGGCGTCATACGCCAGACCGGCAGCTTCAATCTGCTGCCGGTCATCCAGGTTGCGCCCGTCGAACACGACATGGTCCTTCAAGGCCTGCTCGACCCCGGCACGATCCGGGCTGCCAAACGCTTCCACTCGGTCACCCCGGGGTCCGAATCACCCCACCATTGCGCCGATCAACCTTGGCCCGGTCGAGGTCCACGCCGGCGACCCGATGCCCGACTTCCGTCAGGCAGGTACCGGTGACAAGACCCACGTAGCCGGTGCCGAAGATCGCAACGCGCATGGATGGAATGACTCCTGCGGAAGATCAGGGAAGGATGCCCATCAGTTCGACATCGAATGTCAACGTTGCGTCCGGTCCGATCGGCCCGCCTTGGGTGCCATTCGGGCCATAGGCCAGGTTGGATGGAATCCAGAAACGATACTTCGAGCCGACCGGCATCAGGGCGACGCCCTCGGTCCACCCCGGAATGACCTGGTCCAGGCCGAACTCGGCCGGCTGGCCGCGCTGGTAGGAACTGTCGAACACCTGCCCGTTGAGCAGCTTTCCTTCGTAGTTCACACGGACCTTGTTGGTGCGCATCGGGCGCTCGCCGCTGCCCTGGCGCAACACCATGTACTGCAGGCCGGACGCGGTGGTGATCACGCCCTTCTCGGTCTTGTTCTTGGCCAAAAAGGCATTGCCTTCTTCGCGGTTCTTGGCGCCGGCAGCGCCCTGCTTGGCAGTGGCGAAGGCCTGCATGGTGGCGGCCGCCTCCTGCTGGGTCAGACGCGTGGTGCCCTTGGCGAACACGGTGCGTACCGCTTCCATCAGGATCGACAGGTCGATCTCGTCCTTGATGCCGGCCAGCGATGGACCGACCGCGCGGTCGCCCAGCATCAGGCCGACGTTTTCCTTGGACGGCGCGGCCGGCGCGGAGCCCGGCGCCATGCCCGGCACCTGCTGGCCGTTACGGGCCGCCAGCGCGGTGCGCAGGGCGGTGTCGGTGGCCTGGGTCTGCTCGTCGGACAGCAGCGGCTTGCCACCCTTGAACGCATTTTCGATGGCGCGTTGCATCGCGCCCAGGTCGATGTCCTGGGCAATCGGCTCGAACGAGCGCGCCACGTCCATACCGATGGCGTAGCTGACGTTCTCGCGCGTGCTTTTCTCAGACGATGCATTCAAAACTGGCTTCTCCTTGGTGGCCGCTGCGGCCGGTTGCTGCGACATCGCCGGCATCGAAGCCGCCATTGCCACCATCAGTAGCGACGTCGCCGCGCCGCGCTTTCCCATCTTCATTCGATGCAATTCCAGAAAGTGAAAAGACGCGCCACCGACGGCGCTGAACACGCATTGTCGCACGCGCACGCGGCGTTGCGAGAGCCGCGCTCAGCGCGACGGTGCATTGAGCTCGCGTTCGATTGCCGCCAGCACGCTCGGATCGTCCGGTTTGATCTTGCTGGGGAACTGCGCCACCACCTGTCCATTGCGACCGATCAGATACTTATGAAAGTTCCAGACCGGCGCCACACCCGTGGCCTGGGTCAGCCGCTGGTACAGCGGCGTCGCCTCCTTGCCCAGCACATGCACCTTCTCAAACATCGGGAACTTGACGCCATAGGTCAGCGTGCAGAATTCCTGGATCTGCTTCTCAGATCCCGGTTCCTGCCCCTGGAAATCGTTGGACGGGAAGCCCAGCACCGCAAAGCCGCGGCTGCCGAAGCGCTGGTTGAGCGCTTCCAGGCCCTCGTACTGCGGGGTATAGCCGCATTTGCTGGCGGTGTTGACCACCATCAGCACCTTGCCGCCGTAACTACGGTTCAGGTTGATCGGCGCCTTGCCGGCCAGCGGGCGGTAGTCCAGGTCCAGCAGCGGCGCACTGGCTGCCATCGCCGAACTCGCCAAAACGCCAGCAAATACAATCACCAACAGACGTCTGAGCAACATGGGCAGGTCCTCGATTGGGTGGGCGACCCGGTGCGTGCGGGGTGCCATCAGTTGGGTGTGACAGGGAGTTGACTGTCTGCGTGTCGGTGTTATAGTTGAATACAACACCAGTCATCCAACGCAGGGGGAAAGCATGAACAGCACACGTGTCACGCGACCAGTTCCGCTGTTGCTGTTCGGCACCACCCTATGTGTTCTTGGTTGGCTGGGAGCCGCTTCCAGTCAGGTGACGGAGTCCGGCGCCGATTATGGCGTGTCGGAGGCGGTTACGGAAAACGCGACACCTCCCCCCGAAGCGCGCACCCGGCCCGGCCGGCACCTGCGCGCTTCGCTGTCGATGCCCTATTTCTCCTTCGCGCAGGTTCTGCGCCCACGGAGCTGATCATGAACGACATCCAGTGGAGCGACGGCGCTCCCATCTACCGCCAACTCAAGGAACGGGTCATTGCCATGATGCTCGATGGAATCCTCAAGCCCGGCGACGCCCTGCCGTCGGTGCGCCAGGTGGCGGCGGACTATCAACTCAATCCCATCACCGTCTCGCGCGCCTATCAGGAACTGGCCGACGAGAACCTGGTGGAAAAGCGTCGCGGCCTGGGCATGTTCATGACCCCGGAAGCGGCACAGAAGCTGCGCGGAAGCGAACGCGAGCGTTTCTTGAATGAAGAATGGCCGGCGGTGCTGGAGCGGATCCAGCGGCTGGGCCTGTCCATCGACGATCTGTTGCCACAGGGGAAAACACCATGACCGCCGTCTCCACCGACCATGTCGTCGACGCACGCGGCCTGCGCAAGGCCTACAAACACCGCCTGGCGCTGGACAACACCAGCTTCACCATCGCCGCCGGTCGCATCGTCGGGTTGATCGGCCCCAACGGCGCCGGCAAGACCACCGCGCTCAAGGCCGTGCTGGGGTTGACCGATTTCGACGGCGACTTGAAGGTGCTGGGCATGGACCCGCGCACCGAGCGCAACGCGCTGATGAACGAGGTCTGCTTCATTGCCGACGTGGCGGTGCTGCCGCGCTGGTTGCGGGTAGGCGAAGCGATCGACTTCGTCGCCGGCGTGCACCCGCGCTTTGATCGTGCCAAGTGCGAGCGCTTCCTGGCCAACACCCAGCTCAATCGCAAGTCGCGGGTGCGCGAGCTGTCCAAGGGCATGATCGTGCAGCTGCATCTGGCGCTGGTAATGGCCATCGACGCACGCATCCTGGTGCTGGACGAACCCACCCTGGGGCTGGACATCCTGTACCGCAAGCAGTTCTACCAGCGCCTGCTGGAGGATTACTTCGACGAGCAGAAGACCATCATCGTCACCACCCACCAGGTCGAAGAAATCGAACACATCCTGACCGATGTGCTGTTCATCCGCGATGGCCGCATCGTGTTGACCGCCGATATGGAAGACGTGGCCGAGCGCTATACCGAAGTGCTGGTCGGCGCCGAGCACCTGGATACCGTGCGTGCGCTCAAGCCGATCGACGAGCGCAGCCTGCCGTTCGGCAAGACCGTGATGCTGTTCGATGGGGTGCCCAAGGCACAGCTCGCCGGCTTTGGCGAAACCCGCAATCCCGGCCTGGCCGACCTGTTTGTTGCCGTCATGAAGGGGACCTACGCATGAACACTGTGACCACGCACGCATCGCCTGCCCGCAGCTTCGGCTGGCTGCTCAAACGCGAATACTGGGAACACCGTGGCGGCTTCGTCTGGGCGCAGGTGATCACCGGCGGCATCGCCGTGTTCTTCGCACTGCTGGGCGCGGTGATAGGTGCGATCACCGCGCGCCGCAACATGGTTGGCGACAGCGTCAAGCTGGACGACATGGCCGAGTACACCCGCACCCTGGGCCAGGTTGGCGACGGCCTGCTGCTGGGCGGGATCGGCATCGCCTCGGTGGTGCTGGCCTTCGTGGTGTTCTTCTACGCACTGGGCAGCCTGTACGACGATCGCCGCGACCGCAGCGTGCTGTTCTGGAAATCGCTGCCGGTGTCGGATGTACAGACGGTACTGTCGAAGGCAGCCTGGGCGCTGTTGCTGGCGCCGCTGATCGCCATCGCGATCGGCCTGGTGGTAGGTCTGGCGCTGTGGCTGATCGCCATCGTCGGCGCCCTGATCGCCGGTGCACCCAGCCCCTGGGCGATGGCCACCCACTCGCATCCGTTCACGATGCTCTGGTTGCTGCTCAAGACCGTGCCGATGAGCCTGCTGTGGTCGTTGCCCACCGTTGGCTGGCTGATGTTCTGCTCGGCCTGGGCCAACAGCAAGCCGTTCCTGTGGGCGGTGCTGTTCCCGCTGCTGGCCTGCGTGATGCTGAGCATCCTGTCGGCGATGCCGGGCGTGTCGCTGCCGATCGGCTGGATCTGGTACATCGTCGCCTATCGCGGCCTGCTCAGCGCGCTGCCAGGCACCTGGTCGCCGCGTGCAGTCAGCGGCAACCTGGACAGCAGCGCCATGCAGAACCCCAGCGACCTGGTGCAGTGGGCCCTGCAGCACACCGACAGCGCACGCGTCTACGGCAATGCCGATATCTGGATCGGTGCCGCCATCGGTGTGGCCCTGATCGTCGCCTCCATCTACCTGCGCCGCCGGCGCTCCGAAGCCTGAAGGACATTCCATGCGCCTGCCCCTGACCCTGGCCCTTCTGTTCGCATTGCCCGGCGCCGCGGCTGCCGAAGAGCAATGCAGGTTCTCCGAGCCGCGCAGCCTGGACTTGCAACTGAGGGGAGTGAAGTCGGTGGTGTTCGAAGTCGCCTCCAACGACCTGCGCCTGGACGCCGCGCCCGGTACCGGCGGACGCCTGCATGGTCGTGCCTGTGCGGCCAAGGCCGAGCTGCTCAAGCAGCTGACCGTGACCCAGAAGCGGGTCGGCGACAAGCTGGTGGTGACCCTGGCCGAAGACCGCCTGATCCGCATGTCCATCGGCGAAAACTATTCGTACCTGGACCTGCGCGGCAGCGTGCCGAACACCCTGCTGGTGCAGTTCGATGTGGGTTCCGGTGATGCCGAGATCACCGGTGCCGCATCGGTCAGCGCCGATGTCGGCTCGGGCGATATGACCGTCCGCCGCAGCAAGGGACGTGTCACCGCCAAGGTGGGCTCCGGCGACATCGAGCTGGAGGATATCGGTGCGCTGCGTGTACTGGCGGTGGGCTCGGGCGACCTGAAGGCCAGGCAGATCCGTGGCGCAACCGACGTCGGCACGGTCGGCTCCGGCGAGGTCACATTGCGCGAGGTGGCAGGCAACGTCACCGTCGGCACCGTGGGGTCGGGCGAGATGGAGATCGAGCACGTGCAGGGAAGCGTCATGATCGAGGCGATCAAGTCCGGCTCGATCGAGGTGCGCAAGGTCAGTGGCGATGTGAGCCTTGCGCGCAAGGGCAGCGGCGACATCAGCGCCAGCGATGTGGGCGGCGCTACGCGCGTACCGGCGGACAAGTAACTCTTCATTCGG
This sequence comes from Xanthomonas campestris pv. badrii, assembly GCF_012848175.1. NCBI lineage: Bacteria > Pseudomonadati > Pseudomonadota > Gammaproteobacteria > Lysobacterales > Lysobacteraceae > Xanthomonas > Xanthomonas campestris. The sequence continues at coordinate 1,444,579 of NZ_CP051651.1, read as the reverse complement.
GGGATAGCGTATGAAACTGCTTATTTCTGCGGTAATGGCCAGCGTGTTGCTGGTGGGCTGCGGCAAGTCCGAGCCGAAGGTGGTGGTGTCGGGCGAGAACGACAGCGCCGGCGTGACCTTCAACGGCAAGAGCCTGACGCTCAAACGCCAGGGCCTGCCCGCCGCCTCCATCGGCGTGGATGGGGCGCTCAGCATCGGGGGCAAGCCGGTGGCCTTGAACCAGGCACAGCGTGAAGCCATGCGCAGCTACTACGCGCAGGTCCAGGGCGTGGCCAGCAAAGGTGTCGATATCGGCACCCAGGGTGCGGCTTTCGGCGCACATGCGGCGGGCGAAGCGCTCAAGGGCGTGCTCAGCGGCAACCCGGATCAAATCGGCGACAAGATCCAAGCCGAAGCGGAAACCTTCAAGAACAAGGCCATGCAGATCTGCGATCAGCTGGGCAAACTACGCACCGCGCAGGACGCCGCTGCACAACTGGTGCCCGCGTTCGCACCGTACTCGAGCCTGACGCAACACGATGTCGACAATTGCCGCAACTAACAGCGGCCGGCAACACGACCGTGCTCACCGCCAGGCGGGCACGGTCTGTACCCGGAAGCGGCAGGTACCAACGCTGTACGCCGCAGTTCTGAGCGCACCGCCCGCATCCGCCTGACGACCGCCCGCCAGGTGCGTTGGCCACCTTTGAACGCGGCGCTTTGGCGGCTGCGCATGGGTTGACCTGCGCAGTTGCCGTTCGATCGTCGAGACTGCGCGAAAGCGGCCCCACCTCACAGGTGAAGGACCTGCGACATGTTGTCAGCGCTCCCGGTAGCCCCCTGCCCGGCCGATCGACCGGCGCGGGATTACACTAGTGCGCTTCCCTCGACCCTTCGACCCCATGAACAAGTTCGTGATGCTCTGCATGGCGCTGTTGCTGTGCACACTCGCCGCCTGCGGCGATCAGTCGTCCCGGCGTGCCGAACGCGGCAAGCCGCGCGTCGCCATCACCACGCAATCGGTGATGATCCGTCGCCCGCCCGCCGCCAATGCGGAGATCACTCCGGACGGCACGCTCAAGATCGACGATATCGCGCTACCGCAGAAGGAGCCGACCCGCGCCAAGCTGCAACTGCTGTTCGGGCATCTGCAGATGCTGCGCCAGCAGGCGGTCAACGACGCCGGCCCGGACCCGGATTACAAGTCGATCAAGCTGACCGCGACGCCGGAAATCCAGCGGCTCAGTACTGAGCTGCTGGAAGAAATCCCGCCGCTGCAGCCGTACCGCGAAAGCTTCGGGAACGTCCAGGCCGAACGGCACTGAACCACGCAACCGCGCAGTTACGCTGACGCTTCGATCGCAGGCGGCGGGCGCGATGCCCCCCGCCTCATCACGCCACCGGTCTTGCCGCATCGACGGCAAGACCGCATGCGCCCCCCCCCCATGGCTGGCGGCGATCAGCCGCCGCCACCGCCACCGGCGTGGATGCCGCCGCGGGTCAGCGCGGCCGGGTCCAGCAACCGGCGCAATTCGGCTTCGCTCAGTCCGCTGTCCTGCCTGGCCACCTCCAGCACCGGGCGCTGCTCCTTGTAGGCGCGCTTGGCGATAGCGGCCGCTTTTTCGTAGCCGATGATGGGATTCAACGCGGTGACCAGGATCGGATTGCGGTCCAGCGCCTCGCGCACGCGCTCCTGGCGCACCTTCAGGCCGGCAATGGCGCTATCGGCAAGCAGCCGCGACACATTGCCCAGCAACGTGATTGAATCCAGCAGGTTGTAGGCAATCAGCGGCAGGGTCACGTTCAACTGGAAATTGCCGGTCTGCCCGGCCACGGTAATCGCGGTGTGGTGGCCAATTACCTGGGCGCAGGCCATCACGGTGGCCTCGGGAATCACCGGGTTGACCTTGCCCGGCATGATCGAGCTGCCCGGCTGAAGCGCCGGCAACTCGATCTCGCCCAGCCCGGCCAGCGGCCCGGCATTCATCCAGCGCAAATCGTTTGCGATCTTGATCAACGCCACGGCCAGCGCATTGAGCTGGCCGGACAGCTCCACCGCATCGTCCTGCGCGGCAAGCCCTTCGAACTTGTTCTCCGCGCTTTCGAACCTGGCTCCGCTCAACGTCGACAAGGCCTTGGCCGCCTTCGCGCCGAAGCGCGGATCGGCATTGATGCCGGTGCCGATCGCGGTGCCGCCCAGCGGCAGGCGACGCAGCCGCCTGAGCGCGTCGTCGATCCGCTCCTGCGCCGAGCGCAGTTGCGCAGACCAGGCGCCGAATTCCTGCCCGAAGGTCAGCGGCATCGCATCCATCAGATGGGTGCGGCCGGTCTTGACGATCTTGTCCAGCGACCTGGCGCGCTTGTCGATGGTCTTGCGCAGATGCTTCAGCGCCGGCTGCAGGTGTTCCTGCACCGCAAGCAAGGCACAGACACGGATCGCGGTAGGCACCACGTCGTTGGAACTCTGCCCCAGATTGACGTGATCGTTGGGATGCACCGGAGTCTTGCCGGCCCGCGTGGCCAGCGTGGCGATGACCTCGTTGGCATTCATGTTGGACGAGGTGCCCGAGCCGGTCTGGTACACATCGATCGGAAACTGCGCGTCGTGCGCGCCTTCGGCCACCTGCAAGGCCGCGTCCTGCACGGTCCTGGCGATCGCCTTCGGCAACAGCCCCAGGTCGGCGTTGACGCTCGCCGCAGCCGCCTTGATCAGCCCCAGCGCGCGAATGAAACCGCGCGGCATCGGCTGGCCGGAGACCGGAAAATTCTGTACGGCGCGCTGGGTCTGCGCGCCCCATAGCGCATCGGCGGGCACCTGCAACTCGCCCATGCTGTCGTGTTCGGTCCTGAAACGTTCGCTCATCTGCACTCTCCGCAATCGGTGATCTGTGGTGACGCAATGACTGGCCGCGGGCGCACCCACGCTGGCGAGGCCCTCTACGATACTCGCCAGGCACGTTGCGACGGTGTCGTCGCACGCGTGGGCTAGACTGCCGGTTCATCCATCCGAGGTACCACGCCGCCATGGGCGACGACCCTGACTGTAGAAACGCACCGAGCGTGTCGTTCTTCGCTGTACGCCCCATCGTTTCGCCCCTGTCCGCGCTGATGCAGTCGGGCGTTGCAGTCGATCGTTGCGGAGGCGGACATGCTCGGTAACGTCTTGCTGCTGTTCGTCGCGCTGCTGCTGGTGCTGTTGAACGGATTCTTCGTTGCCGCCGAGTTTGCATTGGTCAAACTGCGGCACACCCAGGCGGCGGGCCTGGCACAGAACAATGGGTGGCGCGGGCGGTTGTTGCTCGGCGTGCATGCGCACCTGGATGCGTATCTGTCGGCCTGTCAGCTGGGTATCACCCTGGCCTCGCTCGGCCTGGGCTGGGTGGGCGAACCGGCCTTCGCGCATCTGCTGCAGCCGCTGTTGGACATGCTCGGCCTGTCGCCGGAAGCGGCACAGTTCACCGCGCTGGCGATCGCCTTCAGCCTGATCTCGTTCCTGCACATCGTGCTGGGCGAACTGGCGCCCAAGACCATGGCGATCCGCCGCCCGGAGCGGATCTCGCTGTGGACCGCGGCGCCGCTGTATGTCTTCTACTGGATCATGTTCCCGGCGATCTGGCTGCTCAACACCAGCGCCAACGGCCTGTTGCGGCTGCTGGGTTGGGGCGATGTCGAACATCAGTCGCACCGCTACTCGCGCGAGGAACTCAAGCTGATCGTGGGGCGCCAGGACCCGAATGCGCCCGCGCCCGACCATGGGCTGACCCTGATGAGCCACGCACTGGAGCTACCGGACCTGGTGGCCGGCGACCTGATGCGCCCGCGCGAGCACATGCGCAGCCTGCGCGAGGGCATGCGCCTGGATACGGTGCTCGCCGAATTCAGCGAGTCGCGCTACAGCCGCTACCCCTGGTTCGACACCGACGGCGAGCAGGTGCTGGGCATCCTGCATACCAAGGACCTGCTGGTGGCGATGGCACGCGGCCAGGACCTGGACGACCTGCGCCCGCTGCTGCGCCCGCCCACCCTGCTGACCCTGGAAACGCCGATCCCCCATGCGCTGGAGCAATTCCGCACCGGCACCACCCATCTGGCGCTGTGCGTGGAGGACGAAGGCCGCATCCTGGGCTTCTTCACCCTGGAAGACCTGCTGGAAGTGGTGGTTGGCGAGATCGAGGACGAACACCGCCACGTGGTGCGCGATGCCCCGGTGCGCAGCCAGGACGGCTCGCTGCTGGTGGCCGGCAGCACTTCGATCTTCCGCCTGGAGCGTCTGCTCGGCCAGGACCTGAGCGCGCCGGACCATGTCAATTCGGTCGGCGGGCTGATCGTGCACCAGCTGCAGCGGCTGCCCGAAGAAGGCGAAACCCTGGAACTGGACGGCCACGCGCTGACCGTGCGGCGCATGGCCGGCCATCGCATCCAGGCGGTGACGGTGCGGCCGGTGGGCGAAGCCGGGGCCGGGGCGGCGTAGAATATCGGCCCCGCCAGCTTCCCAGTGCCCTGCCCATGTCGGATTCCGCCCTGCTCGCCCTGTCCCCGCTCGACGGCCGCTACGCCTCCAAGGTGGATGCATTGCGCCCGATCTTCTCCGAATACGGCCTGATCAAGGCGCGGGTGAAGGTCGAGATCGAGTGGCTGCTGGCCCTGGCCGCCGAACCGGGGATCGCCGAGCTGGCGCCGTTTTCGGACAGCGCCGCGCAGCGCCTGCGTGCGCTGGCCGACGGCTTCAGCGTCACCCATGCCGCCCGCGTCAAGGAGATCGAGCGCACCACCAACCATGACGTCAAGGCGGTGGAATACTTCATCAAGGAGCAGCTTGCCGACGACGCCGAATTGGGCCCGGCACTGGAATTCGTGCATTTCGCCTGCACCAGCGAGGACATCAACAACCTCAGCTACGGCCTGATGCTGGAGCAGGCCCGCCGCGAGGTGCTGCTGCCCACGCTGGACGGCATCGTCGCCTCGCTGCGCGCCCTGGCGCATGCGCAGGCCGCCCAGCCCATGCTTTCGCGCACCCATGGCCAGACCGCCTCGCCCACCACGCTGGGCAAGGAAATCGCCAACGTGGTGGCGCGCCTGGAACGCCAGCGCAGGCAGATCGCCGCGGTCGAACTGACCGGCAAGATCAACGGTGCGGTCGGCAACTACAATGCGCACCTGGTGTCGTACCCGCAGCTGGACTGGGCGGCGTTCGCGCAGCGGTTCGTCGAAAGCCTGGGCCTGGTGTTCAACCCCTACACCACCCAGATCGAGCCACACGACAACCTCGCCGAGATCGGCGATGCCGCCCGCCGCGCCAACACCATCCTGATCGATCTGGCGCGCGATATCTGGGGCTATATCTCGCTGGGCTACTTCAAGCAGAAGTTGAAGGAAGGCGAAGTCGGATCCTCGACCATGCCGCACAAGGTCAACCCGATCGACTTCGAGAATGCCGAAGGCAATTTCGGCATCGCCAATGCCTTGTTCGAGCATTTTTCCGCCAAGTTGCCGATCAGCCGCTGGCAGCGCGACCTCACCGACTCCACCGTGCTGCGCGCGCTCGGCACCGCGTTCGGCCACACCCAGGTGGCGCTGGATTCGCTGGCCAAGGGCCTGGGCAAGCTGACCGTCAACCCGGAGCGCCTGGACGCGGACCTGGACGCGGCCTGGGAAGTGCTGGCCGAAGCCGTACAGACGGTGATGCGCCGCCACGGCCTGCCCAATCCGTACGAGCAATTGAAGGCGCTGACCCGCGGCCAGGGCATCACCGCTGCCTCGATGCAGGCCTTCGTGGAAAGCCTGCAGCTGCCGGAGGACGACAAGCAGCGCCTGCGCGCACTCACTCCGGGCGGCTACACCGGCCTGGCCGAGCAGATGGCGCGCGCCATCTGATCTGCCGGCAAGGCCAATCGGTTCGCCGGACGGGCGTTGTCCGCCAGCCTGCCCAGATCCCAAGCAGCATCCACCTGCCGCGCTCGCCGCAGATGGGGCACGGCCCGGGCTCATTAAGATTGCTGATGTACCCAGCGCCGCCATGTGGTGCTGGAGCATTGCCGCCCGTGCAATCATCGCCACGGCATCGCCCGAGTCTGTCCCGACCTGATCGCGCCGCTGGCAACAGACGGCGCATATCTCAACCAGATCGCAGACTGCAGCCATGGGTCATGCGCCCACATCTCCGTGTCCTTCGACTTCGGATCCGGCATCGCTCATTCGCTCACCATTCCCGGTGATGAGAATGATCGTGGTTTACTACGATTGATGCTGTAATCTTATATATAAAACAATGAAAATTACTCAAGCACCATTTGGCTGCTCTCACTCGTGCGTGCCGTTGTTGAGTAATGATAGTGCGATCGCATGCCGACGCCGAGACGCCATTGGACCTTCAGCGGCAGCCAACCTCGATAATCGATCGCGCCTGGTCGCGCCTCGGTGTTTGAAAACGGCAGCGATTTAACGCCGATCCGCCAGAGATTCCTGCCGGTGTTGTATGCAGATCCACCATCATTGAGCGGAGAACTGAGCCATGGGGTGTTTCAACGTTACGGGTGCCAGTGGCAGAGCGAACAACTATGTTGTTGAACACCACGAAGATAGGGGTTCGATAGCCCAGGAACGCCCCAGGCAAGAGATCGCCGATAGTGGGCTCAGTCGATCTGGCCGCGCATCCAACAGAACCTCTCCCCGCGCATCGCTGGATAGGCTTAGGACTTTTCTCAATTCTCCGGGCGGCACATCAGCTGGCGCTTTGACAAGCAGGTTCTGGCAGGGCCAGGCTGCCCAACATCTGCAACAGCTCGAAGCGGAGCTAGACAGCGGCCGTTCGACCATGAAAGATCTATTTGACGGCCCTGAATTTGGCGCTTTGCTGACCCATGTGATCGACGATATCGCCGCGATTTCAAACGCGGAAAACTTGTCGCCGATCGAGGTCGCAGAAACGCTTCGACAAGCTATTAGTCGCGGACACGGAGCGAACAATATGGACGCAGATTTAAAAAACGTGCTGCAATTCGGACTTTATGCGGTCAGGGAAAAACTGCAAGGAGAAGCCGATCTCGCCGGCGCGATGCGCGCACACCCGGCTTTTCAGTCTTTCCCGGTTGCACACACCTGGAAATTTTGCATTGAGCAAGAGCACTGGAATGATGAAGGCGCGGCATCCGGCATGCGATTCGACAACGAGCCCGGCTACATGGGCGGCATGTCGCGCGGCTTGAAATTCGTCATCGACTCTGAAACCGATTCCTCGTCCCGTAAAAAGCGCGAAATCGATTCGACTTGGTTGGAGAATCTGCACGACATCGCTGTCAATGGCGTGTTCAGGCGCAGCTTCATGCGTAGTTGGCCGTCGTACGTCGATTCCGACGAAGCGGTGAATGCAGTTGCCGCCCTGACCGCGCCTGGCAGCAATATCAACGATAAGATCAAAAGCGCAGACTTGGCAGCCGGCTATGAAGTGCCGGTTTACCTGATGCCATTGCAGGATGGGTATCGAGACCAGCTGGTCGGGTTTGAGCTTTCTACCTCCAAGAATCTGAGTCCAGCCGGGATCGACGAACTCAAAGAGTTCCAATCCCGGTTCCCCGATTGGGCTGCGTTTCGAAGCCTCGATAATCGTCCGATCGACTGGAATGAGGTAGCGCGTGGCAATGCCAGCGATTATTGGGCGTGCAAGGGACAAGGCCGCAAAAATATCAAGAAGCTGGTGCAAGAAGTGCTTCGAACGCATTATCGCAAGATAAAAAGGGCTACCGACGCAGAGGCCGCCCTGCATGTGGTGGCACAAACGTGCGCCACCTTGGAGCGCGCGCATGTGTTCGAGGATGGCAACGCACGAACTTTTGGTTGCCTGCTACTCAACAAACTGCTGCTTTCAGCGGGTTTATCACCATCCATGTTCCCTGATGTCAACGAATTCGACGGCTACTCCAACGATGAACTGGTGGCGCGGATCAAGGAAGGACAGGAGATGTTCCGGGCACATTGCCAAGCCTAGCGATCGTCCGCGCATTGCCAATGATCGTTTCTTGATGCATAAGCATTTTAAAAATGCTCATGCATCAAGCTGAGGCTATGAAATAGGCGCCATCTGATCGTGGGAGGCGGCTTGCCAACGGAGTCAGCCCAGATTTAGTTTCTGCAACACAGTCATCGCAAGTACGTCCGGCTCTTCCCCAGCTGTTCGAGAACGACCTGATCAAGGATGCACTGCGAAAAAGTGGTGGGCGCACCGGCGCGTCGTGCGCTGGTGCGCCAGGGCAACAAGACTCTGGTCTTGGTCCCGGGGTGAAACATGTGCGTTTCCCGGCGACGACAATACCGTCCAATCCATCCAGTAAACCCGCCCTGCAAGACCGCGGCACCGGCAACACGCTGATGCCATGGCGCCGCGATCGCCATTGGCATTTCTGCCGTGCTGTCGACGGATCCGTCGCTCATGGACTCGACCACATCGAGCATTGGCGGCGCATGAACCGGACCCGCACCAGCGTTGTATTGCTTCCTTTTTCATGAGACCGCAACACCCATCAGGCAGGCACTGTAGGCATTGCGCAGCGGGCTGGGTGACAATAGACCACTTCGCCGGACGCACCGCGCCGGCTTTCCCGGTCGGACCCGTCACGCAATGAAAAAAACTGCCGCAAAGAAGACCGCCGCCAGAAAAGGCGCGCCCCTGCCCTTTGAGATCCACGCGACCCGCGACCAGCCGCTGGGCATGCCGGTGGAGCGCTTCCTGCGCAATTACTGGCACAAGCACCCGCTGCTGATCCGCAATGCCTTCGCCGACTTCGTCTCGCCGCTGCAGCCGGAAGACCTGGCCGGGCTGGCCTGCGAGGATGGCGTGCTGGCGCGCCTGATCAGCCACGACCGCGCCACCGACGGCTGGGACGTGCGCACCGGCCCGTTCCAGGAAACCGACTTCCCGGGCCTGCCCGACCATGACTGGACCCTGCTGGTGCAGGACGTGGACAAGTGGGACGCCGACGTGCGCGCACTGCTGGAGCACTTCCGCTTCCTGCCGCGCTGGCGCATCGACGACATCATGATCAGCTTCGCCGCCACCGGCGGTTCGGTCGGCGCGCATGTCGACCATTACGACGTGTTCCTGCTGCAGGGCCAAGGCCACCGCCGCTGGCAGATCGACGCACGCGCCTCGCAGGGCCGCAAGCCCACGCCGCAGGCGTTCCGCGACGATGTCGACCTCAAGCTGCTGCGCGACTTCAAGCCCACCCACGACTGGGTGCTGGGCCCGGGCGACATGCTGTACCTGCCGCCGCTGGTGCCGCACCACGGCGTGGCCGAAGATCCTTGCCTGACCTTCTCCATCGGCACCCGCGCGCCCTCATCGGCCGAGCTGATCGGCGACTACCTGGACACCCTGATCGCCGATGCCGACGAGGCGGTGCGCTATCACGACGAAGACCTGAAGGTACCGGCCGATCCGTACGAAATCGACGTTACCGCGATGAACCGCGTGGTCGCCGCGCTCAATGCCCTGCGCATGAACGACCCCGATCGCCTGGGCGACTGGTTCGGCCGCTTCATGACCACCTACCGCGCCTCCGGCGACGTGGTGCCGGCACGCGAGCCGATTCCGCGCGAGGCGGTGGAACAGGCACTGGACGAAGGCGTGGTGCTGTATCGCCACCCGTGGTCGCGGCTGGCCTGGCGGCGGGCCAAGCGCGGCGCCACCCTGTTCTGCAGCGGCCTGGAATTCGCGCTCTCGGCCAAGGACGCCGCTCGCCTGGCGGCAGCCGACCAGATCGATGGCACGCTCTATGGGCAGCTGTCGGCGCGCGGCCGCGAGGTGGTGCTGGAGCTGCTGGCCCAGGGCCATTACCAGCGCGCCCATGACGACACGCACGAGGACATCGAGGACATCGACGACGCACAGGCCGCTGCGCTGAGCGTGTCGGCCGGTCACCACGACGCAGATGACCATGCCGATAGCGTGGACGCCGACGACGCCATCGACCACGACGCGGATGTGGAGGAGGTCGCCGACGACGCGGACACCCCGGAGGAGCGCGTCGATGCCGTCGAAGCGGACCTCGGCGAAGACGAAGGCAAAGGCGAGGACGAGGACGAGGACGAGGACGGCGAAGAAGATGCCTCGCACAGCGGCGAAGACCAAGGCAGCTCTGCGCGCACATGAGCCCGCATGGCAGGCCACGGATCGTGTCGCTGGACCTGGCTGAAGACGCCGCTGCCCTGCGTGCGCTGCGCCTGGCCTGGGGCAGCGCGGCCCCGGGCGATCCGGCCGAGACCGAGTGGGACGCGCTGGACCCGCTCAGCCTGCACCTGGCCGCGCGGACCGAGGAGGGCCAACTGGTCGCATCGGTCCGGCTGACCCCGGACCGGCGCATCGACCGGCTCGGCCTGCTGCCGGACTGGCGCCGCCGCGGCCTGTCCGACCAGCTGCTCGCCGCCGCCGTGGCCAACGCCGCCCAGCGTGGCTGGCCACGCCTGCAGGCCCGCGTCACCGCAGGCGCCGAGGCGCTCTTCGCACGCCAGGGGTTTCTTCCCGACGGCGCTGCGGACCTGTCAGCGGACCGCAGCGTCGATGCCGGCGATCCACCCGGCACGCCGGTCCATCGCCGGCTCGACGGCCCGATGGCAGTGGACACCCTGGGTGCCGCCCTGGCCGCCACCACCGGCCTGCTGTGCAGCGCGCGCCGGCAGGTACTGATCTATACCCGCGCACTGGATCCACCGCTGTTCGACAACGCCGCGGTGCTGGACGCATTGCGCCGCTTCGCCACCGCCCGCCACGACAAGCGGGTTCAGGTCCTGGTGCAGGACACCGCCAGCGCCACTGCCAGCAGCAGCGCGATGCTGCGCCTGGCGCAACGCCTGCCCAGCGTGTTCCGGTTCCGCGCGGTCAGCGACCCGGTCGATACCAGCTATGCGTCAGCCTACGTGGTCGGCGACGACGCCTACTACTTTCGTCCAACAGGTCATCGCTACGACGACGGCGAAACCTGGCTGTCCGGCGCGGCCCGCAGCCGCCAGCTGGAGCGCGAATTCGCGCAGATATGGGAGCGCAGCGCACTTTGGAACGAACCGCGCGCGCTCGGCATCTGATGCCGCAAGGCCCTTCGCACGTAGGCGCGCGCGTCAGTGGTCTACCCCGCCGGTCAGCTCGCATACGCCCCCTCACAAGCGCAAGGGGGTATAATTTTTTGAGATTTGAGACCGACCGACACGGCATCCTGCCCTGCCGCTTCCGCACAATCATCCCCACAGCAGACCCGACTTACCATCGTGGATAATCTCCTAAAGCACTTCGCGCAGTCATCGCAGCTCGCCGGCGGCAACGCCGCCTACATCGAGGATCTGTACGAGCAGTACCTCGTCGCCCCGGACAGTGTCGATCCGAAGTGGAGGAGTTATTTCGACGGCTTCAAGGGTCGCGATGCCGGTGATGTGCCGCATTCGGCCGCCATCGCCCACATTCTTTCTGCCTCCAGGCAGGCCGCCCATGCCGGAACCGGCGCCGCGGCCAGCGACGAGCGCGAGCGCAACGTCGGCCGCCTGATCACCGCTTACCGCGCGCGCGGTCACCTGGGCGCGCAGCTCGACCCGCTGGGCCTGGTCCCGCCGGTCAATCCGCCCGATCTGGACCTGCCGTTCCATAGCCTGTCCCCGGCCGATCTGGACAGCGAGTTCAGCACCGGCGGCATCGGTGGCCAGCCGCGCATGAAGCTGAAGGACCTGCTGGTGCGCCTGAAGGCGACCTACGCCAGCACCATCGGCGCCGAATTCATGCACATCCAGGAATTCGACCAGCGCCAGTGGATCTACCGTCGCCTGGAAGATGCCGGCGGCAAGATTGCCGGCGATGCGGCCAGCCGCAAGCGCACCCTGGAGCGGCTCACCGCCGCCGAAGGCCTGGAGCGCTACCTGCACACCAAGTACGTCGGCCAGAAGCGCTTCTCGCTGGAAGGCGGCGATTCGCTGATCCCGATGATGGACGAGATCATTCGCCAGTCCGGCAATGACCAGGTCAAGGACATCGTGATCGGCATGGCCCACCGCGGCCGTCTCAACGTGCTGGTCAATACGCTGGGCAAGAACCCGCGCAAGCTGTTCGACGAATTCGAAGGCAAGTTCGAGCATGCCCATGACGACCGCGCGCACACTGGCGACGTCAAGTACCACATGGGTTTCTCGGCCGATATCGCAGTCGGCGGCGACAAGCAGGTGCACCTGGCACTGGCGTTCAATCCCTCGCACCTGGAAATCGTCGACCCGGTCGTGGTCGGCAGCGTGCGTTCGCGCCAGGAGCGCTTCGGCGATGCCGAGCGCAAGGCCGTGCTGCCGATCCTGATCCATGGCGACGCCGCATTCGCAGGCCAGGGCGTGGTGATGGAACTGTTCCAGATGTCGCAGGCGCGCGGTTTCGCGGTCGGCGGCACCGTGCACATCGTGGTCAACAACCAGATCGGCTTCACCACCAGCACCCGCGACGATGCCCGCTCCACGCTGTACTGCACGGACGTGGCCAAGATGATCGGCGCACCGGTCTTCCACGTGAACGGCGACGACCCGGACGCGGTGATGTTCGTGTCCAAGCTGGCCTACGAATTCCGCCAGCAGTTCAAGAAGGACGTGGTCATCGACCTGGTCTGCTACCGCCGTTGGGGCCATAACGAGGCCGACGAACCGGCAGCGACCCAGCCGGTGATGTACCAGACCATCCGCAAGCACAAGACCACCCGCGAGCTGTATGCCGCCAAGCTGGAAAGCGACGGCGTGCTGAGCGCCGACGAGGCCAAGGCGCTGGTGGACGGCTACCGCAACAAGCTCGATTCGGGCGAATACACCACCGAACTGGCCAAGCGCAAGCCGGACGAATTCGCCATCGACTGGTCCAGGTATCTGGTCGGCACCGCCGCCGATCCGGTGGACACCCGCGTCAAGCGCGAGCAGCTGGACCGCCTGGCCAAGCTGATCACCACCATCCCCGAGGGCGTCGAGCTGCATGCCCGCGTGGCGAAGATCTACGAAGATCGCGTCAAGATGGCGGCAGGCGACCAGCTTGGCGACTGGGGCTTCGCCGAGAACCTGGCCTACGCCACCTTGCTGGCCGAAGGTCACAAGCTGCGTCTGGTCGGCCAGGACGCCGGCCGCGGCACGTTCTTCCACCGTCACGCCATCCTGCATGACCAGAAGACCGACAACTATTACCTGCCGCTGCGCCAGCTGGTGCAGAACCCCGAAGACGCCACCGTCATCGACTCGCTGCTGAGCGAAGAAGCGGTGATGGGCTTCGAATACGGTTACTCCACCACCGACCCGAATGCGCTGTGCATCTGGGAAGCGCAGTTCGGCGACTTCGCCAACGGCGCGCAGGTGGTGATCGACCAGTTCATCGCCGCCGGCGAAGCCAAGTGGGGCCGCATCGCCGGTCTGTCGCTGTTCCTGCCGCACGGCTACGAAGGCCAGGGCCCGGAGCATAGCTCCGCGCGCCTGGAGCGCTTCCTGCAGCTGTGCGCGCTGGAGAACATGCTGGTCTGCGTGCCGACTACCCCGGCGCAGTGCTTCCACATGATCCGCCGCCAGATGCGCATGACCACCCGCAAGCCGCTGGTGGTGATGACGCCCAAGTCGCTGCTGCGCCACAAGCTGGCGGTGTCGAGCCTGGAGGAACTGGCCGACGGGCAGTTCCAGCACCTGATCCCGGATGCCAAGGCCGACGCGGCCAAGGTCAAGCGTGTGGTGCTGTGCTCGGGCAAGGTCTATTACGACCTGCTCGAAGACCAGACCAAGCGTGGCCAGGACGATGTCGCCATCGTGCGCATCGAGCAGCTGTATCCGTTCCCGCGTGCGCAGCTGGCGGCCGAGCTTAAGGGCTATGCCAATGCCACCGACGTGGTGTGGTGCCAGGAAGAACCGCAGAACCAGGGCGCGTGGTACCAGATCCGCCACCATCTGAACTTCTGCCTGGCCGGCGGTCAGAGCCTGCATTACGCCGGCCGTGCCCGTTCGCCCTCGCCTGCCGCCGGCCACATGGCCGACCACATCGTCGAACAGCAGAAGCTGGTCGCCGATGCGCTGCTCAATCCGTTCAACGACCAAGTCGCTGAATAACTCCTCTTCCCCAAAGAACGAAAACCCTAGGACGCTCCCCGAATGGCCACCGAAGTCAAAGTTCCGGTACTGCCCGAATCCGTTTCCGACGCCACCATCGCCAGCTGGCACAAGAAGGCCGGCGAAGCGGTCAAGCGCGACGAGAATCTGGTCGACCTGGAAACCGACAAGGTCGTGCTGGAAGTTCCTTCGCCGGTCGATGGCGTATTGAAGGAAATCAAGTTCGACACCGGCAGCACGGTCACCAGCAACCAGATCCTGGCGATCATCGAAGAAGGCGCCGTGGCCGCTGCCGCGCCCGCCGAAGAGAGGAAGGCCGACGCACCGGCGCCTGCCGCTGCTGCGCCGGCCGCTGCTCCGGCACCGGCCGCCGCCGCCGCGCCAGCTGCTGCGTCCAAGTCCGCTGCCGATGCCCTGCCCCCGGGTGCGCGGTTCTCCGCGATCACCCAGGGCGTGGATCCGTCGCAGGTCGAAGGCACCGGCCGTCGCGGTGCGGTGACCAAGGAAGACATCGTCAACTTCGCCAAGGCCGGCGGCGTGGGCAAGGCCTCGGGCGCCCGCCCGGAAGAGCGCGTGCCGATGACCCGCGTGCGCAAGACCATCGCCAAGCGTCTGATGGAGTCCAAGAACTCCACCGCGATGCTGACCACCTTCAACGAAGTGAACCTGGCCAAGGTGTCGGCCGCACGCAAGGAACTGCAGGACGAGTTCCAGAAGGCGCACGGCATCAAGCTCGGTTTCATGAGCTTCTTCGTCAAGGCCGCCGCCAACGCGCTGCAGCGCTTCCCGCTGGTCAACGCCTCGATCGACGGCGACGACATCATCTATCACGGCTACAGCGACATCTCGATCGCGGTGTCCACCGACAAGGGCCTGGTCACGCCGGTGCTGCGCAACGTCGAGCGCCAGTCGTTCGCCGACGTCGAACAGGGCATCGCCGACTACGCCGCCAAGGCGCGCGCCGGCAAGCTGGGCCTGGACGACCTGCAGGGCGGCACCTTCACCATCACCAACGGCGGCACCTTCGGCTCGCTGCTGTCGACCCCGATCATCAACCCGCCGCAGAGCGCCATCCTGGGCATGCACGCGATCAAGGAGCGTCCGATCGCCGAGAACGGCCAGGTCGTGATCGCCCCGATGATGTACCTGGCGCTGTCCTACGACCACCGCATCATCGACGGCAAGGATTCGGTGCAGTTCCTGGTGGACATCAAGAATCAGCTGGAAAACCCGGGCCGGATGTTGTTCGGTCTGTAAGCGCCGGGAATCGGGAATGGAGAGTCGGGAATGGGACAAGCACCCATCGACCGCTCCATTCCCGCCTGGACCTGGATGGGACGCGACAGGCGCATGCGCTGCTGCGATTCTCCATTCCCTATTCCCCATTCCCGTGAGCAAATGAAATGAGCGAACAATTCGACGTCGTCGTCATCGGTGCTGGCCCGGCCGGCTATCACGCGGCGATTCGCGCGGCCCAGCTGGGCATGAAGGTCGCCTGCATCGACGCGGCACTCGGCAAGGACGGCAAGCCGGCGCTCGGCGGTACCTGCCTGCGCGTGGGCTGCATTCCGTCCAAGGCGCTGCTGGATTCCTCGCGCCAGTTCTGGAACATGGGTCACCTGTTCGGCGACCACGGCATCAGCTTCAACGACGCCAAGATGGACGTGCCCACGATGATCGGCCGCAAGGACAAGATCGTGAAGCAGTTCACCGGCGGCATCGCGATGCTGTTCAAGGCCAACAAGATCACCCCGTACTACGGGTTCGGCCAGCTGCAGCCGGGCAACATCGTCAAGGTCACCCAGCACGAAGGCGGCGAGATCGAGCTCAAGGGCACCAACGTGATCCTGGCGGCCGGCTCGGAATCGATCGAACTGCCGTTCGCCAAGTTCGATGGCGACACCATCGTCGACAACGTCGGCGGCCTGGACTTCACTGCGGTGCCCAAGCGCCTGGCGGTCATCGGCGCCGGCGTGATCGGCCTGGAGCTGGGCAGCGTGTGGAAGCGCCTGGGC
The DNA here is from genome assembly GCF_012848175.1 of Xanthomonas campestris pv. badrii. Lineage (NCBI taxonomy): Bacteria > Pseudomonadati > Pseudomonadota > Gammaproteobacteria > Lysobacterales > Lysobacteraceae > Xanthomonas > Xanthomonas campestris. The sequence continues at coordinate 1,428,503 of NZ_CP051651.1, read as the reverse complement.
GCCGAGGTCACCATCCTCGAAGCGTTGCCGGACTTCCTGGCGCTGGCCGATGCCGAAGTGGCCAAGACCGCGCTGAAGGAATTCAAGAAGCAGGGTCTGGACATCAAGCTGGGCGCCAAGGTCGGCAAGACCGAGATCACCGGCAGCGGCGACGCCAAGCAGGTGGTGCTGAGCTACACCGACGCGGCCGGCGAGCAGACCCTGACCGTGGACAAGCTGCTGGTGGCCGTGGGCCGCAAGGCCGCGACCAAGAACCTGCTGGCCGAGGGCACCGGGGTCAAGGTCACCGACCGCGGCCAGATCGAGGTCGATGGGCATTGCCACACCGGCGTGGATGGCGTGTGGGCGATCGGCGACTGCGTGCGCGGCCCGATGCTGGCGCACAAGGGCTTCGAGGAAGGCATCGCGGTGGCCGAACTGATCGCCGGCCTGCCCGGCCACGTCAACTTCGACACCATTCCGTGGGTCATCTACACCGAGCCGGAAATTGCCTGGGTCGGCAAGACCGAGCAGCAGCTGAAGGCCGAGGGCGTCGCCTACAAGGCCGGCAGCTTCCCGTTCGCGGCGATCGGCCGCGCGGTGGCCATGGGCGAGCCGGCCGGCTTCGTCAAGGTGATCGCCGATGCCGAAACCGACCGCGTGCTGGGCATGCACCTGGTGGGCGTGGGCGTGTCCGAGCTGGTGCACGAAGGCGTGCTGACGATGGAATTCAACGGCTCGGCCGATGACCTGGCACGCATCTGCCACGCGCATCCGACGCTGTCCGAAGCGATCCACGACGCCGCGATGGCGGTCAGCAAGCGGGCGATCCATAAGGCTAACTGAGGCCGGGATTTGGGATTCGGGAGTGGGGATTCGTAAACGACTCCCTAGCCTGATCCTTTCCCGGCAAGGACATGACGCCGGGCTAAGACCCGGCGTTATGTTTTTCAGGCACAGTCAAAAAGATCCTGCAAAGTTCATCTGGGCGGGCCTCTGGATGGCATCGACGCAGCGCGCGCCCGCTTTTACCAATCCCTAATCCCCAATCCCGAATCCCGAATCCCATGAAAAGCATCTGCGTCTACTGCGGCTCCAACGCCGGCAACAAACCGGCCTATGCCGAACGCGCCACTGCCTTGGGCACGCGCATTGCTGCACAAGGCCTGCGCCTGGTCTACGGTGGTGGCAATGTCGGACTGATGGGCACGGTGGCCAATGCGGTGCTGGCCGCCGGTGGCGAAGTGACCGGGGTGATTCCGCAGCAATTGGCCGATTGGGAAGTGGCGCACCGCGGGCTGACCACGCTGGAGATCGTCGGCTCCATGCACGAGCGCAAGATGCGCATGTTCGAACTCTCCGACGCCTTCGTTGCCCTGCCCGGCGGCTTCGGCACCATGGAGGAGATCTTCGAAATGCTGACCTGGCGCCAGCTCGGCATCGGCAACAAGCCCTGCGCCTTCCTGGATATCGAACATTTCTACGCGCCGCTGATCGGCATGATCGATCGCATGGTGGAAGAGCGCTTCCTGCACCCGGACCAGCGCACCGACCTGTGGTATGGCAGCGACATCGAGCAAATGCTGGAATGGATGCAGCATTACACGCCGGCCCAGGCCTCCAAGTGGATCGACGAGAAGCGCCGCTCTACCCTGGTGTAAACGTCGGCCGGTAAGCTCGTCTGCGCCCAACGCAGCGGCATTGCGACAGTGTGCGGATGCATGCACTGCGCGCGTCACCGCAGCGGCATCCGCAGCAGCGCTGCCGCCCAGCAACTGCATTGCCGCAGCCTCACTGCAGAGCCACCGCAGCACCAGCACCCAGCACCGCACCGATCTGCGAGCTGGTAACCGCAGTCACGACGGGCCCGCAGCAACCGTCACCCCCGCCTCGCATAGAATGACGGCGATGCTCGATACCCTTGCCGCTGACGCGCACCACAGCCTGGACATCAAGCACAGCCGCTTTCTGGCCCACGCCGGTGCACTGGAGGCTCCCGCGCAGGCGCTGGAGATCGTGCAGCGCGTGTCGGTACCCGATGCCACCCACAACTGCTGGGCCTACCGCTTCGGGCAGGAGTACCGCTCCAGCGACGATGGCGAGCCCAGCGGGACGGCAGGCAGGCCGATCCTGGCGGCGATCGATGGCCAGGGCTTCGATCGCGTGGTGGTAGTGGTCACCCGTTGGTACGGCGGCATCAAGCTCGGTGCCGGCGGGTTGGTGCGCGCCTATGGCGGCACTGCGGCCGAGTGCCTGCGGCTGGCGACGCGACGGCCATTGATCGCACTGACGCTGCTCGATCTGCACTGTCGGTTCGACGACCTGGGGCTGGTGCATGCCGCCTTGGTCGCCTTCCATGCCGACAAGCTGGACGAGCGGTTCGATGCCGATGGCGCGGCATTGCGCGTGCAAGTGCCTGCAGATCAGCTTGCAGGCTTGAAAAGCCGTCTGTGCGACGCCACTCGCAACCATGTCCACCTCTCAACATCGGAAGCCGCATGAATCAGCCAGCCGCTGCCAGGCCCAACCCATTGCGGAAGCTTGGCAGCCTGCGCACCCTGTGGCCGTTCGTGCAGCGCCAGCGCGGGTTGTTCGCCGCATGGCTGATCGCGCTGGCGATTTCCTCGGCGGCCACGCTGAGCCTGCCGGCCGCGGTCAAGCGCATGATCGACCATGGCTTCTCCGGCGGGGCACAGATCAACCAGGCGTTCGCCCTGCTGTTCGCGGTTGCGGTGGTACTGGCACTGGCTACGGCGGCGCGGTTCTACTTCGTTTCGCTGCTGGGCGAAAAGGTCGTCGCCGACCTGCGTGGCCGCCTGTATGCGCATCTGATCGGGCTGGACGCCGGCTTTCACGACCGTAGCCGCAGCGGCGAACTGGTGTCGCGGCTGTCGGCCGACAGCGAACTGCTGCGCGGCTTGATCGGCACCACCATGTCGGTGGCGTTACGCAGCTCGGTGACGGTGATCGGCAGCATGGTGATGCTGTTGGTCACCAGCCCGCGCCTGGCCGGCTTCACCCTGATCGGCATCCCGCTGGCGGTGCTGCCGATCGTGCTGGGCGCGCGCCGGCTGCAGAAGATCTCGCGCGCCAGCCAGGACCGCGTGGCCGATGCCAATACGCTGGCCGCCGAAACCCTGGGTGCGGTGCGTACCGTGCAGGCACATGCGCGCGAGCAGTACGAGAGCCAGCGTTTCAGCCAGGCGCTGTTGTCCGCCATCGACACGGCACGGCTGCGGGTGCGTACTCAGGCAGGCGTCACCGCGGTGGCGATCATGCTGATCTTCGGCGCCATCGTCAGCGTGCTGTGGCTGGGCGCGCACGATGTGGTGGCCGGCCGCATGACGCCAGGCACGCTGGGCCAGTTCGTGCTGTATGCCCTGATCGGCGGCGGCTCGGTCGGCGCATTGGCCGAGGTCTGGAACGAACTGCAGCGCGCAGCCGGCGGCATGGGCCGCGTCGGCGAACTGCTCGACGAACAGCCGGCGATCGTGGCACCGGCCACGCCCACGCCGTTGCCGCAGCCGCTGCAGGGCGCGATCCATTTCGACCAGGTGGTGTTCCATTACCCGCAGCGCCCCGATGCGCCGGCACTGGACCGCTTCGACCTGCATGTCCGCCCCGGCGAGACCGTGGCCCTGGTCGGCCCCTCCGGCGCCGGCAAGAGCACGGTGCTGTCGATGCTGCTGCGCTTCCATGACCCGGTCAGTGGCCGCGTGCGCATCGACGAGGTGGACCTGCGCGACACCGACCCGGTGCACCTGCGCGAACACATCGCGCTGGTGCCGCAGCAACCCACCCTGTTCGCCGCCAGCGCCGCCGACAACATCCGCTACGGCCGGCTGCAGGCCAGCGACGCGGAGGTGGAAGCCGCCGCTGCCGCTGCCGAAGCCGATGTCTTCATCCGGGCGCTGCCGCAGGGCTACGCCAGCGAGCTGGGCGAGCGCGGCACGCGCCTGTCCGGCGGCCAGCAACAACGCGTGGCGATTGCGCGCGCCTTGCTCAAGGACGCGCCGATCCTGCTGCTGGACGAGGCCACCAGCGCACTGGATGCGCAGAGCGAGCGCGCCGTACAGCAAGCGCTGGACCGGCTCATGCAGGGCCGCACCACCCTGGTCATCGCGCACCGCCTGGCCACCGTGCTCAAGGCCGACCGCATCGTGGTCATGGACGCCGGCCGCATCGTCGCGCAGGGCACCCACGCACAGCTGATCGCCGAAGGCGGCCTGTATGCGGAATTGGCGCGGCTGCAGTTCATCGATCAATGACTGCTGGACGAGGCCCACGCCGGCTGCCCTGTTTCGTAGAGCGGCCCGGCACGGGCGGCGTGCCCCGCTCCACCCAACGCACTGAGCTCGCCATGGCCCGCCCCAGAACCACCATCCGCCAGCTCAGCTATTTCGTCGCACTGGCCGACACCGGCAGCTTTACCCGCGCAGCCGAGCAGATGGGCGTCTCGCAGCCGTCGCTGTCGCAACAGATCCGCGCGCTGGAAACCATCATCGGCGCGCCGCTGTTCGAACGTGGCGTGCCGGCGATCCTGACCCCGCTGGGACGCGACCTGCGCGACCGCGCGCGCAGCATCCTGCTGGACGTGGCCGACCTGGAAGATGTGCGCGCCACCTCGGCCGACACCCTGATCGGCACCATCCGGCTTGGCGTCTCGCCAACCCTGGGCGCCTATCTGATGCCCAGCCTGGTGGCACGCCTGCACCGCGAACATCCGGCGCTGCGCGTGCACGTGCGCGAAGGCCTGCCGACCGTGCTCGCCAGCGACCTGGCCAACGGCGTACACGATCTGATCCTGGCGCAGTTGCCGGTGGCCGGCCGCAGCCTGCACAGCGAGCGCCTGTTCCGCGAGCCGTTGCACGTGACCATGGCCGCCGATCACCCGCTGCGCAGCAAGCGCCACATCACCCCCGCCGATCTGCGCGGCGCCAACCTGCTCACGCTGATGCCCGAATATCGCCTGGCCGAACAAGTGGCCGCGATTGCGATGGATGTCGGCGCGCATGTGCTGCGCGATTACGAAGGCACGAGTCTGGATGCGATCCGGCAGATGGCCGGCATGGGCATGGGCCTGGCGCTGCTGCCGGACCTGTACGTGCGCCAGGAAATCCGCGAAGGCGACGATGTGGTGGTGCGCCCGATCAAGGGCGGCCGCTATTACCGCGACATCGGCCTGCTCTGGCGCCAGGGCGCCGGACGCGCGCCAGCGTTCGGTTTGATCGCCGAGTTGCTGCGCGCCGCAGCCGCATAGGAAAATCCTATACAACGGATAAGCGCATCGGCCTTGTCCTGTGGCCGTAACTCGTCAATGCTTCACTGAACTCATCAATGGATCGTCAATGGCGGCGCAGCGGATCGGATGGCGGGAAGCGGTGGCCTGGCTGGCGGAGATCGTCGGGCCGGACATGCCGTATGTGCGTCTTGCCCTGGTATATGGCGTTGCGATCAGCCTGCTGTCGCTGGCCACCCCCATCTCGGTGCAATTGCTGATCAACAGCGTCGCCAACACCGCGCTGCCCACGCCGTTGTGGACCCTGTCGGGCCTGTTGCTGGGCCTGTTGTTGCTGGTGGCGGCCTTGAGCGCAATGCGGGTGTGGGTGATGGCGCTGTTCGAGCGCCGCCTGTTCGCGCGGGTGGTGGCGGAAATCACCGTGCGCGCGGTGCATGCGCAGAACCCGTTCTTCGCCGACCAGAACCGCAACGACATGTTCAACCGCTACTTCGATCTGGTGGTGGTGCAAAAGGCGGTGCCCAGCCTGGCGGTCGGCGCCTTCACCATCGTGCTGCAGTCAGCGGTGGGCCTGATCGTCACCAGCTTCTATCACCCGTTCTTCCTCGGTTTCAACGCGCTGTTGCTGCTGACCATCTTCGCGATCTGGATGATCTGGTCGCGCGGCTCGATCCGTTCGGCGGTGGAACTGAGCCATGCCAAGCACAACGCCGCGCACTGGCTGGAGAGCGTTGGTGGCTCCAACGGGTTCTATAAATCCAGCCGCCACCTCAACTTTGCGATGGACCGCTCCGAAGCGGTGACGGCGACCTATGTAGCGCGGCACCGGCGCCATTTCCGCTACACCTTCACCCAGACAGTGGCCTTCCTGCTGACCTATGCGGTGGCCAGCGCGGCGTTGCTGGCGCTGGGCGGCAGCCTGATCCTGCGCGGCGAGCTGTCGATCGGCCAGCTGGTGGCCGCCGAGCTGATCCTGAGCGCGGTGTTCTACGGCATCGCGCAACTGGGCAGCTATCTGGACGTGTTCTACGACCTGGTCGCCAGCGCCGAGGAATTGTCGCTGCTGTACGCCATCCCGCAGGAGCGCCCGGTGGCTGCCGCAGGCGAGACCCCGGGCAACAGCGCCGTGCGCCTGGACGACGTGGTGATCGAGGGCGCGCGCTTCAATTTCGCGCTGGAAGCCGGCGAGCAATTGGTGACGTTGGCAGGTGGCGGCGCCGAACGCCTGCTGGCCATGGTGCTGAAGCGCCACGTCGTGCCCGACCGCGGGCTGGTGATGGTAGGCGGCGCCGACATGGCCACGTTCGACATGTACCTGCTGCGCTCGGAGGTCACCGTGCTCGATCGGCCGACGATCGTGGAGGTCACCATCCGCGAATATCTGGCGATGGCCTCGGCCGACGTGACCTCCGAGGCCATGCTGCAGGCCATCGATGCGGTGGGCTTGCGCGCGCGTATCGCGGCCTTGCCGCAAGGCCTGGACACCCGGCTTGCCGCGTCCGGCTATCCGCTGTGGATCGGCGATGTGATGGCGTTGAAACTGGCCAACGCGCTGCTGGTGCGTCCGCGCGTGCTGATGCTGTCGCAGCTGTACGACCTGCTGCCGGCAGAACGCCTCACCCAGATACTGCGACGCCTGAAGGATGCCGGCACCACGGTGCTGCTGTGCACCGGCCGGCCGGAGGACATCACCCTGGACGGCTGGTTCCGGCTGGAACCGGAGCGCCAGCAACGCTACGCCACGCGCGCCGAGCTGATCGCGTCCACGCAGGAGGCGAACGATGCAGCACGTCTCTGACCGGAGCGCGCACTTCCCCACCCTGGCGGCGATGCGCCCGCCCAGCATCGCCAAGGCATTGGCCTGGATGCTGCTGATCGGCGTTGCCATTGCTGGCGCCATCCTGGCGTTTGCGCCCTGGGTACAGACCGCCAGCGGCAAGGGCCAGGTGGTCTCGCTGGATCCGGGCGACCGCCAGCAGCAGGTCACCGCCTTCGTGCCTGGCCGGGTCGAGCGCTGGTATGTGCACGATGGCCAGCACGTCTCCAAGGGCGACCCGATCGCCCGGGTCAGCGACCTGGACCCGGACCTGCTCACCCGGCTTGCCAGCGAGCGTGCGCAGGTGGCCGCGGAGATCGCCGCTCTCCAGCAATCGCGCGCGGTGGCCAGCATCGATGTGGAACGCAGCCGGCAACTGCTTGCCGAAGGCCTGGCCGGCCGCCGCGATTTCGAACTGACCCAGATCAAGGTGGCCGAAGCCGATGCCAAGCTGGCCGAATCGCGCGCCAAGCTGACCCGCATCGATATCCAGTTGAACCGCCAGTCCGCGCAATTGGTGCGCGCCCCGCGCGATGGCCGCGTGCAGCAGCTCAACGCCGCCAGCGGCAGCGCGATGGTGTCGCCGGGCACCGTGCTGGCCGTGATCGCACCCGAGCGCGTGGAGCGTGCGGTGGAGCTGTACATCGACGGGCGCGACGTGCCCCTGATCCGTCCGGGCCGCCCGGTGCGGCTGGAGTTCGAAGGCTGGCCCGCCATCCAGTTCAGCGGCTGGCCGTCGGTGGCGCACGGCATGTTCGACGGCCGCGTGCGGGCGATCGACCCCAATGCGGCGCCGGACGGGCTGTTCCGCATCCTGGTCGAGCCGATGCCGGGCAAGCCGGCCTGGCCGGCGCAGGAATTCGCCCGCCAGGGCGGCAAGGTGCGCGGCTGGGTGCAGGGCGAAACGGTGCGGGTGGGCTATGAGTTGTGGCGCCAGCTCAACAACTTCCCGCTGGAATTCGGCCGGCGTCCGGCAGCGACCACGCAGGACGAGGGCAAGGCCAAGCCGGCAGCCGGCGACAAGTCCGAAGACGACGCGACGGGCAAGAAGTGATGCGCCGTCTCGTTGCCCTGCTGATCGCACTCTGCCCCGGTGCGGCACTCGCCCAGGCCACGCCACTGAGCCTGGACGAGGTCCTGCAATCGTCGGCCCGCTCCGCGCCGCAGATCATCGAATCGCTGGCCAAGGTCCGCCAGGCCGAGGGCAAGGGCATCTCCGCCGACGGCGCCTTCGATACCGTGTTCGATATCGAAGGACGCTCGCGCGAAGCCGGCTACTACGACGGCAGCACCATCGAAACCGGCGTCAAGCGTCCGTTCGAGGAAAACGGCGGCTACTACTACGGCGGCTACCGCTCCTCGCGTGGCGCGTTTCCGGTCTACGAAGACAAGTCCTACACCGACCGCGGCGGCGAAGTGAAGGTCGGCGCGCTGTATGCGTTGCTGCGCGATCGCGTGGTGGACGAGCGCCGCACCCGCCGCAGCGTGGCCAGCGCCGACATCGACGTTGCCCGGTACGAGGCGGAGATGGTGGCGATCGGGGTGCAACGGCGTGCCGTGGACGCCTACCAGAGCTGGGTCGCTGCCGGATTGAAACTGCGTGCCTACAGGGATCTGCTGGACCTGGCCGAGCGCCGCCGCAACGCGATCTCGCGGCAGGTGACGCTGGGCGCGCGTCCCACGATCCTGTTGACCGAGAACGACCAGAACCTGGTGCGCCGGCGCGCCCTGGTGGTGCGCTCGGAGCAGGATTTCGCCAACGCGGCCAATGCCTTGTCGCTATACCTGCGCGATGAGGCGGGCATGCCGATGATCGTCTCCGAGCAGCGCCTGCCGGCCGATACGTCCGCGCTGGAAGGATTGGCCGGCGCCAGCAAGATCACCGCGCCGGTCGAGCGCCCGGATTACCGCGCCGTGCTGACCCGCATCGACCAGGCCACTGCCCGGCTGATGCTGGCCCAGAATGATCTCAAACCGCGCCTGGATGTCAGCGTGGAAGTCAGCAAGGACCTGGGCCCGCCTGGCGTGGGCGGCCCCAACCGCTCGCCCACCGATGCCATCATCGGTTTCCGCTTCAGCGTGCCGCTGGAAAACCGCGCCGCCAAGGGGCGCGTGGCCGAAGCGCGTGCCGAGATCGAAGCGCTGGATCAGCGCAGCCGCCTCCTGCGTGACCAGATCTCGGTGGAAGTGGAATCCATCGTGATCTCGCTCAATGCCGCCGAACGCCTGGCCAGGATCGCCGACGAGGAACGCAGCCTGGCCGACCGCCTGGCTGCTGCCGAACGGCGCCGCTTCGAACTGGGGTCCGGCGACTTCTTCCTGGTCAACCAGCGCGAAGAAACCGCCAACGATGCACGCGTGCGCCTGATCGATGCGCAGGCGCGCATCGCCTCGGCGCGCGCCGAACTGGCCGCGGCGACAGCCGACCGCGATGCGTTGCAGCTCAGTCGCTGAGCGTCTGCGTCGCGGTCCCGACCGAGCGACACATCACCGCCGCTAGCCGCCTGACGAGCTCAAGCGGCACCCTGGCGCGCCTCACTGCACGACGACGCCTGGGTAACATCTGGGTGCGCATGCTCGCCCTACCGGCCAGGCCGGTCGTGCGATCCATGCGATCTGCACTGCAACCCAGGATCTTTCGGAGGTGCGTATGTCTTTCCGGCAATTTCCCGCAATCGGTACAGATGGCGAGCCTTACGTCATCATCGAATTCCGCGATGAGCAGCAACCACGCCCCACCAGGCCGTCTGCACCACGTTACGAGCTTCCGGATGGCCGGCATCTGCAAAGGCAGGGGCAGCGCTTCGTGACCGAGGGTGGCGAACTCCGCCTTTCCACCCCCTGACATCCCGTTGATCAATTTTTGACCACACACCGCATCGCCCTTGCGCCGCGGGGCGATGCATCGTTATCCACACGCTTGTGCGACTTTCATCCACACCCTGTGTGGATGGAATCGCCATGCCGGTGTGGAACCTGTGGAGCGCAGAGCGTGTGCATCCACTCGCGCCATGGCACAGGGACACGCGCGCCACGACGACGCGGAACACGCTACGTTAGAGCCCACGCGCTCCCACGCTGCTAACCGCCCCGGTCGTGACGCTCCAGCACTCGCCCGATACCGCTGCGATCGATCTGGCCTGCCGCCTGCGCCAGGGCCGCACGATCGCTGCCAGGGTCGAAGCCGATACGGAAATGCAGCTCGCCTACCGGTGTGCGCGACGAATGGATCGACGACAGGTTGACGCCGTGCTGTTCGAACACATGCAGCAGCGCGCGCAGCGAACCGGGCTGGTCTTCGGGCAGATACACACTGAGGGTCAGCGGCTCGGTGAGATCGGCCAGCAAGTAGCCCACGCGCTCATAGGTGTAATTGCCAGCGGCAAGCGCGTCAGGCTGCAGGGCCTGCGCGTTGTCACGCAGAAATTGGCTGCGAAATTGCGCACGCGCCGCATCGTCGCCTTGCGCCACCAATGCGCGCAACTGCTGCAATTGCAGCAACAGCCGGTCGAGCATTTCGCCGACATACGGATTGCCGAACTGGATGTCTTCGTAGATCGCCGGATTGAGCGAGAGGATGCGCGCGATGACCGCGGTATCCAATTCGAACGAGGCCGACCGGTAGGGCATCAGCGTCTGCAGCTCACCCAGCAGCGGCGCGTAGTCGCGCAAGGTGCCGGCCTGTGCCAGATGGGTGGCGTGCACCATCGCCTGCACCAGTGCCATCACCCGGTCGTGGTGCTCGGGGGTCGCGTCCACGCGCTGCGCCTGCAAGGCCGTACACAGCGTCTGCACCCACGCCGACCAGTGCTGCAGGCGCGCCTCGCAGACCACCATCACCCTGCCCTTCAAGGTCGGCGACTTGGGCGGCGCGGTCATCGGATGCAGGCCCACCACCTCGGCCGAAGATGCCAGCATCGCCGCCACCGGCGCCTGCTTGATCGAGGTGACATCCATCCACAACTGCGAAGCCGCGCGTGGGCCGGCCAGCGCGACATAGCGTTGAATCAGCGCCGCGGTGTGGCGGATCGGCGCCGAGAAGATCAGCACATCGGCCTGCTGGGCCAGCGTCGCCTCATCCGTGCCGCCGGCCTCGGCCGGATCGAAGCCGATCACCTGCAGCTGCATGCGCGTGCGCAGGAACTGCGCCAGCCATCGTCCATAGGCGCCGGCAATGCCGACGATGCCGACGACCGGCTGGGCGATCATGCCAGGCGCTCGAGGGCGAAGCGTGGCGCCGCAGCCAGGGCGGCCGGAGCGGCAGCCAGCACATCGAATTCCTCGAAACCTGCGGCCAGGGTCGCTTCCAGGGCGCCATGCACTCCGCTGAGCGCGTGCCCCACCGCCTGCTCGAACGGCACATCGCGCAGCAGAAAACCGATCAGCAAGGCCATCAACACATCGCCGGTGCCAGCCACATCCACCGGCAGATGCGGTGTCGCCCAGCGATACACCGCGGCGTTGCTGACCGCCAGGGTGACCAGCTCGCCCGCTGCACCGGCCACGCTATGGGCAAGCACCCACTGCGGCCCACGCGCCAGCAACGCGCGCGCGGCGACAATGGCATCGTCCTGTTGCAGGCTCGGCAGCCCGGTCAATCGCCCAAGCTCGAACGCGTTCGGCGTGACCAGCCAGGCATGCGGCAGCAGGCGCTCGGCGAACACGCGCTCCAGTCCCGGTTCGACGTAGGGGCCGGTATGCGTATCGCCGATCACCGGATCCAGGCAGTAGCGCAGTTGCGGCGCCTGCGGCAGGGTCTGCTCCAGCCAGTGGGCAAACGCCTCACCGTTGGCCAGGCTGCCGAAATAGCCGGAGACCAGCATGCGGGCGCGCTGCGGCAGCCCACGCTCGGTCGCGCCAAGCAGCAGATCCGCCAACCAGTCGGCAGGCAGGATGCGGCCGCGCAACGTGGCGTAGAACGGCGCATTGCTCAGCAGCGTGGTGGGCACTTCGGCCACGCGCAGGCCGAGCGCACGCAGCGGCGGCACCGCGGCACTGTTGCCGGCATGGCCATAGACCAGCTGCGATTGCACCGAGATCACATCGATCGGCGAAGGACCGTCGGGACGCTGGCGGCGACCGTGGACGAGATGGCTATCGGTTGCATCGCTCATGAGGCGGCCGTGTGTGGAAGAGATGGCAGCATTATCCCCTGCAATGCGTGAGCACATGCGAGGTGGGCAATCAGTGCGATCTGCTGTGGGCGGATGGCATGAGATGGAGCGCCGACCGGCGCAACCACGGTGCCGAGCGCCATCGATCGTGACAGCGCTCGGGTGCCTGTGGCGATTCGACATCCAGTGGTTGGCCGCTCGGTATCGAGCGTGCGAAGCGCGTGGCCAGCGCCCGGTACTCGCACCCTCATCCGCCCTTCGGGCACCTTCTCCCGAGGGGGAGAAGGATGTCGTTCTTCTGGCGCCTCTCGCGAGGATCTGTGGCAAGTGGACATGGCGTGGCTGCGCCGCTCGGCATCGAGCGTGCGAAGCGCGTGGCCGGTGCCCGGTACTCGCACCCTCATCCGCCCTTCGGGCACCTTCTCCCGAGGGGAGAAAGGATGTGTTCTTCTCGCGCCTCTCGCGAGGATTGCGCTCGCGGGAAAGTGCGCCCACGTCGATGGGCGTCCCAAGCAAAAGCAGACGCCGCTTACGAGGTCATGCGGTCCCAGAAACCCTTGACGCCATCGATGAAGGTGGCCGACTTGGGCGAATGCTTGCGGGCATCCTCACCGGTGAACGTGGCCTCGAACTGCTGCAGCAGTTCGCGCTGATCGGCGGTGAGGTTGACCGGCGTTTCCACCACCACGCGGCAATACAGATCGCCTTCGCTGCGGCTGCGCACCGAACGCACGCCCTTGCCGCGCAGGCGGAACAACTTGCCGGTCTGGGTCTCGGCCGGAATGCGGATTTCCGCCTCGCCGCCGAGGGTCGCAACCCGCACGGTGTCACCGAGCGCCGCCTGCGAAATGCGGATCGGCACTTCGCAATGCAGATCGTCGCCATCGCGCTGGAAGATCGCATGCTCGCGCACCCGCACTTCCACATACAGGTCGCCCGGCGGCGTGCCGGCCGGGCCGGCCTCGCCCTCGCCTGCAAGACGAATCCGGTCGCCGGTATCCACACCGGCCGGCACCTTGATCGACAGCACCTTGTCTTCTTCCACGCGACCGGCGCCGTGGCAGGTCTTGCACGGATTCTGGATCAGCGTGCCGCGCCCATCGCAATGCGGGCAGCTCTGCTGCATGGCGAAGATGCCGCGCTGGATGCGCACCTGGCCGCGCCCATGACAGGTGCCGCAGGTCTGGACCTTGCCGTCTTCCGAGCCGCTGCCGTGGCAGGGCGTGCATTCGATCAGGGTCGGGATCTCGATGCGTCGCTCGATGCCGGCGACGGCTTCTTCCAGATCCAGTTCCAGGACATAACCGACGTCGGCACCACGTCGCGCAGCGCGCGGACCGGCGGCGCCACCGCCAAAAATATTGCCGAAGATATCGCCAAAGATATCGCCCATGTCCGGGCCGCCCGGCCCGCCGCCGCCACCCATGCCGTGCTCGAACGCGGCATGGCCGTGCGCGTCGTAGGCACGCCGCTTATTGCCATCAGACAGCACTTCATAGGCTTCCTTGCATTCCTTGAACGCCGCTTCGGCAGCTGCGTCGCCAGGATTGCGGTCCGGGTGGTGCTTCATCGCACAGCGCCGGTACGCCTTCTTCAGCTCCTCGTCGCTGGCGCCACGGGCAACGCCCAGCACTTCGTAGTAATCGCGTTTGCTCATAAGCCGGGATTCGGGATTGGTGATTTGAGATTCGTTGAAACGCGAAAGCGGACAGCATGTGCTGGTCCGCCTTGGCGACGCGACGCGTAGAGGATATCGGGGCGGGGATTCACCCGCACAGCGGCGTGCGAATCCCCACTCCCGACTCCCAAATCACGGCTTACTTCTTGTCGTCCTTGACCTCGGTGAACTCGGCGTCCACCACGTCGTCGGCGGCCTTGGAGGCCTGCGCGTTGCCGCTGGCCGCATCTGCGCTGCCGCCCTGCTCTGCCGCGGCGGCCGCTGCGTACAACGACTGGCCGGCTTCCTCCAGCGTCTTGCTGCGTGCTTCGATCTGCGCCTTGTCGTCGCCCTTCATGGCGGTTTCCAGGTCGGCCAGCGCCGCTTCCACCTTGCCGATCACATCGCCACCGACCTTGCTGCCATGCTCGGTGATCGCGGTGCGGGTGGCGTGGATCAGGCCATCGGCCTGGTTGCGGGCCTGCACCAGTTCCTGGAACTTCTTGTCTTCCTCGCGGTTGGCTTCCGCGTCGGCGACCATGCGCTGGATCTCTTCGTCCGACAGACCCGAACCGGCCTTGATCTCGACCTTCTGTTCCTTGTTGGTCTTCTTGTCCTTGGCCGACACGTGCAGGATGCCGTTGGCGTCGATGTCGAAGGACACTTCCACCTGCGGCATGCCGCGCGGCGCCGGCTCGATGCCGGACAAGTCGAACTTGGCCAGCGACTTGTTGAAGCGGGCCTGCTCGCGCTCACCCTGCAACACATGCACGGTCACGGCCGACTGGTTGTCTTCGGCGGTGGAGAAGGTCTGCGAAGCCTTGGTCGGGATGGTGGTGTTCTTTTCGATGATCTTGGTGAACACACCGCCCATGGTTTCGATACCCAGCGACAGCGGGGTCACGTCCAGCAGCAGCACGTCCTTGACGTCGCCGGCCAGCACGCCGCCCTGGATCGCCGCGCCCACGGCCACCGCTTCGTCCGGGTTGACGTCCTTGCGCGGTTCCTTGCCGAAGAAATCGGCAACCGCCTGCTGCACCTTCGGCATGCGGGTCTGACCGCCGACCAGGATCACCTCGTTGATGTCGCTGGCGCGCAGGCCGGCGTCGTTCAACGCGGTGCGGCACGGCTCGATCGACTTCTTGACCAGATCTTCCACCAGCGCTTCGAGCTTGGCACGGGTCAACTTGATGTTGAGGTGCTTCGGGCCCGAGGCATCTGCGGTGACGTATGGCAGGTTCACTTCGGTCTGCTGGCTGGACGACAGCTCGATCTTGGCGCGCTCTGCGGCGTCCTTCAGGCGCTGCAGCGCCAGCGGATCCTTGCGCAGGTCGATGCCCTGGTCCTTGTTGAACTCATCGACCAGGTACTCGATGACGCGGTTGTCGAAGTCTTCGCCGCCCAGGAAGGTGTCGCCGTTGGTGGCCAGCACCTCGAACTGCTTTTCGCCATCGACTTCGGCGATCTCGATGATCGACACGTCGAAGGTGCCGCCGCCCAGGTCGTACACGGCGATCTTGCGGTCGCCGCCGTTCTTGTCCAAGCCATAGGCCAGGGCTGCGGCGGTCGGCTCGTTGATGATGCGCTTGACGTCCAGACCGGCGATGCGGCCGGCATCCTTGGTGGCCTGGCGCTGGCTGTCGTTGAAGTACGCCGGCACCGTGATCACCGCTTCGGTGACCTTCTCGCCGAGGAAGTCTTCGGCGGTCTTCTTCATCTTTTCGAGCACGCGCGCGGAGATTTCCTGTGGCGCCATGCGCTTGGCATCGCTGGTCTGCACCCAGGCGTCGCCGTTGTCGTGCGCCAGGATGCCGTACGGCACGTGCGAGATGTCCTTCTGCACTTCGCCATCGGTGAACTTGCGGCCGATCAGGCGCTTCACCGCGTAGAAGGTGTTCTTCGGGTTGGTCACGGCCTGGCGCTTGGCCGAGGCGCCGACCAGCACTTCGCCGTCCTTGGTGTAGGCGACGATGGAGGGCGTGGTGCGATCGCCCTCGGAGTTTTCGATGACGCGGGCCTTGCCGCCGTCCATGATCGACACGCACGAGTTCGTGGTGCCGAGGTCAATACCAATGATCTTGCCCATGGATACGCTCCTGATGAGTCTTTAGCTGTGTCCGGCGACGCCGGGTCTGGCTGAGATGTGGGGGTGGTGCGCAGGTGTTCAAGCCACCGGCGCACATCTGTGTTTCATGTCTGCGCCTGGCAGTTCAGCCGGCGCTGCGGTTCAGTCATGCTTGGCCACCACTACCAGCGCCGGGCGCAGCAGACGCTCGTTGAGCAGGTAGCCCTTCTGGAACACCTGCACCACATGGCCGGGCGCGATGCCTTCGGCCTCGCCCTGGCTGATTGCCTGGTGCTGGTCGGGGTTGAACGGCTGGCCGACCGGATCGAGCAGGGTCAGGCCGTTGTCGGCGGCCACCTTGAGCAATTGCTTGTAGGTCATGTCCAGGCCGTCGCGCAGCGGGCTGGGTTCGGTGCCGGCGGCGGTGAGCCCCGCGTCCAGGCTGTCGAACACCGGCAGCAGTTCGCCGAGCAGCTTCTCGTTGGCGAACTTGCGCGCGTTCTCCACGTCGCGGGCGATGCGCTTGCGCTGGTTCTCCAGGTCGGCGCGCTCGCGCAGGGCGTCGGCCTTGACCAGGGCGATCTCGCTGCGCAGCGATTCGATCTCGGCCTTGAGCGGATCGGTCTCGGGTGGATTCTGGGACAGGTCTTCGGAGTCGAATTCGGGGTGGTCTTGGTTCATGTGCAGTTCCCGGGCAAGCGGAACGCCCGCCCCAACGTCACCCCGTATGTGGGCGCCCGCGCGCGTTTCAAGCGAAAACCCATCGCCCTGATCGAGCGCGGTTATCGCGCCCCGGGCGGCTCCATGGCCGCACCCAGCACGTCGGCGGCGGTCTGCACCAGCGGAATCACCCGGTCGTAGGCCATGCGTTTGGGGCCGATCACCCCCAGCACGCCCAGTACCTGCCCGCCGGCGGTATACGGCGCGGTGACCAGCGAGACGTCTTCCAGCGACACCATGCCGGTCTCCTCGCCGATGAAGATGCGCACGCCCGGGGCCCGGATGGTGCGTTCGAGCAACTGCAGGATCTCGCGCTTGCTGGCGAAGGCCTCGAACAGTTCGCGTAGGCGATCCAGGTCCGACAGGTCCTGCACCCCCATCAGCCGGGTCTGCCCGGCCATCACCATGTCCTCGGTCTCGGCCGGCACCAGCGCCTCGCTGGCCAGGTCCACGCTGTGCGCCAGCAGCTGCTCCATCTCGTTCTTGGCCATGCGCAGCTCGCGCAGCAGGCTGGCGCGGATATCGGACAGCGCGCGCCCGGCGAACTGCGCATTGAGGTAATTGGCCACCCGCTCCAGCTCGGCCGGCTCGTAGGCGCGGCGCGGCTCGATCACCCGGTTCTGCACCTCGTTGTCGGCAAACACCAGGATCGCCAGCACCCGCCGCGCATCCAGGGACACGAAATCGATATGCCGGAACGCGAACTGCTCGCGCTTCGGGGCGCTGACCACCCCGACGAAATGGCTCATCGCCGACAGCATCTGCGAGGCGCTGCCCAGCAGCGACTGGGTCCCGTTGCCGCTGGCCAGCTCCGCGCGCAGCCGGCGCACTTCCTCTTCGCCGGGCGGCTGCATCTGCACCAGGCTGTCGACGAATACCCGGTAGCCATGCGCAGTGGGCACGCGTCCGGCCGAGGTATGCGGGGAGCTGAGCAGGCCGACGTCTTCCAGGTCGGCCAGGATATTGCGGATGGTCGCCGGGCTGACATCCAGCCCGGCATGCTGGGCCAGCGTCTTGGAGCCCACCGGCTCGCCGTCGCGGATGTAGCGCGCAATCAGCGTGCGCAGCAACTGGCGGGCGCGGGGGTCGAGCATTGGGGACTGGGACGCGCGCATGGGATCATCCGGTGAGACAGCGCATAGATAATGTCTGGCCCCGGGGATGGCAAGCATCCGACTCCCTCCCCACACCATCAGGCCCTAAGCTTCCCCAACGCATTCACTCTCGACCCTCATGCTCAGACACCTCTCGATCAAGGATTTCGCCGTCGTCCGCGCCACCGAACTGGAATTCGGGCCGGGAATGACCGTGGTATCGGGCGAAACCGGCGCCGGCAAGTCGCTGATGGTGGACGCGCTGGGCTTCCTGTCCGGCCTGCGCGCCGACAGCGGCGTGGTCCGTCATGGCGCCGAGCGCGCCGAACTGTCGGCCGAATTCCAGCTGCCGGCCGAGCACCCCGGCCTGGCCTGGCTGGCCGACAACGAGCTCGACGACGACGCCCAATGCCAGCTGCGCCGGATCATCCGCGCCGATGGCGGCTCGCGCGCCTGGATCAACGGCCGCCCGGTCACCTCCTCGCAGCTGGCCGAACTCGCGGCGCGGCTGGTGGAAATCCACGGCCAGCACGAGCACCAGGCGCTGATGGCCCGCAATAGCCAGCTCGCCCTGCTCGACGCCTACGCCCGCAACAGCGCCCAGCGCGAGCAGGTGCGCCAGGCCAGCCAGCGCTGGCAGGCGCTGCTGGACGAGCGTGATGCGCTGTCGGCGCAGGGCGATGTCTCCGACCGGATCGGCTTCCTGGAACACCAACTGGCCGAACTGGAACGCGAGGACCTGGACCCGGCCGCGATTGCCGCACTGGACGTCAATCACCGCCGCCAGGCCCACGCCACCGCGCTGATCGGCGCCTGCGACAGCGTCGCCCAGCAGCTCAACGGCGATGACGGCGCCAGCGCCCTGGGCCTGTTGCAGGACAGCCGCCACGATTTGTCGCGCGTGGCCGAGCACGAACCGCGCCTGGGCGAGGTGGACGCGCTGCTGGACAGCGCCGTGATCCAGATCGAAGAAGCGCTGGCCCTGCTCGACCGCGTGCGCGACGACCTGGATGCCGACCCCACCCAGTTCGAGGCGATGGAGCGCCGTCTCGGCCGCCTGCACGACCTGGCCCGCAAGCACCGCGTCGCCCCGGACGAGCTGGCCGCCCACCGCGACCATCTGAGCGCCGAGGTCGAGAGCCTGCGCGGCGCCGACGAGCGCCTGCAGCAGCTGGACAAGCATATCGACACCGCTACCGGTGTCTGGCAGGCCGCGGCCGGCGTGCTCAGTGCCAGCCGCCAGAGCGCGGCACAGGCGTTGTCGGACGCCACCACCACGCTGATCGGCGAGCTGGGCATGGGCGGCGGGCAGTTCCTGATCCAACTGCAGCCGCACGAGAGCGCCCGCCCGGACCCCAATGGCGCCGAACGGGTGGAATTCCTGGTCGCCGCCAATGCCGGCCAACCACCGCGCGCGCTGCGCAAGGTCGCCTCGGGTGGCGAGTTGTCGCGCATTTCGCTGGCCATCGAAGTAGCCGCGCTTGGCCTGGACAGCGTGCCGACCATGGTGTTCGACGAAGTGGATTCGGGCATCGGCGGCGCGGTGGCCGATATCGTCGGGCAGAAGCTGCGCGCGCTGGGCGAGGAACGCCAGGTGCTGTGCGTGACCCACCTGCCACAGGTCGCGGCCAAGGGCCACGCGCATTACCGGGTCAGCAAGGCGCCGGTGGACGGCATGACCCAGAGCGCGGTCGAACTGCTCGGCCCGCAGGCCCGCCAGGAAGAGCTGGCACGCATGCTGGGCGGCGTGGAAGTCAGCAAGGAAGCACGCGCAGCGGCACGCAAGCTGCTGCAGAGCGCCTGACCGGGGCGGGCAGCTCGAAAATTCACAGGCCCCGTTCTACTCCCCGGCTGACAAGGCTCCCTTCCCCCCGCTTGCGGGGGAAGGTGCCCGAAGGGCGGATGGGGGCGACCTCTCTGCAACACGACCACGACAAGCGCGGCAGGCGCAAACGGGTCTCCCCCTCATCCGGCGCTGCGCGCCACCTTCTCCCGCCAGCGGGAGAAGGAATGCCTGGCTGCGCGTGATCTCTCGATTGCACTGCAACTGACCACCCACCGCGCCCTTCCCCCGCCTGCGGGGGAAGGTGCCCGGAGGGCGGATGGGGGGCAGCATCGCTGCGACGCGACCACCACAGGCCCGACAGCCGCAAACGGGGTTGCCCCTCATCCAGCGCCGCGCGCCACCTTCTCCCGCCAGCGGGAGAAGGAATGCCTGGCTGCGCGTGATCTCTCGATTGCACTGCAACTGACCACCCACCGCGCCCTTCCCCCGCCTGCGGGGGAAGGTGCCCGGAGGGCGGATGGGGGGCAGCATCGCTGCGACGCGACCACCACAGGCCCGACAGCCGCAAACGGGGTTGCCCCTCATCCAGCGCCGCGCGCCACCTTCTCCCGCCAGCGGGAGAAGGAATGCCTGGCTGCGCGTGATCTCTCGATTGCACTGCAACTGACCACCCACCGCGCCCTTCCCCCGCCTGCGGGGGAAGGTGCCCGGAGGGCGGATGGGGGGCAGCATCGCTGCGACGCGACCACCACAGGCCCGACAGCCGCAAACGGGGTTGCCCCTCATCCAGCGCCGCGCGCCACCTTCTCCCGCCAGCGGGAGAAGGAATGCCTGGCTGCGCGTGATCTATCTATCGGTTGCACTGCATCTGTCGGTTGCACTGCAACCGACCACCATCTGCTCCCTTCCCCCGCTTGCGGGGGAAGGTGCCCGAAGGGCGGATGGGGGCAGGGCCTGCATGCATCCCCACCAACGCGCCCCAGAACGCACAAGGCGGCCGAAGCCGCCCTGTCATTCCATCTCTGCAGACACCAAACTCAGCGCGAACGCTTCTTACGCACGTACAGCACCAGCGAATGCTCTTCCAACTCGTAGCCGTGCTTGGCGGCGATCTGGCGCTGCAGCGCTTCGATCTCTTCGCTTTCGAACTCGATGACGTGGCCGGTGTCCACATCGACCATATGGTCGTGGTGACCACCGCGGTCCAGCTCGTACACGGCCTGGCCACCTTCGAAATTGTGCTTGAGCACCAGGCCGGCAGCCTCGAACTGGGTCAGCACGCGGTACACCGTGGCCAACCCGATCTCGTCGCCGTGATCGAGCAGCTGGCGATAGATGTCTTCTGCGCTGAGGTGATGCTGGTTGCTCTTCTGTTCCAGCAGTTCCAGGATCCGCATCCGCGGATGGGTCACCTTTAGCCCGACTTTGCGCAGGTCGTGGGTTTCCATACGTTCTCCGTTCATTGGCGATTTAGCGCCAGCTGCCTTCAAACGGGTCGCGGCGACCGGTGGGAGTGTATCATCGGCGTGATTTCCTCAGCACTTACTCCCCGATGCGCAATCTCCTGCTGGCCGCCGCCGTTGCTCTGTCCACCGCTGGCTGCGGCATCATCTACAAGCAGCCGATCTACCAGGGCAATCTGATCAAGCAGAACGCCGTGGAGCAACTGCAGGTAGGCCAGAGCAAGCAGCAGGTCAGTGCATTGCTGGGCACCCCGTCGATCCCCGACCCGTTCCATGCACAGCGCTGGGACTATACCTCCACCCAACGCGTGGACCGTCTGGCGCGGACCGAGATCAAGAATTTCACCGTGTTCTTCGAGAACGACCAGGTGGCACGCTGGGAAGGCGATTATTTCCCGTCGCAGGACGAGCAGCTGGCCAAGTCGGCACCCAAGCAGTTCGGCCGCAACCTTGCACGCGACAAGAAGAAGCAGCGCGGTCGTTGATAAGCTAGGTCAGGGGCCGTTCGGCGCCTGGCCGCAGACCTGCACCCGGGACGCTACACACCTGCCCGCTTGCCCGGCCCGGCCCGCCGGCGGCGCGCCTCCTTCGGGTCCAGCAGCAGCGGCCTGAGCAATTCCACCCGGTCGCCGTCGCGCACCAGCTGGGTCGGCTGGGTGACCAGGCCATGGATGGCGAGTGCTGCAGGCGGATGCTGCTCCGCCAAGCCTGAAGCTGCGACCGCCTCGGCCACCGTGGCACCCTCCGGCAACGCGAGCTGCACCGCGCTGTAGCGGTCCGGCCAGGCCAGCACCACCTCGACCCGCACCGTCACTTCACACCTCGCCGCGATCGGCGACCCGCACGAAGTCGTTGACCATGCGGTCGGCCAGGCCCTGGAAACCCAGCGCCAGGGCCGGCCCCAGCAGGCGCGAGCTGGTCTCTACTTCCAGGGTGAGGCTCACCTTGCAGGCGTTTTCGCCCAGCGCCTGGAATTCCCACAGGCCTTCCAGGCGCTTGAATGGCCCGTCGCGCAAGTGCATCGCAATGCGCTCGGGGCGTTCGAGGATGTTCTCGGTGGTGAACCAGGTGCGGAACGTCCCCAGCCCCAGATCCAGCCGCGCCACGATATGCGCCTGATCCTGCTCGAGCACGTGGGCGGCATCGCACCAGCCGAAGCGGCGCGGATAGGCGGCGACATCATTGACCAGATCGAACATGCGGGAGGCACTGTGTTCGACCAGGGCGCTACGACGGATGGTAGGCATTCGCTAACTTGTGAAAGACGGAAGATCGTTTGACGACACCGAATCGGCGACAATGGCGTCATGAGCAAGAAACCATCCAAGGATAAAGCAAACGGCGCGAAGGCCACGAAAACCATCGCGTTGAACAAGCGTGCGCGCCACGAATACCACCTGGAAGAACGCTACGAGGCCGGGCTGGCGCTGCAGGGCTGGGAGGTCAAGGCGATCCGCGCCGGCCGCGCCAACATCGTCGACGGCTACGCGTATGTCCGCTCCGGCGAGATCTACCTGATCGGCGCGCAGATCACCCCGCTGATCCAGGCCTCCACCCACACCGTGCCGGTGGAACGCCGCGACCGCAAGCTGCTGCTGCACCGGAACGAGATCGACAAGGTGCTCACCCGGGTCGAGCGCGAGGGCTACACCCTGGTGCCCACCGCGCTGTACTGGAGCAGCAACAAGGTCAAGCTGGAAATCGCCCTGGCCAAGGGCAAGCAGAACCACGACAAGCGCGACGCCGCCAAGGACCGCGACTGGCAGCGCGACAAGCAGCGCGTGATGCGGCGGCATAATCGCGATGCGTGAATCGGGAATCGGGAATCGTAGAAGCGCTGCGCTTCTCGATGATCCAGCAATGTCCGCATCTTGAACGAACGCGAGGTGGACGCAGCGAGCCTACCCAGCTCTTGCGATTCCCGATTCTCCATTCCCGATTCCTCACGTCGCTCCAAGCATTCTCATCAAATTCGGCACTCCCCTGCCCTGCACATAGCGGTCGCGCTCTAGATCGGTGCAGGTGTCGAGCATCAGTTGCTTGACCCGGTCCGGGAAGCCGATGAACTCGCGGCGTGCCGACAGAAAGCCGGCCAGCACGCCGGAGACGTGCGGTGCGGCCATGCTGGTGCCGCTCATTTCCACCATCAGGCTGGCAGGATCCTTCGGGTCGAAGTCGTAGTAGGCCGAGACGATCTTTTCGCCCGGCGCCACCACGTCGGGCTTGCTGCGACCATCGGCGGTGGGGCCGCGCGATGAGAAATACGACACCCCGTAATTGTGCGGACTGCTCTTGTGCGCCGAGCCGACCACGATCGCCTCTTCGAGATTGCCCGGGTCGCTGATCGACAGATCCATATTGGCCGGATACGCACCGCCGTCGTTCTGCAACAGCCAGGTCAGCCCCTCGTTGCCGGCTGCCACCACCACCAGCACGCCCTGCCGCCAGAGCCGGCGTAATTCGTTGCACAGCGGCGTGAAGCCGCAGCCGTAGCTTTCCGGGTCGAAGCAACCGCCCAGGCTCAGATTGACTCCGTGAATCACCAGTTCGCCGGCGCGTTCGTTGATCGCGGCCACCTGCTGCACTGCCTTGATCATCCACGAATCGCGGCCGTTTCCGGCATCGTCGAGCACCTTGAAACCATACAGACGGGTGTCCGGCGCCATGCCGACAAATTCCAACGGGCTGCCGGGATTGCCTTGCGC
This sequence comes from Xanthomonas campestris pv. badrii, assembly GCF_012848175.1. Lineage (NCBI taxonomy): Bacteria > Pseudomonadati > Pseudomonadota > Gammaproteobacteria > Lysobacterales > Lysobacteraceae > Xanthomonas > Xanthomonas campestris. The sequence goes on along the minus strand of NZ_CP051651.1, from coordinate 1,404,865 downwards.
GTCGGGAATCGAGGCATGGCAGTGGCCGGCGATGATGCCGGCGATGTGGGTCCCGTGCCCATGCCGATCGAGCCTGGCAAACGCCTGTCCATCGGCACGCGTGAGCTGTCGGGGCGCGCCGCGCCGCGTGCAATCCCACTGCGCCACCACGTTGTCGCGCTGGCCCTTGACGTAGAAATGCGGATGGCTGGCCGCGATGCCGGTGTCCAGCACTGCCCAGCCGATTTGTTGGCCGCGTGCGCGGTACGCGGTGCGCGCCGCATCGGCGTGCAGCACATTGCCGGAGACATGGATCAGCGCACGCTTGCCGGCATCGCGCCAGACCCGGCGAAAGCCTAGTGCCCGGTAACGGCTCTGCAGCGACTCGATCTCGTAGCGCGTCAGCCGTGCGGAGACGAAACGCTGCAAGCCATCCTCCAGCTCGATCGCCTCGTCCAGCGCCTCGCCCTTCAACCCGGTACTGTGCGCGGCGACCTGCCGCAACTGGCTCAGCAACTGGGCGCGCACGCCGTCCGGGTCGATGCCCAGCACTCGCCGATCCAGCTCGATCAACACCTCATGCCGATACTCCGCACCATGTGCTTCGAGCTGCTCGCTGAGATCCTTGATCAGCACCGCGTTGGACACCGGCTGATCGAAACCGACGCCAACCGCCTGACGCACCGCCGCGCGCACCTGCGGAATCGACAGATACCCCGAACCCGAATGCGGGTTGTCCTGCCAATCCGGATTCAGGCGCGCAGCGGCCAGATTTTCGAAGCGCCCCTTGGCATTGCCGATGTCGTCACTGAGATCGGGGTCCAACGCGATCGGGTCGCGGATGTCGGCCACATTGACCCAGCGCTGCACGCAGTCGGGAAACGGCAACTTGCGGGCGCCGGTCCAGCGCTTGAACATGCTGCGCACCTGCGGCAAGCCCAGTGGCGACCCCACGCTCAAGAACAGCGCCACCTCGCATTCCGCTGCCTGCAGTTGCCGCAGCACGTCGTAGGCGATCATCGACCCCTGGCTGTGCGCGACCACCACGAACGGCCCACCACCGGCACGCAACCGCTGCGCCAGGCTCTCGCGCATCAGCGCCGCACGTTCGGGCACGAAGAACAGGTCATGCACATCCTGCAGCAGCGCAGCGGAGATCAGCCGCAGCAGCACCCGGTTGATGGCATCGATCGGCCCCTTGGCCTGCACGCTGCCCGGCGCGCTGGCGCCCTCCAGTTCGTCCAGCAGGCGGTGCAGATCCGCGCGTTCCTGTGCGTTCTTGGCCAACGCGTCGGCCAGCAGATGCAGGTCTTGCGCGCCTGGCACCAGACCCAGCGTGCTCAACGCCCGTTGCACGCCCTGGTTCAACGCCGGCCCGACATCGCGGCTATCGCAGCTTCCGGGCTCGGGCACCGGATAGCGTTCGCGATCGACCCAGTAGGCCATCCGCGTGCGCTCGCCCATTGGCCGCCCGAACAAGGCCTTGTCCCACTGGCAACGCAGCACCTCGGCCGGCGGCTTGTTGCCGATGCCGTGGATGTAGATCACCGTGCGTGCCTTGCCTTGCACGCGGGTGGTGGTGGCCTCCACCGCATCCGCCTGCGGTGCCTTGGCACGCTGCCGGGAGACGGGCTTGCTGGTCTTGCCCGCTGTCGCGCGCGCCGGCCGTGAACGTGGGGGCTTGCCTGTCGCCATTGCTTCGCTCCTTCGCTTACAGACTTTTCCGTTTGGAACGGACTGAAGCCACTGTAAGCGCTGAAGGTCGCACCACTTGTGACAGGGCGCGCCGATCCCTACACTAGCCGAGTCAGCGTTTGATGCTTTCCCCGGGGGTGCACTGGTTTCGACGGGGGTCGCGAAGTCGCTTGGCGCATGCCGAGGGGGCAGCTTTCCTCGTTAATCCAGCAGCAAACTTTTAGTTGCCAACGACGACAACTACGGTTCGGACTTCGCTATCGCCGCTTAATTGGCTTTAGTTGTAGTTCTACAGCCGCCTAAGGCGAACCCCCGAACTTACTTGTGCCCGTGCTCGTAAGTGTAGGGTCATTATCACGGAACCGCCGGTAGTGGCTGCCTGTCAGCTGCCGGTCAGATCAAGCAGGCTGGTTCTCAGGTGCGCTTTGCCCGCCGTGCTGCCTGAGAATGAGATCTAACGGAGGGATAAGCATGTAGTGCCGGGGATGGAGTGCTTCCGGACGGCGGTTCGATTCCGCCCACCTCCACCACACCACGGTCCTAAGACGACCGACCAAGGCCGGGAATTTCTCGACACCGAGGATTCCCGGCCTTTTTCATGGCCGAGCCGACACCTGCGCAACGTCCTGGACGGGGCGGGCCAGGCGACAGCGCGCCGCGCGTCAGCTACTGACGCAGGTGGTCGGATCGTCGGTGGCGGTCGCCAACACCTGGTGTTGGCCCACATGCGAAAGTGGCGCTGGTTTGTCGCCACGGAGTTGGTCGAACAGGGTGAGCAGCTCGGTGGCTTCCTGTTGCAGCAAAACCAGGGCACTCGTGTTGGGCTCATCCATTCCACTGCTCCGAAGACGTTCCCCAGCGTCCTGGTTGATCAGAGCAAACTGCATGCCAACATGACCATGCCCGTCCCGCAGGAGCGCTCGTCATCGAACGGCATCAGCATGCCCTGCCCGGCCTGACGTCTTGAAGGCCGCCGAGCCACCGTCGGCGGGGGCTGCAACAAGGTGTTTGGCAGAGCCTGTGCCGTCGAACAGGCAAGGCGCACGGCAGACAGCCAGCGACGTGCGCTCAGACGTATTCGAGTTACCGCTGGGCTTCGGCGTGCATCGCTTCCAGCGTGACCATGCCCGCAACGCGAGCGGCGGCCATGGCGCTGCGATGGGTGGGAAAGGTTGGCGACAAACTGGCGCCAGCCAACTCGCCGGCCCCGCTGACGCCGATCTGGTCGATACGCCAGCCCGCGCTCCAGGACATGGCCGCGTCGTTGCATTGCACGGCGTGGCAGGTCAACTGGTAGTTTCCAAGAAAAATGACCAATGGGTGTGCGGCTCGACGGAGTGCGGCCAGCATACCGCCGCACCGGCATGGCGGCGAGCGCGGCCCCGTCTGCCACCTGACCGGCCGCGTGATGGTCCTCGAGGCACGCCACTTGCATCGGCCTCAACCAGACCATCGGTGTCGGGGGAACAAGATGCTGACCAGGAAAGCCAAACGCCGTGCCGCCGGGGCCTTACTGCTGGGGGGAGCCATCTTCGTGCTGATCGGCGTGGGCGGCTACTTCACCACCCAGCGTTCGCTGGCCAATGCCGGCTGGGTGACGCATACGCAGGAGGTGCTTGCCGGTATCGACGAAATCCAGGCCGGCCTGCTGTCGGCCGAGTCATCGGTGCGCGGCTATGTGCTGACCGACAACGAGGCGTTTCTGGGCGTGTATGCCGATGCCATCGGGCGCCTGCCCGAACGTATCGTGCGGCTGGAAGCACTGGTGCAGGACAGCCCGGTGCAACGGCGCAACACGCTCGCACTTGGCCGCCTGGTGGACCAGCGGCTGATGCAGATCAACGATCTGTTGCACAGCTACCGGGCGCATGGCCTGGAGGGCGCGCGCAGCTCGATCGCACGCGGCGTGTTCCAGACCTCGTCGGCGTTGCGGCGACAGGTGCAGACCATGAGCGAGCTGGAACGCCATGCATTGGTGAAGCGTACCGAGGCCACGACGGTCAGCGCCCAGTGGGTGTTGCGCATGACGGTGATCGGTATCGTCAGCGGGCTGTTGGTGATGCTGCTGGCCTACCGCCTGTTGGCGCGCGAACTGCAACGCCGCGTGCGTGCCGAGGACGCGGCCAGCCTTGCCAGCGAGCGGCTGGTCGATTCGTTTGCCACGCTCGAACGCACCTCGGCCGGACTGGAAGCGCTGGCGCGCTATTCGGGGCTGCTGCAGAACTGCCGCGACGCCGAAGAGGCCCTGGAGATCACCGCCCGCACGATTGCACCGCTGATTCCCGGCGCGTCGGGCGCGGTGTACCTGCTGCGTGCATCACGCGACCGCGCCGAGCAGGTCGTGGCCTGGGGAGCGATGGCCGACGACGGCAACGCCAGCATCGCACCGGATACCTGCTGGGCATTGCGCCGCGATCGCACGCATGTGGTGGAAGACGCCAGCCAGGGCATGCTGTGCCGGCATGCCGGCGCCACCGTTGCGGCGCACGCCAGCACGGTCTGCATCCCGTTGTCTGCACAGGGCACCCAACTGGGCATGCTGGCGCTGCGCAGCGACGCGCCGGGCGGCCTGGCCTCGCTGACGGTGGCCGAGGCGGCGGCGGAGCAACTGTCGCTGGTGCTGCATAGCCTGCGCCTGCGCGAAACGCTGCGCCAGCAATCGATCCGCGACCCATTGACCGGCCTGTACAACCGCCGCTACCTGGAAGATGCGCTCAATCACGAACTGGCGCGCTGCACGCGCCGGGTACAGCCGCTATCGGTGCTGATGCTGGACGTGGACCACTTCAAACGCTTCAACGACCTGCATGGGCATGGCGGCGGCGACCGCGTGCTGGCGGCGATCGGCGAGCTGCTGCTGGCCCAGACCCGTGGTGAAGATATCTGCTGCCGCTATGGCGGCGAAGAATTGACGATCATTCTGCCGGAGGTGGATCTGGCGACCGCCGGCAGGATTGCCGAGAAATTGCGTGCCGGCATCGCGGCCTTGCAGGTGATGGCCGATGGCGTGTCGCTGCCGAAGGTCACCGCATCGTTCGGCGCGGCGAGTTTCCCCGAGCATGCCGGTAGCGCGGCGCAACTGCTGCGGTGCGCAGACGAGGCCCTGTATCGGGCCAAACAGGGCGGGCGCAACCAGGTGGTCAGCGCGCCCGCGGCGCCACGTGCAGAGCCGACGCAGGGATCTTGAAGTCGCAGGGTGGGCCGGCAAGCGCTTTCACAACGCGGATTACCCCTGACCGCGTCGGCAGCTCTATGCGTCAACACGCATAGCGACCAGGGCACCGCCCCGTCAACGATTGCACCACTAAACGTGCGCGCTCCAAACAACTTTCGTGCATCCTGCATGCCCGGCTACCGCGCCTGTCACGCCTGGCGACAGGCGCCGGATTGTCCACGCACGCGCACGCGCCTCAACGCTGGGCTTGTCCGTCCTCGCCCGGAATCAGGCCGGCGCCAGCCAGCATGCCGTCGATGCGGGTGCGCACATATGCCGCGTCGTCAGGCCCGACGCTACGCAGTACCGCTTCGGCACGCGCCTGGAAATCCAGGTAGTCGAAGTCTGCGTCCTCGTCGGCGGACAGTTGCGGCAGGGCGTCCTGTAGCGCATCCAGGCGTGTATCGAGCTCTTCGCGTGTAGGCATGGCAGACTCCAACGACAGAGCCACTACGGTTGCGACAAGGCCGTCAAGGATGTGCGAAGTCTTGCCGGACAACGCTTCATTTTCCTACCGGCTACTGCGGCATCTTGCATGCTCAACTTTCGCAGCGACCGGCCGATAATGATGCCGACTCCTACAGAACCTTCCATGTGATCCTCCACCTGCGGCGGGATTTCCGCCTTGGCATCGTCAAGATGCTTGGGCCCATCACCGCGCTGTTGCTTTGCCTCTATGCGGTGTACCTGGCCATCACCGGCCAGGCCGTGGCGTGCCTGATCACCGCCGCACTCGGCATGCTGGCGATCTGGCGCGGCTGGAAGATGCGCAATGCCGAGCGCACCGGCGCTGGCGGCCTCTGGCTGGCATCGATCAATGTCGCAGGCTGCCTGGTGGCTTGCTGGACCGGTGGCGATGGCGCCCTGCCATGGTTGTTCCCGGTGCTGGCCACCAATTATTTTCTGTGCGGGCCGCAGCGGGCGGTGTTGCTGAGCCTGCCGCTGATGGCCGCGCTGCTGCTTCTGCCCGGGCTGATCGTCAGCCCGGGCCAGGGCGTGTCGACCGTGGTGGTGACGCTGGTGACGCTGGCGGTGGGGTACTCCTTCTCGCTGCGCATGCAGGACGACCGCGTGCATCTGGAAGAGCTGGCCTCGCTGGATGCGCTGACCGGCCTGCCCAACCGGCGCATGCTCGAACGTGCGCTCACCCATCAGATCGACCAGCGCCAGCCGCAGGACCGGCTCAACAGCCTGATCATCCTGGACCTGGACCATTTCAAGGAGGTCAACGATCTGTACGGGCATGCTGCCGGCGATGCAGCGCTGTCGGATCTGGCCACCATCCTGCGCTTCGAAGTGCGTGAGCCGCACCAGGTGTTCCGCTTCGGCGGCGAAGAGTTCGTGGTGTTGCTGCGGGCCGGTTCGCTGGCCGAACTGGAAGCGGCCACCGAGCGTTTGCGCAAGGTGATCCGCAACGGGCTGCGCGGCCCCGGCGGGCGCATCACCGTCTCGCTGGGCGCAGCCCGGCACGACGGCGAGACGCACTGGCAGGACTGGTTTTCGCGTGCCGATGCGGCGCTGTATCTGGCCAAGAACAGTGGCCGCGACAGCGTGCGGGTTGCCGACTGAGTGCGGCGCCGCTCGCTCGTCCAGTGACATCACGCAAGACGCGTTATGTTTGTAGCGACAGGGCGACCCAGCGGCCGCCCCGTCCCTGGTTCACTGCTTGACCACCGCCACCGGTGCGGCAGGTGCTTCGCCCTGCTTCCAGCCGCCCAGGGCCTTGTACACCCCGACCACGCCGACATTGACTGCCGCCTCGGCCTGCGCCAGGGCATCGTCGGCCGCCAGCTGGGTGCGCTGTGCATCCAGCAAGGTCAGGAAGTCCTCCGAACCTTCGCGATAGCGGATCTGTGCCAACTGTTCGGCACGCCGTGCGGCGTTGGCCTGCTCGACCACGATGGCCAGGCGCGTCTGTTGGCGGCCGTAGCCGGTCAAGGCGTTCTCGGTGTCTTCCAGCGCCAGCAGCACGGTCTGCTGATACTGCGCCAGCGCACCTTCGGCCTGCGCCTTGCTGGCACGCAAGCGCGCCCGCACGGTGCCGAAATCGAACGCCGCCCAGCTGATCGACGGGGTGATCGACCAGGCCTTGGCATTGCCTTCGGTCAGCCGCGCTGCATCGCCGGACAGGAAGCCGACAAAGCCGCTGACGCTGATACGCGGGAACAGATCGGCCGTGGCCACGCCCACCTGCGCGGTGGCCGCCGCCAGCCGGCGTTCGGCGCTACGCACGTCCGGGCGCTGACGCAGCAGTCCGGCCGTATCGCCCAGCGGCAATGGCCGCGCGAATGCCGGCATATTGCGTGCGACCAGGGTGGCGTCCAGTGCATTGGGCTGTTGGCCAAGCAACACGGCCAGACGATGGCGGTACTGCGCCTCGGCGGTTTCCAGCAACGGAATATCCGCTTCGATGGCTTTCAGGCGCGCCAGGCTGCTCTGCACATCCAGCTCGCTGCCGGCCCCCAAGTCCCAACGCGTCTGTGTCAGCTTCTGGGTGTCGCGCAGATTGGTCAGGGTGCGCTTGGAGACATCGAGCTGCTTCTGGGTACCGCGCAGTTCGAAGTAATTGCGCGCCACCTCCGCCGCGACGGTGACCTGTACGTCCTGCAGGTTGGCCTGCTCGGCGTCCAGGTCGGCGCGTGCGGCTTCCGATGCACGGCGCTGGCGGCCGAACAGGTCCAGCTCCCAGGCCGCATCCAGGCCCAGCGTGGTCTGCTCGGTGAGGAAGCGCTGATTGCCGGCGATCACCTGCTGCTGTTCGCGACGATCGAAGCTGCCTTGTGCGGTGATGTGCGGCGCCTGGTCCAGGCGACGCTCGACGAACACCGCGCGCGCCTGCTTGACCCGCGACACCGCAATGCGCAGATCGTGATTGGCGAACAGCGCATCGCGCACCAGCTGTTCCAGCACCGGGTCGTCGAATTGCGACCACCAGTTGCCGACCGGCGATTCGGTGCTGAAGGACGCGTCCTGCGCGCCCTGCAGCGTGACCGAGGCGGGCGGGTCGGGCCGGTAATCCGGCCCCACCGCGCAACCGCCAAGCACCAGCGCGGCCAGTGCCGTGCCGAGCAATGTCCTTACCATGGCAAGGTCTCTCCCAGGTGGGTGTAGCTGCCAGTGGGGCCGTGAGCATCCAGCAGCGCCATCTGCACGCTGCTGTGGGCGCCCTGCTCCACCTCGATCTCGCCGCCGCCACCATTCATGTCGGTCTTGACGTAGCCCGGATGCACGGTGTTGACCTTGATCGAGGTGTCGCGCAGTTCGTAGGCCAGATGCACGGTCCAGCTGTTCAAGGCGCTCTTGGAGGCGTTGTAGGCCGGCACCTTGAAGTCGTAGATCGGCGAACCGGGCTGGCTGTGCAGGGTGAGCGAACCGAGGATGCTGGAGACGTTGACCACGCGCCCGGCCAGCGAGCGACGCAGCAGCGGCAGGAACGCCTTGGTCACGCCGACCACCGCGAACAGGTTGGTGTCGAAGGTGCGCTTCCACGCATCCAGGCTTTGCTCGGACGGCTTGCGCTGGATGTCTTCGACCATGATGCCGGCGTTGTTGACCAGGATATCCAGGTGGCCGTGACGCTCCTTCACCGTGCCGACCGCCGCGGCGATGCTGATGTCGTCGTTGACGTCCAGTTGAATCGCTTCCACCGGCAGGCCTTCGGCCTGCAGCTTGAGCGCGGCGGCCACCGCGTCGTCGCGCTTGCGGCCGGCCAGCAGCGTGTGCACGCCGGCCTGTGCGAGTTGACGAACGGTTTCCAGGCCGATGCCGCGAGTGGCGCCGGTGACCAGTGCGATCTTGGTATTGCTCATGTGTAAATCCTTCGAATGTATGTTGGGGGAAGTAATGCGCGCTCAGGCGTTGACGTGGGCGTGATCGTGCGCAACTGCCGGCGGTGTCGCGGGCCCGCGACGGGTCACCCACTTACGCAGCGCCACATAGAACACAGGCGTCAGGAACAGGCCGAACAGGGTCACGCCCAGCATGCCGGCGAACACCGTGATACCGGTGACCGAGCGTACTTCGGCGCCGGCGCCATGGCCGAACAGCAGCGGCACGGTGCCGGCGATGAAGGCGATGGAGGTCATCACGATGGGGCGCAGGCGCAGGCGGCAGGCTTCCAGTGCCGCTTCAACGATGCTCTTGCCGTGCATTTCCAGTTCGCGGGCGAACTCCACGATCAGGATCGCGTTCTTGCATGCCAGGCCCATCAACACCACCAGACCCACCTGCACGAACACGTTGTTGTCGCCATTGGTGAGCCACACGCCGAACAACGCAGACAGCAAGGTCATCGGCACGATCAGGATCACCGCCAGCGGCAGCGTCCAGCTCTCATACAACGCGGCCAGCACCAGGAACGCCAGCAGCACCGCCATCGGGAACACGATCAACGCCGAGTTGCCTTGCGTGGACTGCTGATAGCTCAGGTCGGTCCATTCGATGTTCATGCCGTTGGGCAGTACCTGCGGCGCCATGCTGGACAGCTTCTGCATCGCCTCGGTGGAGGAGAGCACGCGCGGATCCGCTTCACCGATCAGGTCGGCGGCCGGGTAGCCGTTGTAGCGGATCACCGGGTCCGGGCCGTAGCTCTGGCCCAGCGTGACCATGCTGCCGATCGGCACCATCTGGCCATTGGCATTGCGGGTGCGCAGGTTGGCGATGTCTTCGACGCTGTCGCGGAACTGTCCATCGGCCTGGGCGATCACCTGGTAGGTGCGGCCGAAGCGATTGAAGTCGTTGATATAGGCCGAGCCCAGATAGGTCTGCAACGTATCGAACACGTTGGTCAACGGCACGCCCTGCGCCTTGGCCTTGTCGCGGTCGACCTTGGCATCGAGCTGCGGCACGTTGGCCTGGTAGGTGCCGATCGGGAACTGCATGCCGGGCGTTTGCGAGATCGCACCGGACATCGCCGTCACCGCCTGCTGCAGCGGGCCGTAGCCCAGCCCGGCGCGGTCCTGGATGTACAGGCTATAGCCCGAACCCTGGCCCAGGCCGAGGATCGGCGGCGGCATGAAGGCGAAGGCGAAGCCCTGCTGGATCTGACTGATGCGTGCGTTGATCTCCGCGTTGATCTGCTCGGCGCTGCGCTTGCGCTCGCCGAACGGCTTGAGGGTGAGGAACACCGTGCCGGTATTGGGCGTGTTGGTGAACTGCAGCGGATTCAGGCCCGGGAACGCAATGGCATGGTCCACGCCTTCGGTCTGCAGCGCGATCTGGCTGATCTGGCGGATTACCGCATCGGTACGCTCCAGCGAAGCGCCTTCGGGCAGCTTGGCGCCGGCGATCAGGTACAGCTTGTCCTGGGTCGGGATGAAGCCGCCCGGCACCACCTTGAACATGACGCCGGTGCCGACCAGCAGCAGCAGATACACCACGAACACCGCACCACGCTTGCCCAACGCACGCGACACCGCACCCTGGTACTTGTGCGAGCTGGTGTTGAAGAAACGATTGAACGGACGGAACAGCCAGCCGAACAACCGGTCGATCAACCGCGACGGGCCGTCCTTGGGTGCGTCGTGCGCCTTGAGCAGCATGGCCGCCAGCGCCGGCGACAGGGTCAGCGAGTTGATGGCCGAAATCACCGTGGAAATGGCGATGGTCACCGCGAACTGCTTGTAGAACTGGCCGGTCACGCCCGACAGGAACGCCATCGGCACGAACACCGCGCACAGCACCAGGGCGATGGCGATGATCGGCCCGGACACCTCGCGCATCGCCTGGTGCGCGGCCGCCAACGGGCCCAGGCCTTCTTCGATGTTGCGCTCGACGTTCTCCACCACCACGATCGCGTCGTCGACCACGATGCCGATCGCCAGCACCAGCCCGAACAGGCTCAGCGTATTGATCGAAAAGCCCAGCAGGTACAGCGCGGCAAACGTACCGACCACCGACACCGGCACTGCCAGCAACGGAATGATCGACGCGCGCCAGGTCTGCAGGAACAGGATCACCACCAGCACCACCAGCAGCACCGCTTCCAGCAGGGTATGCACCACCGCGCTGATGGAGTCGCGCACGAACACGGTGGGGTCGTAGGCCGCCGACCAGGCCACGTCCTGCGGGAACTGCTTCTCCAGTTCGGCCATCTTGGCGCGCACCGCGTCCGATAGCTCGATCGCGTTGGCGCCGGGCGACTGGAACACGCCCATGCCCACCGCGTTCTTGTTGTCCAGCTGCGAACGCAAGGTGTAGTTGCCCGCGCCCAGCTCCAGCCGTGCCACGTCGCTCAGATGCACGATCTCGCCGCTGTTGCCGCTACGGATGACGATGTTGCCGAACTCTTCTTCGGTGGTCAGCCGGCCCTGCGCGTTGATCGGGAGCAGGAAGTCGCTCTTGTTGGGCATGGGTTCGGCGCCGAGCTGGCCGGCGGAGACCTGCACGTTCTGCTCGCGGATCGCCGCGACCACGTCGCTGGCAGTGAGTCCGCGCGCGGCCACCTTGTTGGGATCCAGCCAGATGCGCATGGCGTAGTCGCTGGCGCCGAAGATCTGCACCTGGCCCACGCCGGACAGGCGCGACAGCTCGTCCTTGATCTTCAAGGTGGCGTAGTTGCTCAGGTACAGCGAGTCGTACTTGCCCTTGGGCGAGGTCAGGTTGACCACCATGGTCAGCGTGGGCGACTGCTTCTGAGTGGTCACGCCCTGGCGCCGCACGTCCTCGGGCAGGCGCGCCTGCGCCTGGCTGACGCGGTTCTGCACCTGCACCTGGGCCTGGTCCGGATCGGTGCCGGGCTTGAAGGTCACGGTGACCACCAGCACGCCATCGGAGCCGGCCACCGACTTCATGTACATCATGTTTTCCACGCCGTTGATGGCTTCCTCAAGCGGCGTGGCAACGGTCTCGGCGATGACCTTGGGATTGGCGCCCGGATACACCGCGCGCACCTGCACGCTCGGCGGTACCACTTCCGGGTATTCGCTGATCGGCAGCAGCGGCATGGCGATCAGGCCGGCCGCGAAGATGATGATCGACAGCACCGCGGCAAAGATCGGCCGGTCGATGAAAAAACGGGAAAAGTCCATGGGGGTGGTCCTGAAAGAGGGTGCCGCCGGGTGGCGGCGCGGCACAGCGGCCCCGGACCGGCCTGGTCACCAGGCCGGCGGTCCAAAGCGCGATGCAGCGATGGATCAGTTCGAGGCGGTGCGCTTGTCTGGAGCCGCGGCCATGGCCACGGTCTTGGCATCGACCGGCATGCCGGGCATGAAGATCTTCTGCACGCCGTCGATCACCACGCGGTCGCCGGCGGCCAGGCCGCTACGCACGATGCGCAAACCATCGGCGCTGCGGCCGAGCTCCACGTCGCGGCGCTGCGCCTTGCCATCCTTGTCCACCACGTACACGTACTTGCGGTTCTGGTCGGTCAGCACGGCCTTTTCGTCGACCAGCATGGCCTTGAACTGGCCGCTGCCCAGCAACTGCACGTGCGCATACAGGCCCGGCGTGAACTGCCGCTGCGCGTTGTCGAGCACGGCACGCACGCGGATGGTGCCGGTGCTGCGGGTCACCTGGTTGTCCAGGAAGTCCACCCGCCCGGTGTGCGGAAACCCCTGCTCGCCGACCAGGCCGATCCGCACCGGCAACTGGCCGCCGCGCTCGTCCGGGCGCTCGCCGCTGCGCGCCATCTGCGAATAGCGCAGGAAGGTGCCTTCATCGGCATCGAAGTACACGAACACCTTGTCCAGCGATACCAGGGTGGTCAGCACGCTGGCGCTATCGCCTGCGGTCACCAGGTTGCCGGCGGTGACCATCGCACGCCCGGCGCGGCCGTCGATGGGAGCGCGCACGCGGCTCCAGTCCAGGTTGAGCCTGGCGGTGTCCACCGCGGCCTGCGCGGCCAGCAGGTCGGCATCGGCCTGATCGGCGGCGGCGCGGCGCTGCTCCCAGATCTCGGTGGAAATGGCCTGTTGCTCGGAGAGCTTGCGCGCGCGGGCCGCCTCGCTCCTGGCCAGGGTGGCCTGGGTGCGCGCGCGCACCAGCGCGGCATTGGCACGCGCGAAGTCGGCGCGGTAGCTGCGGTCGTCGATGCTGAAGAGCACATCGCCCTTCTTCACTTCCGCGCCTTCGGTGTAGTTGACCTTGTCGATGTAGCCGGACACGCGCGGGCGCAGCTCGACGCTTTCCACCGGCTCGATGCGGCCGCTGAATTCGTCCCACTGGCTGATCTCCTTCATCAGCACCGGGGCGACGCTGACGCTGGGCGGCGGTGGTGCGCCGGTCTGCGCGGCACCGCCGCCGCACGCGGCGAGCACGGCCGCCAGGACAGCGGCGGTCAGGACCGGGCGCACGGGAAAACGGAACGGGGTGGCGTTCGGGGTCATGGGGAGATCTCTCGGGTGGTGATAGGCAAATGCAGACCGGCCAGCCGGTCCGCCGACGGGGCGGCATGCGGACGACGGCTGACGGTCACGATGGGTTGTCCGGGCTGGCCGGGCCCGGCGATCAGGGAAACGGCGGCGCGACCGACATCCACGGCGCGAATCCATTCCGGACACGCGCCCTTGGTACGGCCCGGCGTGCTCACCGGCTGCTCGACCGACAGCAGGTGCACGCGAACGCCCAGTGGCTTGGCTTCCTCGTGCAGCACCTGGGCCAGCATGCGGGTGGCGGCCGCGGCCACCGAGCGATCGCCGTGCGCCGACCACGCACGCAGCGCGCACGGGCTGCCCAGCAGCAGATAACGGCCGCCGCCATCGGCTTCGGCCAACAGCGGCAGCAGATGGCGGGCGGCGGCCAGATGCGGCAGCACGTCGCGCTCCAGGCGGCGGCGTAGCGCGGCCACCGGCCGGTCCAGCAGGCGGCCGGCCTTGGGCGGGCTACCCAGGCTGGCGATCACCGCGCCCAGCGGCCGCGGCCGTTGCGCCAGTTCGGCCGCCAGGCGCTGCGCGGAGCTGTCGTCGGCCACCGAGCCCTGCACGGTGTCCAGCAGCGCCGACTCGCCATGCCGGGCACGCAGGGCGGCCAGCTTGGCGGCGTCGCGTCCGATCGCCACGACCGGCATGCCGGCATCGAGCAGCGCGGCCACGATGCCGGTGCCCACGTCGCCAGCGCCGCCGATGACGGCCGTCTCGGACCGGACCATCCCGCTCATGGGACTTTTGTTCCCGACATCGGGACAATACCGCGCTGCGCCCAACGCGAACTCAGTCCAGTCCGCTGCGTTGGCGCACCACCGGCCTGCCGCTTCGGCGAGGCGGCAAAGCTGCGCGAAACGCTGGCGCGCTGGCTTTTTACCGGAGAAAGCACCGGATCGAAGGCGCTTTCAATGGCGCTGCGCGAGGGAGAGGACAAACCGAAAACATCGCACAACCACATGGCCGTGCTCCTGGATGGAAGGGATGCTGCATAAGCTAGGCCTCAAAGCAGCACTTGATTAGTCCGGATTTAGGGGAATAATCGTCCCGTAAGCGGTCTAATCCCTCCTGACCCCCGGAAGGCAGTCCCATGACACACGATCTCAACGACACCCTGATCTTCGTCAAGGTGGTCGAACAAGGCAGTTTCATCGCCGCAGCCAACGCACTTGGCCTGCCCAAGACCACCGTCAGTCGCAAGGTGCAGGAGCTGGAAACGCGCCTGGGCGCGCGCCTGCTGCATCGAACCACGCGCCGCATCGGGCTGACCGAAGCCGGCTCGGTCTACCACGAACATTGCCAGCGCATCGCCCGCGAGCTGGAAGAAGCCGAAAGCGCGGTGGGACAATTGCAATCCGGTCCACGCGGCTGGTTGCGTTTCACTGTGCCGTATTCGCTGGGCATCACCTGGATCGCGCCGTTGCTGGGCGAATTCCATACGCAATACCCGGAAATTCAGCTGGACATGCATCTGGGCAACGAGAAGCTGGACCTGATCGGTGGCGAAGCCGATCTGGCGCTGCGCGTCGGTGCCCTGCCCGACTCCAACCTGGTCGCACGCAAACTCGGCAGCCTGCGCACGCAGGTGTTTGCCAGCCCGTCGTATATCGAACGCTATGGCGAGCCGTTGCATCCGGACGAGTTGCAATTCCACCGCACGCTGGCGCTACGCAAGAACCGCAACGTGCACAACAACCGCTTTTTCTGGTCGCTCAGCGATGGCAGCGACGTGCGCGATTTCCCGGTCAATCCACTGATGGTGGCCAACGATCCGGCCGCGCTCAACGGCGCGGTGCTGAGTGGCGAAGGCCTGTTGCTGACCGGCGACGTGATGGCCAAGCCGTTCGTGCAATCGGGCCTGGTGCGCCGTGTGCTGGCGGGTTGGACCGGGCCGGAAGTGGATTTCAATGCCGTGTTTGCCGGCGGGCGACTGGTCTCGCCCAAGGTGCGCGCCTTCGTGGACTTCCTGGTGACGCGCATGAACTTCGACGCCGACTACATGATGGCGCAGTGCCCTGCCCGGCTGGCTGCGCAAAAGGCCTACAGCGAAGCAGAGGTGGAAGTCGAACTGGAAGCCGAGCGTGCGGAAGGCAAGCGCATTCTGGAACACGTGACTGCGTAAGCCGGACCGAGACGACGCGCTCAAGACATCCTTCTCCCACCGGGACAGTGCCCTCCTTCATGGAGGAGAAGGTGCCCGAAGGGCGGATGATGGTGCGCATAGACGAAGAACTGAAGCCAGCAAATAGCGCGTTGCGCTTTGCAGACTCCAGCCGACACCATGAAACAGGCCGCTTTCGCGGCCTGTTTCATGACTGCTGCAGGGCTAGCGAGCCACTCACCGTGCCGTGCATGGTTACCAGTTGCTCAACGCATACCGGTATTGCTGGCAGCGCCTTCTGCGCGCAATGGAATCAGGCGGATTTCGACACGACGGTTCTGCGCACGTCCGGCATCGGTGCTGTTGTCGGCGATCGGGTAGCGCTTGCCGGCGCCCATGGTTTCCATGCGCTCGCGCTGCACGCCCTGCGCGGTCAGGTACTGCGCCACGGCACCGGCGCGTTCTTCGGACAGACGCTGGTTCACCGCATCGCTGCCCACGCTGTCGGTGTGGCCCACCACTTCCACCATGGTCTGGTTGTATTCGCGCAGCGTCGAGGCAACGCCGTTGAGTGCGCTATAGAACTGCGGCTTCAACGCAGACTTGCCGAAGTCGAAGGTGATGCCGTCCGGTAGGTTCAAGGTGATGTTGTCGCCCTGGCGCTGCACGTCGATGCCGGTGTTGGCGGTGCGCTCGCGCAGCGCGCGTTCCTGGCGATCCTGGTACTGGCCCACGGCCGCACCGCTCAGCGCACCGATGCCGGCGCCGATCATCGCGTGCTGACGACGCTCGGTGGCGCTGTCGCCAGTGAGCAGGCCGGCAGCCACACCGATGGCGGTACCGATCAGCGCGTTGCGCCCGGTGCGATTCTGCTGTTGGGTCTGCTCGCCGTACTGGTCGCGCTGCACGTACGAACCGCCGGTAGCGCAGGCGGACAACGCGATGGCGCTGGCCAGCGCAACGGAAAGACTCTTGGTGGCTGCTGAGGACATGGTGTTCTCCTATCGCCGGATCGTCCGGCACTCAATCGTGTCGGCGAGGATAAACAGCGCCACGCGACTGGCGCATGATGAAGGCACGCGCTGGAGGCGCGCGGCAGGCTCACCATTCAGGAAAACGTTTTCGGCGATATGGATCGAAACGCCGATCGGCAGCAAGCGTGCCCGCAGCGATCCTGCAAAAGAAGCAGGGCAGCAAACCTCTGCGTGCTTTCGCGCGGCACCGCACGCGGCGTGGATGCGCTACCCGCGTGTTCTTGCATACGCTGCCAGCGCCGCATCGCGCCCCTCGGCCAGCCCGATGATGGGGGAGCGCGGATACTCCGGCGCCAGGCGTGCCAGCGACAAGGGATGCTGCCACGGCGCAAAACGCTCCTTCACCGGCAACTTGCCGAGCTCGGGCACCCAGCGCGTGATGTAGGCCGCTTGCGGGTCGAATTTTTCCGCCTGTGTCACCGGATTGAATACGCGAAAATACGGCGCGGCATCGGCGCCGGTACCAGCCACCCATTGCCACCCCATGGTGTTGTTGGCCAGGTCCGCATCCACCAGCGTGTCCCAGAACCAGCGCGCACCTTCGACCCAGTGCACGCGCAGATGCTTGCACAACAGGCTTGCCACGATCATGCGCACGCGGTTGTGCATCCAGCCGGTATGCCACAGCTGGCGCATGCCGGCATCGACGATGGGAATGCCGGTGCGCCCGCGTTGCCAGGCCTGCAATGTCACCGGATCGGCCTTGGCCCAGTCGAAGCCTTCGAAGCGCGGATTGAGATTGTGGTTGGTGGTGTCCGGGAAGTGATGCAACAGGTGATAGGCGAAATCGCGCCAGCCCAGCTGCCGGATGTAGCCATCGATCTGCGCACCGTTGCGCGCATTGCGCTGCTCATTCAACGCAGCGGCGATCCGCCACGGCGCGATCTCGCCGAAATGCAGGTGCGGCGACAGTTGCGAGGTGCCGACACGATCGGGACGGTCGCGATTTTCGAGGTAGCCGGAGAGCGCGCCATCGATGAAGATGTCCAGCATCTCGTGCGCACCGGCCTCACCCGGCTGCCAGTGCTCCCAGAAACCCTGGTCCCAGCTCAGCGTCGGCACCAGCCCAAGGGTGTCCAGCGCCTCGCCCTTGAGCTTGCCCGGCAGCGGCGGCAGGCTGCGCGGCGCAGGCACCGGGTCGGGCAACTGCAACTGGGTCAGCGCGTTGCGCCAGAATGGAGTGAAGACCTTGTACGGCCCGCCCTGCTGGGTGCTCAGCTGCCAGGGTTCGAACAGCAGCGCCGCATTGCAGCTCTGCGCCTCGATGCCGCGCTCGCGCAGGCTGCGTTTGATCTGTGCATCGCGCGGCTGGGTGGCCGGTTCGTACTTGCGATTCCAGTACACCGCCACCGCGCCGGTTTGCGCGATCACCTCATCGAGCACCTGCGCGCTGTTGCCAGCGCGAATCACCAGACCGCTGCCTAGCGCGCGCAAGCCCGCATCCAGCGCCGCCAGCGAGCGATGCCGCCAGCTGCGCGAGGCCGCGCCCGGTGTCCACTCGCCTTCTTCGTGCGGCGCATCGATGTAGAGCGGGATCGGATGGTGCCCGGCATCGAGTGCGGCACGCAGGGCCGGATTGTCTTCCAGGCGCAGATCGCGACGGAACCAGACGATGGCGTAGGACATGCGGACTCGGCAGCGGCGGCAAGGTTGCGCAGCATAAGCCAGCAGATGCAACGATGGCGCGATGCGGCGGCGGGCGTTTGTGCTGCGGCAAGGGCCCTGCGGCAAACGCCCAGCCCCGGCCGAGTGCGCGGCGCCCTCAGCGCTGGCGGGACACGCCGTTAACCCTTCCATGCGGATCGGTGAGAGCACCGCACTAGACAGTTGGCTGGTTGCTGTTGAAGAGCAAGGACAGCGCGTGGCTGCCTGCTTATTCAAAGCCCTGCACACCGACCATCTCGACTGGTGCTTGCCCGCCCACCGTCGCGGGACCCTTGGCGGCATGGATGCCGCCACGGAGCTTACATGGACGTACTTGCAGCGTGTCCTGCGATGGTGGGCGGGCAAGCACCACGCGGCCAAGCCGCAGATCGCACATTCCGCACCTGACACATCCGCACCATACCCTCGCAAAGCCGGCGCCCCCTGCGTAGCGGCGAGCGCGATCGTTATCTGAGCGACTGCATCACCTGCCGACTACGACCTGCCGACTACTCGAAACTGCCCACCGAATCGTGCGACAGATTGTCGAAGCGGGTGTATTCGCCGAAGAACTTGAGCTTGCACGAGCCGGTCGGGCCGCCGCGGTGCTTGCCGATGATGATCTCGGCCAGGCCCTTGTCCGGGGAATTTTCCTTGTTGTAGTAATCGTCGCGGTAGATGAACACGATCATGTCCGCGTCCTGCTCGATTGCGCCGGATTCGCGCAGGTCGGCCATCACCGGGCGCTTGTCGGTACGGGTTTCCAGCGAGCGGTTGAGCTGCGACAGCGCAATCACCGGCACGTTGAGCTCCTTGGCCAGGCCCTTGAGACTACGCGAGATCTCCGAAATTTCGGTCGCGCGGTTCTCGCTGTTTCCCGGTACCGACATCAGCTGCAGGTAGTCGATGACGATCAGGCCCAGGTCGTGTTCGCGCTTGAGCCGGCGGCACTTGGAGCGCAGCACTTCCGGCGACACGCCCGGGGTGTCGTCGATGAAGATCTTGGTTTCTTTCAGCATCTTGATCGCGCCGGTCACGCGCGCCCAATCCTCGTCTTCCAGCGCACCGGTACGCAGGCGCTGCGCATTGATGCGGCCGTTGGAGGAGATCAGGCGCATCGCCAGCTGCGAGGCCGACATTTCCATCGAAAACACCGCCACGCCCTTCTTGGACTTGATCGCGGCGTATTCGGCAATGTTGAGCGCGAAGGTGGTCTTGCCCATGGCCGGACGCGCGGCCAGGATGATCAGGTCGGTCGGCTGCAGGCCGGCCGTCATCGCATCGAAATCGCTGTAACCGGTTGGCAGGCCGGTGATGTTGCCGCCATTTTCGAAGCGGTTGCGCAGCTCTTCGAACGCGTCCTTCAAGGCGCCGGGCATCGCCACGAAATCGGTACGCCCGCGCGCGCCGGCTTCGGCGATCTTGAACACGGCTTTTTCGGCCGAGGACAGCAACTCGACGCTGTCGCGGCCCTCAGGCTGGAAGCCATCGTTGACGATCGTGGTGCCCACTTCGATCAACTGCCGCAGCACCGCCTTGTCGCGCACGATTTCCGCATACGCGGCGATGTTGGCTGCCGACGGCGTGGTGCTGGCCAGCTCGATCAGGTAGGCGCCATCGCCCACCTGCTCCAGCTTGCCCTGCGATTCGAACCATTCGCCCAGGGTCACGGCATCGAACGGGCGATCCTTCTCATTCAATTCGCGGATCGCGCGGTAGATCAACCGGTGGTCGCGGCGATAGAAGTCGTTTTCGGTCAGTTGGTCGTTGACGCGGTCGAACGCGTCCGGTGCCAGCATCAGCCCGCCGAGCACGGCCTGCTCGGCCTCGACCGAATGCGGCGGCACGCGCAGCTGATCAAGACGCGGCTCGGGACGATCGTAATCGTCGTCGTCGCGATCGCGATTGCGCTTGGAACGGAAACCAGGACGAGCGGACATGGACAAACAGACCTGACGCAGGGGACACGAGGGCAGGAAGCATAGTCATCGGCGACGCCGGCGACCATGCACAACTCTGTGGATAACTGGTGGACAGCCGGTGCAGCACTCTTCTACGCCGACCCGGTCGCACCGGCCGCGACCCCTGCCCTGCCTGGGTTTGCGCGCCTTGGTCGGGGCCTGCGGCGCGCGCCGCGCGGGCGCCGCAGGCTGTGATCAACTCACCGCTTCAGGTGCTGAACCAGGCCCAGGAAGGCGTCGACGAAGCCCTGCAGGAACTTGCGGCTGTCGGCATTGGCAACGGTGTCGTCCGGGCCGAACAGGCCGTCCTTGTAGTGCAAAAACACCTCGGGCTGGCCGAGCACGTGCATGTTCAGATACGCCAGCACGTTGCGCAGGTGTTGCTGCGCGGTTGCGGTGCCGATCGCACCGACCGAGATGCCGACCACCGCCGCCGGCTTGCCGGCAAATGCACTGTCGCCATACGGCCGCGAGCCGGTGTCGATGGCGTTCTTGAGCACGCCGGGGATCGAGCGGTTGTATTCGGGGGTCACGAACAGCACTGCGTCCGCGGCGCGGATCTGTTGCTTCAGGCGCGTGCCTTCGGCCGGGAAGTCGCCGTCGCGGTCCTGGTTGTACAGCGGGATATCGCCGATCTCCACATACTCGAACACGGCCTTGTCGGCAGCAAGATGCGCCAGCGCGCGCGCCAGCTGGCGGTTGTAGGACTCTGCACGCAGGCTGCCGACCAGCACGGCGATGGTGAGCTTGCTCATGGGTACGCTCCGTGGAAACAGGGCCCCACCCTACCCAGCAGCATGCTCAGGGCTGGTGAAACGGCGCCCGGCTCCGTCTGCGGCGCCGCAGCTGCATGCAGCACTGAACCCTTCCCGGTCCGATGTCCGAGCCGAAGCTACATGCAACAGCACCACTCCGCGCACCGCAGCGCCATCTTCAGCACCTGACCACTGCGCGTCGCCGCAACCCCGATCAGCGCGTGATGGCTGCGCGTTGTTGCCGCCAGTGCGCCTGCCAGGCCTGGAACATCAGCACCGTCCACAGGTGCGTATGCCATTTGCGTTCGCCGCCGTTGAACTCGCGCCACAAGCCGGCCACGGTATCGGCGGCAAACACGCCCTCGCGCTGCAGCGTGCCATGCGCCAGCAGATCATCGGCCCAGCCATGCAGATCGCCGCGCAGCCACGCGCTGACCGGCGCGCCGAAGCCGCGCTTGCCGCGGTAGACCATCGGGTCGGGCAGATACCGGCACAGCACGCGCTTGAGCAGGTACTTGCTGACCCCGTCGCGGTACTTCAGCGATAACGGCAGCGACCAGGCGAATTCGGCCACGCGCCAGTCCAGCAGCGGCGCACGCGCCTCCAGCCCCACTGCCATGGTGGTGCGATCCACCTTGCACAGCAGATCGTCGGGCAGATACGCGGCGAAATCGGCCAGCATCATGGCGTCGGCCGGCGTCCCCGACCCATGCAGCGGGTCGGCCAGGCTGTAGAAGCTTTCGGGCTCGGTGGCGCCCAGCACCACCGCGGCCGGATCGCGCCAGCGCGAGATACGGTTGCGGTAGATGTCGCCGATGCCGCGTGCGCCGGCTTCGGCCACCAACGCAGCCAGCCCACCGGTACGCGAGGATTCGCCAGTGCTGCGCGCTGCCAGCGCCATCAGCCGACGCAGCGGGCCGGGCACCAGCCCATGCATGCGCCAGTTACGCAGCGCGCGCTGGTAACGGCCATAGCCGAAGAACAATTCGTCGCCGCCATCGCCGGACAGCGCCACCGTCACTCCACCGCGTGCCAGCCGCGCCACCAGCGCCGTGGGCACCTGCGAGGCATCGGCGAACGGCTCGTCGAACATGTCCGGCAGGCCCGGCACCACCGCCAGCGCGTCGGCGCCGCTGACGTACAGCTCGGTGTGGTCGGTGCGCAGATGCGTGGCCACTTCGCGCGCCAGCGGCGCCTCGTCGTGGTGCGAGCCTTCAAAACCGATACTGAAGCTGTGCACCGGCTGCGCGCTCTGCGCCTGCATCATCGCGGTGACGATGGATGAATCGGTCCCGCCGGACAGGAACACGCCCACCGGCACATCGGCCACCATGCGTAGCGCCACCGCATCGCGCAGCACGCTGTCCAGTTGCTCTTCGGCCTGCGCATCGGTGCCGGTGAACGGCGTTGCCAGCGCGCGCTGCATCGCCTCGCGCGCATTCCAGAACGGCTGCTGCGCCTGATCGGGCCGATGCGCGTCCGCACCGGCGGCAACGGTCTGCGCATCCAGGCGCAGCACCCGGCCGGGCATCAGCTTGAAGGTGCGCTCGTGGATGCAGGCCGGCGCCGGGATGTAGCCCAGCCGCAGCAGCAGGGTCAGCGCATCGCGATCGACCCCGTTGTCGAAGTCCGAGTGCTGCCACAGCGCCTTGAGTTCGGAGCCGAACACCAGCGTGTCGCCGGCCCAGCCGTAGTACAGCGGCTTCTTGCCGACGCGGTCGCGCGCCAGGAACAGGCAGTTGTCGCGCTCATCCCACAATGCGAGCGCGAACATGCCGTTGCAGCGGGTCAGGGTGTCGTCCAGGCCCCACTCCACCACCGCCGCCAGCAGCACTTCGGTATCGGAATGCCCGCGGAAGCGATGCCCCAGCGCGGCCAGCGCGCCACGCAGCTGCGCGAAGTTGTAGACCTCGCCGTTATAGGCCAGCACGTAGCGGCCATCGGCCGAGCGCATCGGCTGATGGCCCAGCGGCGACAGGTCCAGAATGCTCAGGCGCTGATGCGCCAGGGCCACGCCAGCCTGCGCATCGCACCAGCTGCCGGCATCGTCGGGGCCGCGATGGCGCAGCGCCGCGCCCATCGGCCGCACCAATGCCTCGAGCTGTTCGCCATGCAGCCGCGGCGAGGCCATCAGCAATCCTGCCAATCCGCACATCGTCAGCGCTCCCCGCAGCAGAACGCGGTGCTGCCGGCAACGCCCCATCGCGCTGCGGCTGCGGCGTCTGCAACCCGATCCGAGCGCCGCGCGCGGCTTGGCGCCGGGGAGCGACCATGCAGGTACGACCGGGGCACGACCGTAGCAGACCGGTGGCGCACGCCGCTCATGCTGTCACCGGGACGGGTGCCGGCATCGGCACGAATCCGGGCAGCGCACGCACGCGGTGCAGCCAGGCGCCGATCGCCGGCCAGCGTCCCAGGTCGAAGCCGCCGTCTTCGGCGCAATGGGTGTAGGCAAACAGCGCGATATCGGCAATGCCATAGTCGCCGCCAGTGAACCAGGCCTGCTGCTGCAGGTGCTGCTCCATCACCGCCAATGCCTGCTCGCCGCGCACGCGCAGCTGCGGCAGCTCGGCGCGACGCGCCGCATCGGGCGCGGTCCACAGGCTGATGAAACGCGCCACCGCCACGTACGGCTCATGGCTGTATTGCTCGAAGAACATCCAGCTCAGCGCCTGCGCGCGTTGCCATGCGTCGGTCGGCAGGTACGGGGTGCCCTCGGCCAGCCAGAACAGGATCGCATTGGATTCGGTCAGCACGCGGCCATCGTCGCGCTCCACCATCGGCACCTTGCCGTTGGGATTGATGGCCAGGTACTCGGGCGTGCGGGTCTGCCCGGCCACGCTGTCGACCTCGACCCAGTGATAGCGGCTGCCCAGTTGTTCCAGCAGCAGGCGCACCTTGTAGCAGTTGCCGGAACTGGACATGCCATGGACGGTCAACGGGGGACGCACGGTCGACATCAAGCTGGCTCCGCGGCAGCGACGAGGGGGCTGGCAGTGTCACAGCCCCGTGCGCCTTTGCAAAGCCCTGTGCGCCGCGGCAGCGGCCGGCGGCCAGCGCGGCCGGACCGAAGTACGGGCGGCGTGGATCTCTCGCCCGCCCCTACCCCATCGCGACGATGGCCACCGGCACCCCCAGCACCGCGCTCACCACACCCAGCAGCGACAGCGCCAAGGCCCAGGCGCCGAAGGCGCGCGACCGCGCGCAGCCGGTGGCGCCGGCAATGGCCTGCACCGCGCACACCGACCACCACAGCCCGCCCAGCAGCAACAGCAGGATGCCCATCGCCACCTGCGCCATGCCGGCCGGATCGCTTGCCCCGGTCTGCAACAACGCCACCCGGCCCTGCGACGCCACCACTGCGGCGAACACGCAGACCAGCCAGGGCAGCACGCTGCCCGCCATCGCCGGCAGCAGGCGTTGCACCTGCGCTGCACTGCCCATCCAGCGCAGCACATACATGAGCAACACGCAGCCCAGCGCCAGCAGCGCCGCCACGGCGATGGCACCGGCAACCTGCAGCCACCACGGCAGCGCCTGCAACCACAGCCATGCCGACACCAGCGTGGTCAGTGCGAACACCACCCAGGCGCCACGGCGCAGGCTGTCCTGCTGCGGCATGCGCTGCACCGTCGCGTGCGGGTCGAACAGCATCCCGCCCAGTCCACCGCGGCGCCACCAGGCCAGACAGGCGAGCACCGCCACCAGCAGCGCCAGCAACGCGGCCAGCGGAAAGCCCAGCGCGCGCCAGTCGGTTGACTGCCTGCTGCGCTGTGGCTCGAGGTCGTGATCGAAGTACACCAACGCGCGCGCGCTCCATGTCGGCTGCCGCACGCGTCACGCCATCGGCGGGAATGCGGTCGCTGAAGCGCTGCCATTGGCCGACGATGACGATGCGGCCATCGCGCTGGGAGATCGTGCGCGTGAAGCGGAACCAGGGGTTGGAGACGGTCTGGGTGTCCGCCTTCAGCTGCACCGGCGGGTCCACCTGCACGCGTACGGTCTGCCGCGCCAGCCGCGGGCCGCCCAGCGCCAGGGGACTGGTGCGCGCCTGCCTGGGCAAGCTGTCCATCCAGTCGCTCAGCTGGAACAACGCAAACCCGAGCTTGTCGCCCTCCTCTGCCGGCCATTGCAGGCGGTAGCGCTCGCGCGTGCGCACGTTCAACGGATCGGTCGCGTCGATGGTCGGCGCCTCCACCTGGGTCAGCGCGGTGTAGTACTGCTGCATGAATTCCAGATAGTGCGCGCCGATCGTCTCCGCGCCGTCGTTCTCGAAGCTCGCTGCAACGCGCTCGCCACGCCCCTGCCGGTAAATGGTGTCCACGCTGAAGGTCGCCACCCGCTGCGGCGTGCGCAGCGAGATCACGATGTCTTCGTTCACCTCGACCTGCGGCAACGCCGGCATTGGCGAGGGCACCGCGACCAGCGCGTCCTGCCCGGCCAGTACCGGCAATCCACGCACGAACGGCAGCGGCCGGCGCTGCGCCAGCGGGCCGTCCTCGCGGTCGCGGGTGGCGTCCACCCACACCTCGCCCTGCGGCAGGTGCGCACGCACCACCACATGATCGAATGCGTACGGGCTGGGCAGGCGCTTGTCCAGCGCGCTTCCCCTGTCGCTGCTGACCAGCACCGGCTCGGCCCGGATGCCGGCCAGCTGCAGCAGCGCGATCAACAGCGTGGCCTTGTCCTTGCAGTCGCCGTAGCGGTTGCGCAAGGTCACTTCCGGCGCATGCGGGGCGTGCGAGTTCTCGCCCATGTCCAGGCCGACGTAGCGGATCTCGCCCTGCACGAAAGCCACCGCGCGCAGCAACGCGCCCTGCGGGTCGTCGCGACGCAACTGCAGGCTCTGCACCATGCCGGCCGCCACCTGCCGGTCCTTGAAGGCATCCGGATACAGCTGCGCCGCCCAGTCCGCCACGGCGGCCCAATTGCCGGCGGTGGACACTTCGATCAGGCCGTACGGGTCCACATCGTCGGGGGCATCCTTTTCCGGCTGCATGGCCGCGATGCGGCTCGCGGCGATGCTCAACGTGGTGATGCCATCGGCGCTGTCGACGCTGCGGCTGAAACCCGGCGCGCCGATCCGCCACTGCAGCGCCAGGCCGGACGGGTAGCGCAGCCGGACCCGGCGCTCGCCCAGCGGCACGCCGTAGCGCGCATCGAACACGTCGTGATAACCCTTACCGAACACCGGATTGCTGCCGGTGATGGTCACGCCATAGTCCACCCGGTCGCCGACGCGCAGATCCGGCAGGGTGATCGACACGGTCAGCGCGCCGTCGATCAGGCCGTCTTCCAACCCGCTTTCGCGACGCAACCTGGCGTAATGCGCGCGGTTGCGCATGTCGATGCGTTTGCCATCGCGCCAGACCTCCAGGCTGTTGAGCGCCAGCGTCTGGTACTGCGGCTGGTAGTCGATCGAAATCTGCCCGGCCTCGTCTAGGCTCTTGGCGCGCAGCACGGTATAGCTCAACCGTCGATAGGCACGCGCGGCGCGCCCGGTCAGATCGATCTGGTCGGAGACCAGCTCATAGCGCAGCCCGCCTGCGCCAGGCACGCTGTCGGGCACGGCATCGGCCACCACCCAGGCCGGCGCAGGCGCCATGGTCGGCGCCTCGTTCGCCAGCGCCGGCGCAGTCGCCAGGGCGGCCAGTCCCCACATCACCCACAGCGCCCGGACCACGCCCGGTACGCGCGTCATCACATCCTTGCCGATCAACACCTGCTCCTCGTCAAAACGCATTGAGTCCGGTCAGCGCACGCCCCACCACCAGCTGATGCACGGTTTCGGTGCCTTCATAGGTGATCACCGATTCCAGGTTCAGGGCATGCCGGATCGCCACATGCTCGGTGGTGATGCCGGCCGCGCCGAGCAGGTCGCGGCACTCGCGCGCCACGTCCAGCGCCATGCGGCAATTATTCCATTTCGCCAGCGAGATCTGCTCTGGCCGCAGCGTACCAGCCTCTTTCAGGCGACCGAGCTGCAGCGCCAGCAGCTGCGCGGTGCAGATCCGCCGCGCCATTTCCGCCAGCTTGATCTGCGCGCTCTGCGTGGCAGCCAGCGGCCGCCCGAACAGGATGCGCTCGCCGGCGTAGGCCAGTGCCTCGCGCAGGCAGGCCGCCGCCGCGCCGATCGCGCCCCAGGCGATGCCGTAGCGTGCCTGGCTCAGGCATCCCAAGGGCGCCTTCAGCCCGGCCGCGTTCGGCAGACGCATCTGCCCGGGCACGAACACGTTGTCCAGGAACAAGGCCGAGGTGACCGAGGCGCGCAGACTCATCTTGTGCGCGATGTCCTGCGCGCTGAAGCCGGGGCTGTCGGTTTCCACCAGAAAGCCGCACACGCCATCGTCGGTCTGCGCCCAGATGATCGCCAGCGCGGCGATGCTGCCGTTGGTGATCCACATCTTGGCGCCGTTCAAGCGCCAGCCATCGCCGTCGCGCACCGCGCGCGTGGTCATCGCCGCCGGGTCCGAGCCGCCTTGTGCCTCGCTCAGGCCGAAACAGCCAATCACCCGGCCGGCCGCCATCTCCGGCAACCAGCGCTGCCGCTGCGCATCGCTGCCATAGGCGTGGATGGGATACATGCACAGCGAAGACTGCACGCTGACAAAGCTGCGCAGGCCGCTGTCGCCGCGCTCCAGCTCCTGGCAGATCAGTCCGTAAGCCACTGCACCCAAGCCCGCACCGCCGTCGCTGACCGGCAGGCTGGCACCGAGCAGCCCCAATCCGGCCAGTTCCGGCACCCATTCGTGTGGGAAGCGCCCCGCATCGAAGGCAGCGCCGATCGCCGGCAGCACGCGCTCGTCGGTGAAGCGCGCCACCGCATCCTGCACCGCCCGCTCGTCGTCGGTCAGCAATGCACGTACATCGAACAAATCGTCGGGACGCAGCGGCATCGTCGCTTCCAGCCAGGAGACAAGCGCTGATTATCTGCCAGTTGCCGGCGCGATATCGTTGTGTCGCTGTACCCGCCGGCCACAACGACACAGCGGTAGTGTGCAGGCACGCCGTTCACTTAATATGCGGGTGCGATCCCCGCCGCGGGCACATCCTTCAGCGCAACGACCGACAATGGCTTTCCGCATCGATGGCGACCGCAGTGCCGAATGAGCAGACCGGGGTCGGTGTCGCGGCAGCCAGCACGACCCAACCGTGCTGAGCAGGCAGCCGCCCCCGATGGACAGCGCGCTCGCCGCCTCCCTGCCCGGCCTGCACCAACACTGGCACTACACCCTGCCCTGGCCGGACGGAACCGCGTTATCGGTGCAGGTGCTCGCCTTCGGCCGCGACGACTTCGCCATCGAGGCATTCACGCAAGCGGGCATTGCCTGCCCTGCGGCCATTGCCCGTAGCGTGCGCAAGCGTCAGGCAGAGTATTTCTTCGGCCGGCTGGCGGCTCGCCAAGCGATGCGGCAACAGGCATTGATCGATCCTGCCATCGCTGTGCAGGTCGGCACCGGCGGCGCCCGCGAACCGCTGTGGCCACCAGGCATCATCGGCAGCATCAGCCACACCGAACGATTGGCCGCCGCTGCCGTGGTACCGGCGCAGAGCAGACGTGGCATCGGCATCGACCTGGAACATCTGGTGAGCCCGGAAGCACGCGATGCCTTGCTCGGTGCGGTGGTGAATTCAGTCGAGCTGGAGCTGCTGCACGCAGTGCAGACATCGAGCCGATGGACACGCGATGCCTTGCTGACCCTGGTGTTCTCGGCCAAGGAAAGCCTGTTCAAGGCCAGTTTTGCCGCCGTTGGCCGCTACTTCGATTTCTCCGCCGCGCAATTGGTACAGGTGCAGCCAGCCGCGGGCCGCCTGCAGCTCCGGCTGTGCGAGACGCTGTGCCCGCAATTGCCCGCAGGAGAGCTGTGCACGATTGGCTTTGCATGGGTGGATGCACAGACCGTGATCACCTACCGGCTCTGGTGATCCGTGCAGCGGTGGTGAGCTTTGCCACGTCTGGCAGCCTCGCAAGGCTGCAGGCGCAGCGATCCGGCAGCAAGGACGCCGCTGCTGCGATCGCTCCCGGTTCCATGCGTCCCACCGCCAGGCGCCGTCATAGCCACTGCGGAGCCGCGGCGGTAGGCGCTCAGCGCAGCCCGCACGCGGCTCCTGGGCGTCCATCAGGCCTGCACTTCGAGGCTATGCCGAGTATCGGTGTCCTGCACCACGGTCTGCGTCCACCAGCCCGCCAAGGCCCGGACATGCGGCGTTCGCAGCATCGTGAAGTGATCGCCCGGGGCGTGCCACACCTGCACGTCGGTCGCGAGCGCCCGCCAACCGGCTGCCTGCGCATCGTGCTCGAGGCGATTTCGCATCGCATCGTGTCGCGGGTCGTCGGCCACCGCCAGGTGCAAGGTGCCCGGGTACCGCCAGGTCGGTCGGTAGCAGGTACGCAACGCGCTACCGAAGACCTGCACCATGCCGCGGATCGCCTCGCTGGGCGCACGCCGTGGCAGCAGGCCGGTGCGTACCATCCCGGCATGCACCGCCTGCAGTTGCGCCGTGTTGTCCAGCAGCCGGAACGCGTCGATGTCGATACCCAAGGAGGCCCCACCGGCCAACTCCAGCGATTGGATCAGATGCTCGAAGACACCGGTTGCGGTATGGGGCCGACCGACCACGCCATCGCCGCCAGGCACTTCGCAATCGAGCAGGGTCAGCGAGGCGACCGCCCGGCCCCTCGCCTCCAGCTGCCTTGCCATCTCGAAGGCGATCCAGCCGCCGAACGAGTGGCCGAGCAGATGGATTGGTCGCTGCGCTGTCTGCGCCAGGGCTTCCACGTACGCGCGTGCGGCCACCTCGACACTGCCATACGGAACCTGCCCGCTCTCCAGCCCACGCGGCTGCAGTCCGTAGACCGGCCAGCCGTCGTCCAGCGCCGCGGCCAAACCGATGAAGCCAGTGACGTTGTCGCCCGCACCTGGCACGCAGACCAGCGGCGCTCGCGCGCCCGCATCCACCTGCAGGCGAACCAGCGGTTCGTGGCGTGGCTGCCTGCGCGGCGGCGCCTTTTCGGCCACTGCCAGCCGCTGGCTGACGGCGGCGCCCAGCGCGGCGACGTGCGGGGCTTGCAGCATCGTGTGGTGATTGCCAGCTACCCTTTCGCAACCCAAGGCATGCGGGGCGAGCAGCGCCTGCCAACCCGGTAGCGGATCGCTGACAGGTTGCTGCGGCAGCAACTCGGTGGCCGCAAACAGATGCACCGAGGCGTTGATGGGTATCGGCACATAGTGTCTGTGCGCGTGGCCATGCGCCGCCTGCCGCGCCAGCGCACGCAGGATGGTGACGTCGTCCTGGCCGGACCACTGCGGTGGCAACCACTTCCGCGATCGACACAACTGCAATAGCGCAGGCGCTTCCCACTGATGCACCTGCGCAGCGAGTGCCTGCAGATTGGCCACCGCCGACGCATGGCGAGCGTCCTGCGGCAACGCGGACAGGCAGTTGCGCAACAGCAGCCTGCGCACCGCCAGCAGCGGATCGGCGTATTCGGGCCCGAGGTCCAGATGCGCCGGGTGATAGGTATCGATCAGGCCGACGAATTCGACGATCTCGTCGTTGGCGATCAGCTGCGTGGCGATCTCATAGGCCAGCAGACCACCGAACGACCAGCCGGCAACACGGTACGGACCGTGCGCTTGCACCTTGCGCAGATTCTCCAGCAGGCGCGTGGCCAGTTCCTGCACGGTCTGGAGTTGCGGGGCGTCCAGCGCAACGGCGGTCAGTCCATGGATCGGCACGTCGGCGGCGATATGCGTTGCCAGGGGTGCGAAATACAGGTCCAGCCCGGTGAAATCGTGCACCAGGAACAGCGGGCGCCGATCGCTGGCGCTGCGCACCGTCACCACGTCCGCCGGCGACGATTGCTGGCGTTCGCGTGCGATCGCCTCGGCCATGGCTGCCAGCGTGGGATGCAGGCTCAGTGTGGACAGCGGCACCGATCTACCGGCCCGCTCCAGCAGGCTACCCAAGCGCACCAGCGCCAGCGAGTGGCCTCCCAGCGCATGGAAATCGTCGTAGCGTCCGATCCGCTCGACCCCCAGCAGCTTGCTCCAGAGCCCTGCCAGCAAACGTTCCAGTTCGCCTTGCGGTGGCACATCGCCATCCACGGCGTGGTCTGCGCGCCCGGGCATCGGCAAGGCCTGACGATCGAGCTTGCCGTTGGCGGTCAGCGGCAACTGCGGCAACCTCACATATGCCGCCGGAAGCATGTAGTCCGGCAGGCAAGCGCGTAGATGCGCGCGCAGCGCCCGTGCGTCGACATCTCCAGCGGCAACCTCATCGACGCAGTAGTAGGCCACCAGTTGCTTGGCAGCGGGCGCGTCTTCGCGTTGCACGACCGCAGCGCTTGCGATCGCCGGATACTGCCGCAGCGCAGACTCGATTTCCCCCAGCTCGACCCGGAAGCCGCGGACCTTGACCTGGCCATCGTTGCGTCCCAGATACTCCAGCACGCCGTCGTGCCGCCAACGCACCAGATCGCCGGTGCGATACAAGCGCGCACCGGGCTTGCCACTGAATGGATCGGGCACAAAGCGTTCGGCGGTGAGCGACGGCTGATTCACATACCCCAGCGCAAGGCCGTCGCCGCCAATGAACAATTCTCCTGCAACACCGATCGGTAGCGGCAGGCCATGCGCATCCAGCACATATGTCTGGGTATTGCCGACAGGACGGCCAATCGGAATGGGACCGCTGACCTCGGTAATGCGATGCGTGGTCGCAAAGGTGGTGCTCTCGGTCGGCCCATAGCCGTTGAGCAAGACCTGTGGCGCGCCTTCAGCCAGTACCTGCGCGACCACGGCCGGGTCGAGGACGTCGCCGCCGACGATCAAATAGCGCAACTGCGGGAAGACCGGCAACAGCTCAGCTGCCGCATGGTGGAACAACCCGGCCGTCAGCCACAGCACGCTGACCGCCTCTTGCTGCAAGCGATCGCGCAGACGCCGCGGCGACAGCACGCTCTCTTGTGCGATCACCACCACGCAGCCACCGTTGAGCAGCGGTGCCCAGACCTCCAGGGTGCTGGCGTCGAAGGCAGGATTGGCGGCAAACGCGACCCGATCGCTGGGCAAGAACTGCGCGTACCCATTGTTGCAGACCAGCCGGCTTATCGCCCGATGTGGGATGCGTACGCCCTTGGGGAGCCCGGTCGAGCCGGAGGTATACATCAGGTAGGCAGCAGATTCGCTGGATTGCGGCAGCCGGGGATCATGGGTCGGTGCCGCGCGCAGATCGCAATGATCCAGGTCCAGCCGTGCGATGGCCACTGCCAGCGGCTGTTCGCTGCGGGTGATCACGCAACGCGCGGCGCTGTCGTCGAGCATCCGCTGAAATCGCTCGGGCGGTGCTTGCGCATCGAGCGGCAGATAGGCGGCCGCACACTTGCTGATGGCCAGCTGCGCGACCACCAGCTCCAACGAGCGCGGTAGACAGATCGCGACATGGTCGCCGGGCCTGACGCCCGCTCCGATCAGATGGTGCGCGAGCTGGTTCGCCCTGCGATTGAGCTCGGCATAATCGCAGCGTTGGCGACCGTCGATCACTGCCAGCGCCTCCGGTGTGCGAGCCGCCTGCTGCTCGACCAGCGAGTGGACGGTCTGGGCAGAGGGATATGCGCGCGCGCTGGCATTGAAGTTCCCCAGCACCTGACGGCGCTCATCGTCAGGCAACACACAGAGCTGGCGCACCGGGATGTTCGACCCGTGCTCAAGCGCGTCGACTAGCCGTTCCAGCGCGACCTGCATGAACCTGCGGACCCGCTCGGCACCAATGTGCGCGCCGGCCTGCACACTCAACGCGAACTGCTCGCCCAGGTCGTCCACGTTCAACAACAAAGGATAGTGCGTGCGCTCGCTGCTACCGAGCGCCTGCATTCCCTCCCAGACGTCGGACGTGGCAGATACCTCGGTTGAGGTCGCGCTATGCCGATAATTGAGCAAGGCATTGAACAGCGGCAGCGAGGCGGCGACGCCACTGCAGCGCTGCGCCAGCGACAGCGCGGCATGCTCATGGGCCATCAATGCACTCAATGCGACTTGCGTGCGGCGCGCCGCGGCCACAGCCGGAACATCGAGCCGCAGGCGGATCGGCAAGGTATTGATGAACATCCCCAGTGCACGATCGGCGTGGGCGCTTCCCTGCATGCGCCCCAATAGCACCGTACCGAAGACGATGTCCTCGCGCCCCACCCCGGCACCAAGCACCATTCCCCAGGCCAGGTGGTACAGGCTTGCGACGCTCAACTGAAGTCGCCGCGCCTGCTGCCGCAGCCGCAACGCGAGCGCGGCGTCCAGCACGCCATCGCTCTGCTGCGGCGGCTCGTCCGAAACGGAACCGTCGTGACCACTGAAGGCCAGCGTCGGCACGTCGAGGTCTCCCAGGCATTGCCGGAAATAGGCCTCGTGCTCGGCGGCCGTCTTGCCGCGCAAGGCCTGCACCACATAGTTGCGGTACGGCACCGGGGTGGGCAGCCGCGCGTCGGCGGCCTCCGCCAACGCCTGCATCTCCTGCTGCACCACCGCCAGCGCGGTATGGTCCAGGGCAAGGTGATGGAATAGCAGCAAGACCACGATGCGCCCGTTATGCGGATCCCGCGCGTGAAACAGGCGCAACAAGGGAGCCTGCCCCAGATCGAGGCGATAGCGACGCGAATCGAAGCGGGTTTGCAGCTGGGTCAGGACATCGCCCCCGGTCGCATCCACCGCAACCTGCTCGCATATCAGCGGCGCATGCCGCCATACGATCTGCACGGGCGCCAAGACGCCCTCCCAGACGACGCTGGTACGCAGAATGTCATGGCGATCCACCACGTGCCGCAGCAGGTCGACGAATGTCCGCAGGCGCTCGTCGTCGTCGAAGGCGAACCGTGTCTGCAGCAGATAGGGATCGCCCTGGCGCGCGGCCAGGTGGTGGTAGAGCACGCCTTCCTGCAACGGTGTCAGCGGATAGATATCCTGGACGTTCGGTGCGCCACCGGGCACCGTCGCAACCAGCGTATCGATCGCCTCCTGCGACAGTTCCAGCAACGGCAACAGGGACGGCGTAATGCGTGCACATCCCGGCGCAATCCGGTTGGGCGGCACATCGCTCTGCTGCACCTGGCCGACCGCACTTGCCAGGCTGGCGAGGTCGGGGCGTTCGAACAACGTCCTGACATCCGTCGCAATGCCCTGCTGGCGCAGCCGCTCTACCAGCGTCACCGCCAGCAGCGAGTGGCCGCCAAGCTGGAAGAAGTTGTCGTGACGCCCTACCCGTTCCACCCCGAGCACCGATTGCCAGACCTCGGCCAACGCCCGCTCACGCTCGCCTTGCGGCGCCGCGTATTGCTGGTGCGCATGAGCATCCAGCTCCGGTGCCGGCAAGGCCCTGCGATCCAGCTTGCCGTTGGCGGTGAGCGGCAACTGCGGCAAGGCGACATACGCGGCCGGCAACATATAGTCCATCAACTGCGTCTGCAGATGACGGCGCAATACGGCAGCGTCGATGTCGCCGGTCAGCGACGCATCGACGCAGTAGTAGGCCACCAACTGCCGGGATCCGGATGCATCCTCGCGCTGGATGACCGCAGCGGCGCGGATGCCTGGACAGGTCCGCAACGCCGTTTCGATTTCCCCGAGCTCGACGCGGAAGCCACGGATCTTCACCTGTCCGTCGTCGCGGCCGGCGAACAAGAGCGTGCCATCGGCCTGCCACCGCACCAGGTCGCCAGTGCGATACAGCCGGGCGTTGGCGTCTGCACTGAAGGGGTCCGGGACAAAGCGCTCGGCGGTCAAGCCGGGACGATTCAAATACCCCAATGCGACACCATCGCCACCGATGTACAGCTCGCCCACGACACCGAGCGGCACCGGACGTCGATGCACATCCAGGACATATGCCTGCGTGTTACCGATCGGCTTCCCGATCGGAATGCCGGACGTCGGCGCCTGGGTGATCCGGTGGGTGGTTGCGAAGGTGGTAGTTTCGGTCGGACCGTAGCCGTTGAGAAAGACCTGCGGCGCCGCGTGCTGAAGCACTCGCGCCACCACAGCGGGATCGAGCACATCGCCACCGACGATCAGGTAGCGCAACTGGGCAAAAGCCGGCAACAAGGTCGACGCGTACTGGTGGAACAAGCCCGCCGTCAGCCACAGCACCGTGACCTGTTCTTCCTGCAGGTGCAGTAGCAGGCGCTCCGGCGCCAGCAGCACGTCCTGTTCGACCACGACGACGCAGCCACCATTGAGCAGCGGCGCCCAGACCTCGAGCGTGCTGGCGTCGAACGCAGGATTGGCGGCGAAGGCCACCCGATCGGACGCGGCGAACTCGGCATAGCCGTTGTTGCAGACCAACCGCACGATCGCGCGATGTGGGACGCGGACGCCCTTGGGTACTCCGGTAGAACCGGAGGTATACATCAGGTAAGCGACGTCGTGGCTGGTCTGAAGGAGCGCGGGATTGTGCTCGCCCATCGTGGCCAGGCCGAGGCTGTCCAGATCGAGGCGTGCGATACCAGCAGGCAGCTGCTGATCACGGTCGGTGACCACCCAACGCGCCCCGCTATCCTCCACCATCGCGTGCAACCGCCCTGGCGGCGCCTGAATATCCAACGGCAGATACGCCGCAGCGCACTTGCTGATCGCCAACTGGGCGACAATCAGTTCGAACGAACGTGGCAAGGCGATTGCGACGTGATCGCCCGGCTGAACCCCGCTGCCGATCAGATAATGCGCCAGCTGGTTGGCGCAACGATTGAGGCTGGCATAGCTGTAGTGCTGCAAGCCATCACGGACGGCGATGGCATCCGGTTGCGCCACAGCGTGCTGCTCGAACAGCGCGTGGATGGTCTGCGTTTTTGGATACGCACGCGTGGTTGCGTTGAAGTCCTGCAGGAGCTGCCGACGCTCTGCATCCTGCAGGATGGAAACGGCGTGGAGCGGGCACTCGTCCGGGCGGGCCAACGCCTCCACCAGCTGCGTCAGCGCAACCTGCATGTAGATGCACAGGCTCGCTGCATCGAACCCTGCTGGCAGATGCCCGACCAGCTGGACGCCCGCATCGGTTTCCTCCACTTCCAGCACCACCGGGTAGTGATTGCTCCGCAACGTCGTCTGCATCTCGATGCCAGGCCACGCCGCAGACCGCTCCGCCCCCCCATGCTGTTGTGAGCGATAGTTGAGCAGCGCGGTGAATAACGGCGAAGGCGGCGTCACGCCACTGCAGCGTTGCACCTCGCTCAAGGCCGCATGCTCGTGCGAGAGCAGGTCGCTGAGTTGTGCATGCACGGCATTCACGGCCTCGCGCACTGTCTGCCTCCCCATCCGAACGCGCACGGGCAAGGTATTGACGAACATGCCGATCGCGCGGTCCGCCCCCAGCCCGGCATGCATGCGCCCCAACAGCACGGTGCCGAACACCACATCCTCGCTCGCCGACAGTTGGCCCAGCACCTGCGCCCAGGCCAGGTGATACAGACTGGAGGGTGTCACCCCCAACGCGGCGGCACAGGTACGCAACCGGCCGCAGAGCTCGACCTCCAGCGTATGTACCGCCTGCCCGGCAGGCCGGCCGTCGCCATGGATGTCCTGCAGGCCATAAGGCAGGCTGGGCACCTCGAAGTCTCCCAGCGACTGGCGGAAGAACGCCTCCCGCTCTGCCTGAGGGCCATCCAGACGTGCCTGTGCCACGTAGTTGCGGTACGGAACCGATGGTTCCAGCCGATCGCCGTGGCCCGACATACACGCATGCAGCTCTGCATGCAGCACATGCAACGTCGCCGCATCGTAGACCAGGTGATGGATCAGCAGGACCGCCTCCCAAGCATCGCACGCCGCATCGTGGACGCAGTGCAGCTGCAGCAGCGGAGCGATCGACAGATCCAGGCGATAACGCACCGGATCCAGGTGCGACTGCAACTGCGAGATAGCATCGACATCGGCCAGCTCGGGTTGGAAAGGCACAACGCTCAGTGGAGCCTGCCGCCACACCACCTGTACCGGCGCATCCAGCCCCTCCCACACCACGCTGGTACGCAAGACGTCATGGCGATCGATGACCTGTTGCAGTGCCTGTGCAAAGTGGTCCAGACGTTCGCGCGAATCGAACGAATACTGCACGGACTGCAGATAAGGGTCACCCTGTCGAGCGGCCAAGTGGTGGTACAGCACACCCTCCTGCAGCGGCGCCAATGGATAGATGTCCTGCACGTTGGCCACGCCGCCGGGCACGCTGGCCACGATCCGGTCGATCGCGTCCTGCGGCAGCTCGACCAAGGGCAGCAGCTCGGGCGTGATGTGCCGACAGCCCGGCGGGATCCGGTTGGCTGGCACCTCGATGGCCTGATCAGTTCCCAGCGCCGCCGCCAAGGCGGCCAGCGTCGGTTGCCCGAACAGCACCCGTACATCGGCAACGAGGCCTTGCCGACGCATGCGCTCGATCAAGGTCACCGCCAACAGCGAGTGCCCGCCCAACTGGAAGAAGTTGTCGTGTCGCCCCACGCGTTCCACGCCAAGCACCGCTTGCCAGATCTCGGCCAGGGTCTGCTCCACGGCTCCTTGCGGCGCTTCATAGCGCTGATGCGCGTAGTCGTCCGTCTGCGGTGCCGGTAGCGCCTTGCGATCCAGCTTGCCGTTGCGCGTCAGCGGCCAGGTCTGCAGCAGGACGAAGGCGCTCGGCACCATGTAGTCGGCCAGGCTGCGCTGCAGTTGCGCACGCAAGTCCTCGGCCGTTGGCACCGACTGATGCTCCTGCGCGATGAGGTAAGCCACCAGTTGCTGATCACCCGGCACATCGTCGCGCACCAGCACCACCGCCTCGCGCACCTGCGGATGCGCCTGCAGATGCGCTTCGATCTCGCCCAGCTCGATGCGCCGGCCGCGGATCTTCACCTGGGCATCGTTGCGTCCCACATAGTGCAGGCGGCCGTCGGCCGACCACCGGCACAGATCCCCAGTGCGATACATCCGCTCGCCCGGATGGAACGGATCGGCCAGGAAGCGCTCGGCCGTCAACGCCTCGCGGCCCAGGTAGCCGCGCGCCACGCCGGCACCGCCAAGATACAACTCGCCCACCACGCCCTGCGGCAGCAGCTGGCGCTGTGCATCCAGCACATAGGCGCGCAAGTGCGGCAGCGGCGCGCCGATCGAGGGGGACAGCACCTCGGGCATGACCTCGCCGCTGGTGGCCACCACCGTGGTCTCGGTGGGACCATAATTGTTGTGCACCGCAAACGGCAGCCCCGCGGGCACCTGTCGCAAGCGATCGCCACCGACCAACAGATGCTTCAACTGCTTCGGCATCCGCTTGCTTGCGAAGGCATGCTCGGCCATCGGCGTCGGCAGGAAGCTGACATCCAGCTCCTGGGCTTGCCACCACTGCAGCACCCCTTCCATATCGCCGGCAGCCTCGCCGTCGGGCATCAGCAGACATCCTCCGGCACACAGGGTCGGCCAAATCTCCCACGCCGCCGCATCGAAGCTCAGACCCGCCACGCTGGAGGTCCGCACGCCTGCCTGCACCCCGAAGCTGGTGCAATGCCAGGCGATCAGCTGCGCCAGCTGCCGGTGCTCGACCATCACGCCCTTCGGCTCGCCCGTGGAGCCGGAGGTATAGATCACATACGCCAGATGGGCGGGCGTGAGTTCGGCCACCACCGGATTGGTTGTCGCATGATCGGTTGTGGCGAGACTGCCGATATCGATCACCGGCAACGCCAGCCCGCTCAGCACCTCGGCACCTAGCGCATCGTGCGTGGCTGCGTGGACCAGCACCGCCTGCGGGGCACTGTCCTGCAGCAGATAGCGCAACCGTTGCGAGGGGTAGCCCGGGTCCAGCGGCACATAGGCCGCGCCGGCCTTGAGGATCGCCAGCAAGCCCACCAACAACGCGGGACTGCGCTGCACGCAGATCGCCACACGCATGTCCGGCTCCACGCCCAGTGCGATCAGGTGCCGGGCAAGCGCATTGGCCTGTGCGTTGAGCGCGGCATACGTGACCTGCTCGCTCCCGCACTCCACGGCCACCGCATCGGGTGTGCCGGCGGCGTGTTGCTCGACCATCGCCGCGATGGTGAGCTGGGGCACGGCCGGCATCCGTGCTGGGTTGAAGCCCAGTACGTGCTGACGCTCTGCGTCCGGCAGCACGCCCAGTTGCGTGATCGACCGATCGTCCGCATGGTCCAGTGCATCGACCAGCTGGATGAGCGCCACCTGCATATACGCGCACAGGCGCTGCGCTCCCACCGCCGGCTCCACTTGGGCTTTCAGCAGGAATCCCGCACCAAGATCGTCCACGCTCAGGGTCAGCGGATAATTGCTGCGTTCTTCGCCGGACAGCATCTCGATGCCGTGCAACGAAACATCCGGAACAAGCGCGTCGTTGGCCGGACTATGGCGGTAGTTCAACAGGGCGCTGAACAATGGCGTGGGTGCCGCGATGCCGCTGCAACGCTGCGCCGTGGCCAGCGACGCATGCTCATGCACCAGCAGCTCGCTCAGGCCTGCATGGGTGTTGGCCACAGCTGTGCGAACATCCAACCCGAGCAAGTTCACCCGCAACGGCAAGGTATTGATGAACATGCCCAGCGCACGGTCGGCCCCTTCCCCGCCCTGCATGCGCCCCATCAACACCGTACCGAACACCACATCGTCGCGCCCGGACAGCACGCCCAGCACCCGTGCGTAGGCGAGGTGATGCAGACTGGCAACGCTGATCCCGGCCTTCCTCGCTTGTGCCCGCAAGCGTACGCTCAGCGCAGCGTCCAGGCGCAGCTCTGCCTGCTCGATCCCGGAACCATCGCCCTGCACATCCTGCAAACCAAACGGCAAGGTCGGCTCGTCGACATCGCCCAGCATCCGGGTAAAGAACGCGGTATGTGACGCCGGCGCGTCGCCCAGGCAGACCTGCGCCACATAGTTGCGGTACGGAATGGCCGCCGGCAGCCTCTCCAGCGTCCCGGCAAACACCGCCTGCATTTCCTGCCCAACCACCTCCAGCGCTGTATGGTCCAGCACCACGTGGTGGAACAGCAGTGTGCCCAGCAGTCGCTGGTTGGCAGGATCGTCGGCGATCACCAGCCGCAGCAGCGGCGCATCGCCCAGCTCCAGGCGGTAATGCCGAGGATCGAAGCGAGCGCGCAACTGCTCCACGATCTCGCCTTGTGCCGGATCCAGCACGATTTCTTCGACCGGCAATCGCGCACCGCGCACCACCACCTGGACCGGTTGATCCAGCCCTTCCCAGAACACCGCGGTGCGCAGGATATCGTGGCGATCGATCACGATCTGCAAGGCATCAACGAACGCCTGCAACCGCGACCGATCGGCAAACCCGAACTGCGCATGCAGCAGATACGGGTCACCCTGTCGAGCGGCCAAGTGGTGGTACAGCACACCCTCCTGCAGCGGCGCCAATGGATAGATGTCCTGCACGTTGGCCACGCCGCCGGGCACGCTGGCCACGATCCGGTCGATCGCGTCCTGCGGCAGCTCGACCAAGGGCAGCAGCTCGGGCGTGATGTGCCGACAGCCCGGCGGGATCCGGTTGGCTGGCACCTCGATGGCCTGATCAGTTCCCAGCGCCGCCGCCAAGGCGGCCAGCGTCGGTTGCCCGAACAGCACCCGTACATCGGCAACGAGGCCTTGCCGACGCATGCGCTCGATCAAGGTCACCGCCAACAGCGAGTGCCCGCCCAACTGGAAGAAGTTGTCGTGTCGCCCCACGCGTTCCACGCCAAGCACCGCTTGCCAGATCTCGGCCAGGGTCTGCTCCACGGCTCCTTGCGGCGCTTCATAGCGCTGATGCGCGTAGTCGTCCGTCTGCGGTGCCGGTAGCGCCTTGCGATCCAGCTTGCCGTTGCGCGTCAGCGGCCAGGTCTGCAGCAGGACGAAGGCGCTCGGCACCATGTAGTCGGCCAGGCTGCGCTGCAGTTGCGCACGCAAGTCCTCGGCCGTTGGCACCGACTGATGCTCCTGCGCGATGAGGTAAGCCACCAGTTGCTGATCACCCGGCACATCGTCGCGCACCAGCACCACCGCCTCGCGCACCTGCGGATGCGCCTGCAGATGCGCTTCGATCTCGCCCAGCTCGATGCGCCGGCCGCGGATCTTCACCTGGGCATCGTTGCGTCCCACATAGTGCAGGCGGCCGTCGGCCGACCACCGGCACAGATCCCCAGTGCGATACATCCGCTCGCCCGGATGGAACGGATCGGCCAGGAAGCGCTCGGCCGTCAACGCCTCGCGGCCCAGGTAGCCGCGCGCCACGCCGGCACCGCCAAGATACAACTCGCCCACCACGCCCTGCGGCAGCAGCTGGCGCTGTGCATCCAGCACATAGGCGCGCAAGTGCGGCAGCGGCGCGCCGATCGAGGGGGACAGCACCTCGGGCATGACCTCGCCGCTGGTGGCCACCACCGTGGTCTCGGTGGGACCATAATTGTTGTGCACCGCAAACGGCAGCCCCGCGGGCACCTGTCGCAAGCGATCGCCACCGACCAACAGATGCTTCAACTGCTTCGGCATCCGCTTGCTGGCGAAGGCATGCTCGGCCATCGGCGTCGGCAGGAAGCTGACATCCAGCTCCTGGGCTTGCCACCACTGCAGCACCCCTTCCATATCGCCGGCAGCCTCGCCGTCGGGCATCAGCAGACATCCTCCGGCACACAGGGTCGGCCAAATCTCCCACGCCGCCGCATCGAAGCTCAGACCCGCCACGCTGGAGGTCCGCACGCCTGCCTGCACCCCGAAGCTGGTGCAATGCCAGGCGATCAGCTGCGCCAGCTGCCGGTGCTCGACCATCACGCCCTTCGGCTCGCCCGTGGAGCCGGAGGTATAGATCACATACGCCAGATGGGCGGGCGTGAGTTCGGCCACCACCGGATTGGTTGTCGCATGATCGGTTGTGGCGAGACTGCCGATATCGATCACCGGCAACGCCAGCCCGCTCAGCACCTCGGCACCTAGCGCATCGTGCGTGGCTGCGTGGACCAGCACCGCCTGCGGGGCACTGTCCTGCAGCAGATAGCGCAACCGTTGCGAGGGGTAGCCCGGGTCCAGCGGCACATAGGCCGCGCCGGCCTTGAGGATCGCCAGCAAGCCCACCAACAACGCGGGACTGCGCTGCACGCAGATCGCCACACGCATGTCCGGCTCCACGCCCAGTGCGATCAGGTGCCGGGCAAGCGCATTGGCCTGTGCGTTGAGCGCGGCATACGTGACCTGCTCGCTCCCGC
Source organism: Xanthomonas campestris pv. badrii (assembly GCF_012848175.1). NCBI lineage: Bacteria > Pseudomonadati > Pseudomonadota > Gammaproteobacteria > Lysobacterales > Lysobacteraceae > Xanthomonas > Xanthomonas campestris. The sequence continues at coordinate 1,362,914 of NZ_CP051651.1, read as the reverse complement.
ACTCCACGGCCACCGCATCGGGTGTGCCGGCGGCGTGTTGCTCGACCATCGCCGCGATGGTGAGCTGGGGCACGGCCGGCATCCGTGCTGGGTTGAAGCCCAGTACGTGCTGACGCTCTGCGTCCGGCAGCACGCCCAGTTGCGTGATCGACCGATCGTCCGCATGGTCCAGTGCATCGACCAGCTGGATGAGCGCCACCTGCATATACGCGCACAGGCGCTGCGCTCCCACCGCCGGCTCCACTTGGGCTTTCAGCAGGAATCCCGCACCAAGATCGTCCACGCTCAGGGTCAGCGGATAATTGCTGCGTTCTTCGCCGGACAGCATCTCGATGCCGTGCAACGAAACATCCGGAACAAGCGCGTCGTTGGCCGGACTATGGCGGTAGTTCAACAGGGCGCTGAACAATGGCGTGGGTGCCGCGATGCCGCTGCAACGCTGCGCCGTGGCCAGCGACGCATGCTCATGCACCAGCAGCTCGCTCAGGCCTGCATGGGTGTTGGCCACAGCTGTGCGAACATCCAACCCGAGCAAGTTCACCCGCAACGGCAAGGTATTGATGAACATGCCCAGCGCACGGTCGGCCCCTTCCCCGCCCTGCATGCGCCCCATCAACACCGTACCGAACACCACATCGTCGCGCCCGGACAGCACGCCCAGCACCCGTGCGTAGGCGAGGTGATGCAGACTGGCAACGCTGATCCCGGCCTTCCTCGCTTGTGCCCGCAAGCGTACGCTCAGCGCAGCGTCCAGGCGCAGCTCTGCCTGCTCGATCCCGGAACCATCGCCCTGCACATCCTGCAAACCAAACGGCAAGGTCGGCTCGTCGACATCGCCCAGCATCCGGGTAAAGAACGCGGTATGTGACGCCGGCGCGTCGCCCAGGCAGACCTGCGCCACATAGTTGCGGTACGGAATGGCCGCCGGCAGCCTCTCCAGCGTCCCGGCAAACACCGCCTGCATTTCCTGCCCAACCACCTCCAGCGCTGTATGGTCCAGCACCACGTGGTGGAACAGCAGTGTGCCCAGCAGTCGCTGGTTGGCAGGATCGTCGGCGATCACCAGCCGCAGCAGCGGCGCATCGCCCAGCTCCAGGCGGTAATGCCGAGGATCGAAGCGAGCGCGCAACTGCTCCACGATCTCGCCTTGTGCCGGATCCAGCACGATTTCTTCGACCGGCAATCGCGCACCGCGCACCACCACCTGGACCGGTTGATCCAGCCCTTCCCAGAACACCGCGGTGCGCAGGATATCGTGGCGATCGATCACGATCTGCAAGGCATCAACGAACGCCTGCAACCGCGACCGATCGGCAAACCCGAACTGCGCATGCAGCAGATACGGATCGCCCTGTCGAGCGGCCAAGTGGTGGTACAGCACACCCTCCTGCAGCGGCGCCAACGGATAGATGTCCTGCACGTTGGCGTGACCACCTGGGACGCGCGCCATGATCCGGTCGATCGCTTCCTGTGGCAGCTCGACCAAGGGCAGCAGCTCCGGCGTGATGCGAGCGCAATCAATCGGAATGCGATTCTGCGGCACCACCACCTCATGATCATGGGCCACCGCCGCCGCAATGGCTGCCACGGTCGGTTGCCCGAACAGCACCCGCATATCGGCACTGAGGCCTTGCCGACGCATGCGTTCGATCAAGGTCACCGCCAACAGGGAGTGCCCGCCCAATTGGAAGAAATTGTCGTGCCGCCCCACCCGCTCCACGCCAAGCACGGTTTGCCAGATCTCGGTCAGGGTCTGCTCTACCGCTCCTTGCGGGGGCTCATACGCCTGCACCGCATACGCCTTTCCATCCGGCGCCGGCAAGGCCTTGCGATCCAGCTTGCCGTTTGGGGTCAGCGGCAACGCGTCCAGTTGCACATAGGCCGCCGGCACCATGTACTCCGGCAGCACCTCCGACAGCCAGCCACGCAGGCTCTCCACCTCGCACGCTTCGGATGGCGCATCGTTGACCCCAACCCAATACGCCACCAGCCGCTTGTCGCCGCCATCGGCATGCAGGGCCACCACCACGCACTCACGCACCTGTGCATGCGCAGTCAGCCGCGCCTCGATCTCACCCAGCTCGATGCGGAACCCTCGGATCTTGACCTGGTGGTCGTTGCGCCCCAAATACTCGATCGTGCCGTCCGCGCGCCAGCGGCTCAAATCGCCGCTGCGATACATCCGCGCCGTCGGATCGGCAGCGAAGGGGTCCGGCAGGAAGCGCTCGGCGGTCAGGTCGTCGCGGTTGAGATAGCCACGCCCTACCCCCACGCCGCCGATGTACAGCTCGCCAACCACCCCGATCGGCACCGGCGCACCGTGCGCATCGAGAATGTAGATGCGCGTATTGGCGATCGGGCGGCCGATCGGCAGGCTGCCGGCCTGTTCCCAGCCCTGGCCGTAGCGCCAGGCGGTGACATCCACCGCCGCTTCCGTCGGGCCATACAGATTGAAAATCCCGGCTGCAGGAAAGACCGCTTGCGCACGCTCGGCAAGCGACGGCGCCAGGGCTTCACCGCTGCAGACGACCCGCCTGACCCCGGTAAATACGGCAGGACTCCCATGATCGACGAAGGCCCGCAGCATCGACGGCACGAAGTGCAGCGTGGTGATCTGCGTCGCAGCGATCAAGCCCTTGAGATACGCCGGGTCCTTATGCCCTTCCGGCTCGGCCAGCTGCATGCGCGCGCCGCTGAGCAACGGCCAGAACAACTCCCACACCGAGACATCGAAGCTGATCGGCGTCTTCTGGAGCACGACCTCCGATGGCGCGAGCTGGTAGGCATCCTGCATCCAGAGCAGACGGTTGACCACGCCGCGATGCGCGTTCATCGCCCCCTTCGGCATGCCCGTCGAGCCGGACGTGTAGATCACATAGGCCAGATGGTCCGCCGTCAGGCCAAGCGCATCGGGATCCGGATTGGTGTGCGCGCACTGCGCCCAATGCTCGCCGTCGGCCTGCAGATCGATGATTGCCGCGGTGGCATGGCCATCGACCAGGTGACGGCTCGCCGTCTCGGTCAGCACGGCCATTGCCCCACAATCGTCCAGCATGTAGGCCAGCCGCTCCGCTGGATAGGCTGGATCCAGCGGCACATAGGCACCGCCGGCCTTCAACACCGCCAGCAATGCGACCACCATCTCCACGCTGCGCTGCACGCAGACCGCCACCCGATCATCCGGACGCAATCCGATTGCGATCAGGTGGTGCGCAAGCTGGTTGGCCCGCGCATTCAATTCGCCGTAGCTCAGCGATATCGCGCCTTGCGCTACCGCGACGGCCGCAGGCGTGCGTGCCGCCTGCGCTTGGAAAAGTGCGTGTACGCAACCCTCGGCATGATAATCGACCTCGGTGGCATTCCACTCCCGCACCACATGATGGCGGCCAGCCTCGTCCAGCAAGGGCAAGCGGTCCACCGGGCGATCGTCCGCGCCCTCGGCGACCATCGCCTGCAACAGATGGCGCCAATGCCCCAGCCATCGTTCCACCGTGGCACGCTCGAACAACGCCGTGGCATAGATCAGGCTGCCCACGATGCCCTGCTCGCTCTCGACCAGCGACAAGGTCAGGTCGAATTGTGCACTGATCGCTGCAATGTCCAGGGCGTGGGCTTGGAGGTCACCCAAGTCCAATACACCCTGCGGCGTGTTCTGCCACGCAAACATCACCTGGAACAACGGCGTATGCGACAGGCTGCGCGGTGGCTGGACCAGTTCCACCACTTGCTCGAATGGCAGGTCCTGATGCGCCTGCGCCTGGAGCGCACGCTGCTTCACCGATGCCAGCAACTGCGCCAATGTTGGCGCGCCGGACACGTCCAGACGCAGCGCCAGCGTATTGACGAAGCATCCGATCAGCCCTTCGGTCTCGGCGCGACCACGATTGGCCGCCGGAGTGCCGATCACCACATCGTCTTGACCGGACAGGCGCGACAGCAGCATCGCCCAGCTGGCCAGCAAGGTCGTATACAACGTCGATCCGTGGCGCTGACTCAAGGTCTTCAGTGCCTGCGCCTGCTGCCGGTCGACCACCACCTCCAGCCTCTCACCCGCATGGTCCTGCTGGGCCGGACGAGGATGGTCCGTCGGCAGTTCCAGGAGCACCGGCGCCCCATCCAAGGCCTGGCGCCAATAGCTGGCCTGCTGCTGCAACACCTCGCCCGTCATCCATTGCCGCTGCCAGCTCGCATAGTCGGCGTATTGGATCGGCAACGGCGCCAGCGGATCGGCGTCACCGCGTGCAAACGCCTTGTACAGCGCACTGAGTTCGTCGATCAGAATGGCGATCGACCACCCATCCGAGACAATGTGGTGCATGGCAACGAACAGTACGAACTCGGTGTCGGCAAGACGGGCCAGCACACCGCGGATCAGCGGGCCACGCTCCAGCGCAAACGAGGTCTGTGCCGCCTCGGCCAGCAACTGCTCCAGCACCACCTCGCGCTCGGGGAAACCGCGCAGATCACGGGTGACCAGCGCAAAGCCGCTCTCTTCGAGCGTGATCTGCTGCAGCACCTGGCCGTCGATCTGCGCGAAGGTGGTCCGCAGCGATGCATGCCGGGCCACGATACGATCCAACGCCCGCTGCAGCGCCTGCGTATCCAGCGCTCCATGCAATCGCAGGCCGCCGCTGATGTGATACGCCTGACTGGTGCCCTCGAACTGCGACAGGAACCACAGCCGCTGCTGGGCATAGGAGAGCACATGCGGGGCATCGGTGGTCAGCGGCACGATCGGCTGCACCGTTGCACCGGACGCGGATGCCACACAGCCGGCCAGTTGCTGCAAGGTGGGCTGGGCGAACAGTTCGGCCACCCCGATCTCGACCGCCAAGGCATGGCGCAGGTGCGCGATGACCCGCACGGCCAACAGCGAATGGCCACCGAGGGCGAAGAAGTTGTCGTGTCGTCCGATGGTTTCCACACCAAGCAGGTCGCTCCAGATCGCTGCAATGGCCTGCTCGATCTCGCCCTGCGGTGGTTCATACGCCTGTACGGCGTAAGCTCCGCCATCCGGCTCCGGCAGCGCCTTGCGATCCAGTTTTCCGTTGAGTGTCAGCGGCCAGGCCTCCAGCATGACGAAAGCGCTGGGCACCATGTACTCTGCCAACCCGGCCAGCAGATGCCGACGCAGGCTCTCTGCCGACGGTGGCGATTGTGGATCCTGCGCGATCGCATAGGCCACCAGCTGCTGATCGCCCTGCTCGTCCTTACGCATCACCACGACTGCGTCGCCAATCTCCGGATGCTCGCTCAGTCGCACCTGGATCTCGCCCAACTCGATGCGGAACCCGCGAATCTTGACCTGTTCGTCGTTGCGCCCCAGATAGTCCAGCGTGCCATCGGCGCGCCAACGCGCCAGGTCACCACTCTTGTACAGGCGTGCGCCGGGATGGAACGGATCGACAATGAATCGCTCGGCCGTCAACTCGGGCCGATTCAGATAGCCCCGCGCCACACCGGCGCCGCCGACGTAGAGTTCGCCCGCAACGCCGATGGGTACCGGTTGCAGCTGCCTGTCCAGCACGTACAGACGCAGGTCCGGAATGCGCCGCCCGATCGGGCTGACATCGCCGCGCTGCGCATCTGCTGGCGACAGTGGGCAATAGGTGACATGCACGGTGGTTTCAGTGATGCCGTACATGTTGACCAGCTGCGTGGCCGCGTTCTGCGGCCGCGCGTACCACGGCTGCAGCATGGCCGGCTCCAGCGCCTCACCGCCGAAAATCACCAGCCGCAGCGCGTGGGGCTGCGTACCCTGCGCAGCGATCAACTGACGGAACGCGCTCGGCGTCTGATTGAGGACGGTCACGCCCGCCTGGCAGAGCAAGGCATAGCACTCCTGCGGCGCGCGGGTCACGTCCTGCGGCACCACCAACAGGCGGCCACCATGCAGCAAGGCACCCCAGATCTCCCATACCGAAAAGTCGAAGGCGAATGAGTGGAACAGTGCCCAGGTATCGTGCGCACCAAATGCGAACCACGCCTGGGTCGCGGTGAACAACCGGGTCACATTGCGATGCTCCACCAGCACGCCCTTGGGCTGGCCGCTGGAACCGGAGGTATAGATCACATACGCCAGATGGGTCGGCGCCAGCCCGGCAATGCGGGGATTGTGCGTCGGCTGCGCCGCCAGCGGATCTGCGCTGGCATCGATGCACAGCACCGGGCATCTCAGTTGCGGCATGACCGCGCTGCAAGCAGCATCGATCAGAACGGCAACCGGTGCGCTGTCGTCCAGCATGAACCGCAAGCGCTCCGCTGGCGCGGCCGGGTCCATCGGTACATAGGCCGCGCCCGCCTTGAGGATGCCGAGCATGCCGACCAGCAGCGTGGCGCCGCGCTGCGCGCACAGCGCCACGCAATCGTCCGGACGCACGCCGAGCTCCAGCAACCAGTGCGCAACCTGGTTCGCCCGCTCATTGAGTTGGCGATAACGCAACCGGGTCTGCCCGAACTCCACTGCCACCGCGTCCGGCCGCGCGGCGACTTGCGCTTCGAAGATCTGATGGAGAAGAGCGCCGGCCGCAGGCTGCTCGCAAGGCGTATTGGATTGGACCACCAGCCGTTCGATATCGGCTTCAGGCAGGATGGACACTTGGTCCATGCGCCGATCTTGCAGGTCCTCGAGCGCATCCACCACGCCAGCCAGCGCTGTCTGCATATAGCTGCACGCGCGCTCGGCACCGACACCGGCGACGACCTGCACCGTCAACTGGAAGTCCTCTCCCAGATCATCCACGTTCAATGTCAACGGATAATTGCTGCGCTCTTCGCCGGACAGCATCTCGATGCCGTGCAACGAAACATCCGGAACAAGCGCGTCGTTGGCCGGACTATGGCGGTAATTCAACAGCGCGCTGAATAGCGGCGTGGGCGCCGCGATGCCGCTGCAACGCTGCGCCGTGGCCAGCGACGCATGCTCATGCACCAGCAGCTCGCTCAGGCCTGCATGGGTGTTGGCCACAGCTGTGCGAACATCCAACCCCAGCAAGTTCACCCGCAACGGCAAGGTATTGATGAACATGCCCAGCGCACGGTCGGCCCCGTCCCCGCCCTGCATGCGCCCCATCAACACCGTACCGAACACCACATCGTCGCGCCCGGACAGCACGCTCAGCACCCGTGCGTAGGCGAGGTGATGCAGGCTGGCAACGCTGATCCCGGCCTTCCTCGCTTGTGCGCGCAAGCGTACGCTCAGCGCAGCGTCCAGGCGCAGCTCTGCCTGCTCGATCCCGGAACCATCGCCCTGCACATCCTGCAAACCAAACGGCAAGGTCGGCTCGTCGACATCGCCCAGCATCCGGGTAAAGAACGCGGTATGTGCCGCCGGCGCGTCGCCCAGGCAGACCTGCGCCACATGGTTGCGGTACGGAATCGCCGCCGGCAGCCTCTCCAGCGTCCCGGCAAACACCGCCTGCATTTCCTGCCCAACCACCTCCAGCGCTGTATGGTCCAGCACCACGTGGTGGAACAGCAGCGTGCCCACCAGTCGCTGGTTGGCAGGATCGTCGGCGATCACCAGCCGCAGCAGCGGCGCATCGCCCAGCTCCAGGCGGTAATGCCGAGGATCGAAGCGAGCGCGCAACTGCTCCACGATCTCGCCTTGTGCCGGATCCAGCACGATTTCTTCGACCGGCAATGGCGCACCGCGCACCACCACCTGGACCGGTTGATCCAGCCCTTCCCAGAACACCGCGGTGCGCAGGATATCGTGGCGATCGATCACGATCTGCAAGGCATCAACGAACGCCTGCAACCGCGACCGATCGGCAAACCCGAACTGCGCATGCAGCAGATACGGGTCGCCTTGTCCGGCCCTCAGATGGTGGTACAGCACACCCTCCTGCAGCGGCGCCAACGGATAGATGTCCTGCACATTGGCGTGACCACCTGGGACGCGCGCCACGATCCGGTCGATCGCGTCCTGCGGCAGCTCGACCAAGGGCAGCAGCTCCGGCGTGATGCGAGCGCAATCGACCGGAATGCGATTGGCGGGTACCGCCAGCTCCTGCGTGTTGCAGACCACCGCCGCGATCGCCGCCAGCGTGGGCTGACCGAACAGGACCCGTACATCGGTGCCCAGTCCGTGGCGGCGCATGCGCTCGATCAAGCTCACGGCAAGCAACGAATGTCCGCCGAGTTCGAAGAAGTTGTCGTGCCTGCCGACCTGTTCGACCTGCAGCACCTCCGACCACAGGCCGGCCAGCAACTGCTCCACCGCGCCTTTGGGAGCCTCGTAGCGATGACGCGCGTGCGCATCATCGGTCGGCATCGGCAGGGCCTTGCGGTCCAGCTTGCCATTCAAGGTCAGCGGCCAGGCGGCCAGCGCCACGAACGCGCCGGGAACCATGTAGTCGGACAGCGTGGCGGACAGCCACTGACGCAGCTGCGCGGCGCTTGGTACCGCTTGCGCATCGTCGGCGATCACGTATGCCACCAGGCGCTTGTCACCGGGCATGTCTTCGCGCGCCATCACCAGCGCATCGCGCAATCGCGGATGGGCCATCAGCCTGGCCTGGATCTCTCCAAGCTCGATGCGAAAGCCGCGGATCTTGACTTGCTCGTCATTGCGCCCCAGGTACTCCAACCGGCCATCCGCGCGCCACCGGGCGAGATCGCCACTTTTGTAAAGACGTGCTCCCGGCTGGAAGGGATCCTCCAGGAAGCGCTCGGCCGTGAGGTCGGGGCGATTGAGATAGCCGCGGGCGACCCCGGCACCCCCGACATAGAGCTCGCCGACCACGCCCAGCGGCACCGGCTGTCGCTGGGCATCCAGTACATACACCCGCAGGTCGGGAATGCGCACGCCGATCGGGCTGATCCCGCCCGCCGTCGCGTCTGCCGCGGACAGCGGGCAATAGGTGACATGCACGGTCGTTTCGGTGATGCCATACATGTTGACCAATTGCGTCGCGGCATTGCCCGGCCGCTCGAACCATGGCCGGAGCATCGATGGGTCCAGCGCCTCGCCGCCGAAAATCACCAGACGCAAGCGATGGTCTTCATCGTGGCCCTGCTGTGCGTCGATCAGTTGGCGGAACGCACTGGGGGTTTGATTGAGAATGCTGACTCCGCTCCGACAGAGCAGGCGGTAGCACTCCTGCGGCGCGCGCGCGACGTGTTGCGGCACGATCAGCAAGCGACCGCCATACAGCAGTGCACCCCAGATCTCCCAGACGGAGAAGTCGAAGGCGAACGAGTGGAACAGCGCCCAGGTATCGGCTGGTCCAAAGCCGAACCAGTCCTCGGTGGCGGTAAACAACCGAGTGACATTGCCGTGCTCGACCAACACACCCTTCGGCCTGCCGCTGGATCCGGAGGTATAGATCACATAGGCCAGATGTCGCGCCGAGAGATGTCCCGGACCGGGATTGGGTAGCTGCGGCGCTGGCGGCTCAGCGAAGGCGCTTGCATCGAGGTCCAGTATCGGACAGGACAGCGGCGGCAAATGCCGGATCGACAGGCTGTCGCCCAGCAGGGCGACCGGGGCGCTGTCTTCCAGCATGAAGGCCAGCCGTTGCGGCGGCGACGCCGGGTCCAATGGAACATAGCCAGCGCCCGACTTGAGGATCGCCAGCATGCCGGCGATCAGCGCAATGCCGCGCTCCACACAGAGCGCCACCCGATCGTCCGGTCGCACGCCCATCTTCAGCAACGCGTGCGCGATCTGGTTGGCGCGGGCATTGAGCTGCCCGTAGCTGATCTGCTGCTGCTCGAACTCGACCGCAATCGCATCCGGGTGGGCGGCGGCCTGAGCCTCGAACCGCTCGTGCAGTAACCAGGCGGGTACGGCTTGCGCACATGGGGTATTGCTGACGGACACCAGCCGCTGCCACTCAGCCTCTGGAAGAATCTCCAGCGCGGCCACTGGTTGTTCGGATGCGCCTTCCAATGCCTGGACAAGCCGCTCCAATGCGGTATGCATGTAGTCGCAAATGCGATCGGCGCCAATCTCCGGCGGAACCTGGGCGGTCAGCGCAAATCCATTCCCGAGGTCGTCGACATTGAGTGTCAATGGATAGTGGGTCCGCTCCTCGGCCTGGACGACATCGATCCCGTGCCAGGCCTGCTGCGCTTCTGCCGTGGCATCGGCGGTCGGACTATGGCGGTAGTTGAGCAGCGCGCTGAACAGCGGCGCCGGCGGAGCGATGCCGCTACAGCGCTGGGCCAGGCTCAAGGGCGCATGTTCGTGTGCCAGCACTGCAGTCAATTCCGCGTGCGCCTGCCGCACCGCGCGGTGTGCAGGCTGATCCAGGCGCAGGCGCAGCGGCAAGGTGTTGACGAACAGCCCCAAGGCCGAACCGGCGCCTTGTGCACCCTGCATGCGCCCCAGCAGCACGGTTCCGAAGACCACATCGGACCGGCCGGAGGTCCGCGCCACGACCTGCGCCCACGCCAGGTGGAACACACTTGCAGCGGTCACGCCCAGCAGGCGCGCCTGCTGCTTGATCTGCCGAGCAAGCTCCGGCGCGACCGACCTGCTTGCCTGCTGGATCGCCGCCCCATCCCCTGGCAGGTTGGCCAGGCCGAACGGCAGGCTCGCCTCATCCACGTCTTCCAGGCGCTGGGCAAAGAAGGCGCGATGGCGCTCCTGCGCGGTGCCCTCGCGCGCCTGCATCACGTAGCTGCGATACGGTATCGGCGGCGGCAATTGCTCCGCGCGGCCAAGCAGGCACACCTGCAACTCGTGTCGCAGGATCTGCAGGGAGAGATGGTCCAGGATCAGATGGTGGAACAACAGCACGCCCACCCACCGACGATTGGGCTGGTCGTGTGCCCATACCAGCTTGAGCAATGGCGCCTTGGCGAGATCCATCGGGACACGCCGGGCGTCGTAGCGGCGCTGTAGCTGCAGCAGCGCATCCCCCTGCGCTGGATCGCAGTCGACCTGTTCCATCTGCAGCGCCGCCTGTCTCCAGACCACCTGCACCGGGGCATCCAGCGTTTCCCAGAGCAGGCTGGTACGCAGGACGTCATGGCGATCGATGACCTGCTGCAACGCACCGGCGAAATCACGCAGCCGCTGCTCATCGGAAAAGACGTATTGCGCCTGTAGCAGGTAGGCATCGCCCTGCTCGGCGGAAAGATGGTGATACAGCACGCCTTCCTGCAATGGCGCCAGGGGGTAGATGTCCTGCACGTTGTCCAGGCCGCCTGCCATCGCGGCGACGATGCGCTCGATGTCCTGTCCCATCAGGCCGGCCGAAGACAGCGTTTGGACGATGGACGGTTGGTACGGGGCGCGATGACGCGCGTCGACGGCTTCCTGCTGCAATAGCTCGATCAACCTCTCACGGTGTTGGCGCAGCTCGTCCATGAGCGAGGCCTCGTCAAGTGCCGCCTTGTTACCTCGCACGAGCAGTCGCCCGTCCTGCAGCACCAACTCGACTCCCTTTTGCTTGAGCGACTGCATGAAATCCATCGCGATCACAGAACGATCTCCACTGGCTGTACGAGTTCGAGGGCGGCTGCGCAGTCCGCCAGGACGGGGTGTTGGAGCAATGTGCGGACATCTGCGTCGATGCCCTCCTGCTTGATCAGTTCCACCAGTGTCACTGCCAGCAGCGAATGGCCACCGAGCTGGAAGAAGTTGTCTTCGCGCCCGACACGTTCCACACCGAGGACGGTTTGCCAGATCTCGGCCAATTGCTGCTCGAGCTCAGTGGCCGGTGCAACATATGCCTGCGCGCCCTGGACGGCATCGGGCATCGGCAATGCCCGCCGATCGAGCTTGCCGTTGGCAGTGAGTGGCCAGGCGTCCATCTGCATGAACGCATCCGGTACCAGGTAATCGGGCAATCGCTCGCGCAGATAGCGCTGCAGCGCCGGCGTGGTCGGTGCCTCGGCCGTGGCGAGCACGTAGCCCACCAGCCGTCGCTCGCCCGGCAGATCCTCACGCGCCAGCACCACCGCCTCGCGCACCTGTGGATGCGCCTGCAGATGCGCTTCGATCTCGCCCAGCTCGATGCGCCGACCACGGATCTTCACTTGTTCGTCGTTGCGGCCGACGTACTCCAGTCGGCCGTCGTCCAGCCAGCGGCACAGGTCGCCGGTGCGATACATGCGCTGGCCCGGATCGAATGGATCCTCGACGAATCGCTCGGCTGTCAGTGTCGCGCGCCCCAGATATCCGCGCGCCACACCGGCACCGCTCACATACAGCTCCCCCACCACACCCAATGGCGCGAGCCGGCCCTGGGCGTCGAGGACATACGCCCGCAGATACGGCAAGGGCCGGCCGATCGACGGATGCAACACCCCCGGCGTCACGACACCACTGCTGGCCACCACCGCCGTCTCGGTCGGGCCGTAGTTGTTGTACACAGGAAACGGCAGGCCTTCGGGCACCTGCCGCAAGCGATCACCACCAACCAGGAGGCAGCCCAGACGTTTGGGCATGATCCGGGCAGCCAGCGCATGCTCGGCGATCGGCGTCGGCAGAAAGCTCACGTCCAGTTCCTGGGCACGCCACCACTGCAGCAGTGACTCCACATCTGCAGCGGGCATGGAACCAGGCATCACCAGACATCCACCCGTACACAGGCTGGACCAGAGTTCCCACGCCGCAGCATCGAAGCTCACGCCGGCCACGCAGGAACTGCGCGTCCCCTCGCCCACGCCGAAGGCCGCGGCATGCCAGGCCACCAGATGCGCCAGCTGCCGATGCTCGACCATCACGCCCTTTGGCTGGCCACTCGAACCGGAGGTGTAGATCACATAGGCCAGGTGCGCCGACGTCAGCTCGGCGATCACCGGATTGTCGAGCGGCGCGTCGATGCCGCCGGCATCGTCCAGGTCGATCAAGGGCAGCGCGAACTCCTGCAATGACGGTCGCGTTTCCGACTGCACCAGCACTGCATGCGGTGCGCTGTCCTGCAGCAGATAACGCAGGCGCGCCAACGGATAGGCGGGATCCAGTGGAACATAGGCCGCCCCGGCCTTGAGGATGGCCAGCAAACCGATCACCAGCGCTGGACCACGGTGCGCACAGATGGCCACCCGTTCGTCGGGCCGCACACCCAGCTGCAACAAGCGATGCGCCAGGCGGTTGGCACGCAGATTGAGTTCGCCGTACTGCCAGTGTCGACCGTCGCACTCCAGGGCGACGGCCGTGGGACGCTGTGCGGCCTGTTGCTCGAACAAGCTATGCAGCGTGTAGGCGCGTGGCGGTGCGCGATGGCTGGTATTGAAGCCCAGCAGCTTGCGGCGCTCTCCGGCCGGCACCACGCACAGCTGCCCGAGCGGCCGCTCGGCTGTCTCGTCGAGCGCATCGATCAGCTGTTCCAGCGCCGATCGCATCCAGTCGCACAGGCGCCTTGGGTCGTGTCCGGCGGGCAGAAAGCCGATCAGTTCGGTCGTATCGCCGCGCTCTTCCACGTCGAGGACCACCGGATAGTGGTTGGCACCCTGCGTCTGCACGATGGTGATTCCCGGCCATGGTGTCGCCGCGTCGCGATCGGCAACCGCTGCAGGACGCGAGCGATAGTTCAGCAGAGCGCTGAACAATGGTTGCGGCGGCGCCACGCCGCTGCAGCGCTGGACATGGCTGAGGCCCGCATGTTCATGCGCAAGCAACATGTTCAACTGCGTCTGCACATCCTGCACGGCAGCCCGGACCGACGGCTGTTGCAAGCGTAGACGCATCGGCAAGGTATTGATGAACATGCCCAAGGCGCGGTCTGCGCCGGGCCCGGCGTGCATGCGCCCTAGCAGGACGGTGCCGAACACCACATCGTCCTTGCCCGAGAGCTGGCCCACCACATGCGCCCAGGCAAGGTGATAAACGCTGGCCGGCGTTACCCCCGCGCGCGCCGCGCTGTCGCGCACGCGCGCGCACAGCCGCATGTCCAACACCAACGATGCCCGCTCCGGCGCGCGGCCGTCGCCATGGATCTCTGCCAGCCCGAGCGGCAAGGTCGGCTCCTCCACATCGCCCAATTGCTGACGGAAGAAGTCTTGCTGCGCGCCACGTGCGCGTGCGTCGCGCGCATGCGCGACATATGTGCGATAAGGCACCGATGCGGGCAACAGATGCCCCTGGCCCGACAGCAGCGCTCGCAGCTCCGCACCGAGCACATGCATGGTCGCGGCATCATCCACCAGGTGATGGATCAGCAGCATCGCGACCCAGCGGCTACCGGCAGCATCGAAGGCATGATGAAGCTGCAGCAGCGGCGCCTTCGATAGATCCAGACGACGCTGCAACGGGTCCAAGCGCTCGCGCAATTGCCGCAGCACCTCTTCACCTGGACGTACGACAACGCAGGACACCGGCAGTGCAGCCTGTCGCCAGACCACCTGTACCGGGTTGGCAAGGCCCTCGTTCACGATGCTCGTGCGGAACACGTCGTGACGATCGATCACCTGCTGCAAAGCCATCACGAAGCCATCGAGCCGCTCGCGGCTATCGAAGGACAACAGCATGGACTGCAGATACGGATCGCCCTGCCGCGCCATCAGGTGGTGATACAGCACCCCCTCCTGCAACGGTGCCAGCGGATAGATGTCCTGAATATTGGCTGCACCGCCGGGTACGGTCGCAACGATGCGATCGATCGCGTCCTGCGACAGCTCCACCAGTGGCAGCAGCTCCGGTGTGATGCGCTCGCAACCGAGTCGAATCAGGTTGGGGGGAACCTCCAGCTCGCTGTAGTGACCGAGCGTAGCGGCCATTGCCGCCAGGGTCGGCTGCCCGAGCAAGGTCCGCACGTCCATGCCCAGGCCCTGTTGCCGGAGCCGCTCGACCAGCGTCACCGCCAGCAACGAGTGGCCCCCGAGCTGGAAGAAGTTGTCGTTGCGCCCGACCCGATCGACGCCCAGCACCGCCTGCCAGACCTCGGCCAACTGCCGTTCCAGCGCGCTCGCCGGCGCCACGTAGGTGCGCATCCCGCGCTGGGTGGCATCCGGAGCAGGCAATGCCTGTCTGTCCAGCTTCCCGTTGGCGGTCAAGGGCAGCTGTGCAACGGCGATATAGGCGGCGGGTACCATGTAGTCGGGCAAGCGGCTCAGCAGATGGGTATGCAGGTCCTGCACATCGATCGCCCCGGCGTCCGCGACCGTTTGGTAGTACGCGACCAGTTGCCTGAGACCGGGCACGTCTTCGCGCTGCATCACCACTGCAGTGGCCACGGCGGGATGCATCTGCAGGGCGGCCTCGATCTCGCCCACCTCGACGCGGAAGCCACGCACCTTCACCTGCCCATCGTTGCGTCCCAGATACTCCAGCACACCGTCGGCACGCCAGCGCCCAAGATCGCCGCTGCGATACAGGCGAGCACCCGGCTTGCCACTGAAAAGATCCGGCAGAAAGCGCTCAGCGGTCAGCGCCGGGCGTTTCAGGTAGCCCAGCGCAACGCCATCACCGCCGATGTAAATCTCGCCGGCCATGCCCATCGGCGCTGGCATTCCAACCTCATCCAGCACGTAGATGCGGGTATTGCCGATAGGCCTTCCAATCGGAATGGCGCCCGTCGCGTCGGTGATGCGATGGGTGGTTGCGAAGGTGGTCGTTTCGGTGGGGCCGTAACCGTTGAGCAGATGCTGTGGCGCGCCTTCCTCCAGCACCCGCGCTACCACGTCTGGATCGAGCACGTCGCCGCCAACGATCAAGTAGCGTAGCTGTGGGAAGACCGGCATCAACGCGGCGGCGTAGTGATGGAACAAGCCGGCCGTCAGCCACAGTACGTTGATAGCCTCGCTGCGCAGACAGTCGCGCAAGCGCTGTGGCGACAGCACGATTTCCTGCGCGACCACCACCACGCAAGCGCCGGTCAGCAAAGGCGCCCAGACTTCCAACGTGCTGGCATCGAAGGCAGGATTGGCCGCGAATGCGACCCGGTCGCCGGGAACGAATTCGGCGTAACCGTTGTTGCACACCAGCCGGTTGATTGCGCGATGCGGTACCCGCACGCCCTTGGGAATACCCGTCGAGCCGGAGGTGTACATGAGGTAGGCATCCGCTTCGCTGGACTGGGGCAACTGCGGATCGTGCGTTGGGCATGCCTCCAGTTCGAGCAGATCCATGTCCAGCCGCAGGGTGCCGCTGGGCAGGTGTTGGTCGCTGCGGCTGACGACCCAGCGCGCTGCGCTGTCCTCCAGTACCTGTCGTCGCCGCTCGTCAGGCGCCAGCGCATCCAATGGCAGATAGGCGGCTGCACATTTGCAGACCGCCAGTTGCGCCACTACCAGCGCTATCGAGCGCGGCAAACAGATGGCCACGTAGTCGCCCGGGCCAACCCCAACACCCATCAGGTGATGCGCCAACTGATTGGCCGCTCGATTCAGCGCTTCGTACGTGCACCGGCGCGCCCCATCGATCACCGCGATCGCATCGGGCGTCTGTCGTACCTGCTGCTCGAACACCCCGTGCGTGGTCTGCTCACAGGGGTACGCACGCTCGGTGGCGTTCAGGGTTTCCAGCAAGTATCGAAGCTCCTCCACCGACAGCACGGATAGTTGACCGATCGGTGTATCGAAGGAGTGCTCCAGCGCAACGACCAGCCGCTCCAATATCCTGTGCATGTAAGTACACAGGCGGACGGCGACAGCGTCCGATGGCGCTTGCGCCATCAACTGGAAACCATCGCCCAGATCATCCACCGACAGGCTGACCGGATAGGTGCTGCGCTCCTCGCCGCCCAAGACATCGATACCGGGCCAAGCCTGCAGCACGGTGCCGTTGAGGTTGGCCCGACGCGTCCTGCGATAGTTGAACAACGCGTTGAACAGCGCCTGCTGTGCAGGGAGTCCGCTACAACGTTGCGCAAGCGACAGCGACGCGTGCTCATGCGCCAGCAACTCCGTCAGCCAACCATGCGTTTGCCGGATGACGGCACCAATGCTTGCCTGGCCTAGCCCGACCCGGATGGGCAAGGTATTGACGAACATCCCGATGGCTCGCTCGATGTTGGTTCCTTGTGTGCGGCCGAGCATGACCGTGCCAAAGACCACATCCTGCGAGCCCGTCACCGCCGCCAGCACTTTTGCCCAGGCGACATGGCAGAATGTGGCGACGCTCACGCCCGCGCGCCTTGCCTGTACCTGCAGGCGCAGCGCCATTGACGCGTCGACCTGGGCGACCGCCTTGCAGTTGATACCCGGCTCGGGCTGCACCGCATCCAGGTCGAACGCGATGGTCGGCTCGCTGACGGTTCCCAGCATCCGCGTGAAGAACTGCGCGTGTTCTTCCGATTGCTGGCTGAGTCGGGCCTGCATCGTGTACGTCCGATAGCGGAAGAGCGGCGGCAGGACAGCGCCCTCTTCTTGCAGATGGCCACCGATTTCCTCGAGCAGGCTTGGCAACGATGCTGCATCACCGATCAGATGATGGAACAGCAGTACGCCTACCCAGCGCTGGCCGACCGCATCGTGGGCATGGCAGAGCCGCAGCAGCGGAGCACGCCGCAGATCCAGCGGCTGGCGTGCCGGATCCGTGTATGCCTGCAATTGCTGCAGGACATCGCCAGCATCCGGATCGGGGACGACTTCGACCACCGGCACTGTTGCCCGTCGCCAGACCACCTGCACGGGTGTGTCCAGCTGCTCCCAGCTCAGCGACGTACGCAGGATATCGTGGCGGTCGACCACGCGTTGCAGCGCTGCGGCGAACGCCTCCAGACGCAGCCGGTCCGCAAAGATAAAGCTGCTGCATTGCAGATACGGATCGCCGTGCTCGGCCGTGAGGTGGTGATAGACAAGACCCTCCTGCAGCGGAGCGGCAGGATAGATATCCTGGATGTTGCCGGCGCCACCCGGCACGTCCGCCACGATGCGGTCGATCGCGTCCTGCGACAGCGACAACAAGGGCAGCAACTCCGGAGTGATGAATGTGCACTCTGGCGTCATCCGGTTCGGGGGTATTTCGGTCTCACTGCTGGTGCCCACCGCTGCAGCCATGCCCATCAAGCTTGGTTGGGCAAGCAAAGACTTCACATCGGCGGGCAATCCGTGGTGTCGCATGCGCTCGAGCAAGGCCACCATCAGCAACGAGTGCCCACCCAGCTTGAAGAAATCGTCGTGCCGCCCTACCTGCTCGACCTTGAGCACCTGGCTCCAAAGCGTCGCGAGCAAGCGCTCGACCTCACCTTCCGGCGGCACGTACCCCTGCTGGACATACGCCTCTGCCTGCGGCGCTGGCAGTGCTCTGCGATCCAGTTTGCCGTTCGGTGTCAAGGGCAACCGATCGATACGGATATAGACCGTGGGCACCATGTAGTCCGGCAACTGCTGCAGCAGCCGCTCACGTAACTGCTCGGGCGTCACTTCGCTGCTGGAACTGACGTAATACGCTGCCAGGGAGGGCTCGCCTGAACGCGCCGTGTGCGCAATCACCGCCGCATCCACCACCCGTGGATCCTCCAGCAATCTGGCGGCCACCTCCGCCGGCTCGATCCGGAATCCACGCAGCTTGATCTGGTCGTCGTTGCGTCCCAGGTACTCCAGGGTGCCGTCGGCCATCCACCGGGCAAGATCGCCACTGCGGTACATCCGCTGATCGCCGCCCGCATCGCTCGGGTCGGCGACGAAGCGTTGCGCCGTCAAGTCCTGCCGATTGAGGTAGCCGCGAGTCACCTGGTTGCCGGCGATGCAGAGCTCGCCGACAACCCCGATCGGCACCGGTTGCCCATGCACGTCCAGAAGATGCAGACGTACATTGTCGATCGGCCGTCCGATCGGAACACTGGCTGTGTCGCCAGCGTCCCAATCGAGCGGAATCTCGTGCACCACGCAGCCCACGACCGTTTCCGTCGGGCCGTACTCATTGACCACCCTCACGTAAGGCGCGAGCAGACGCAACCGTCTTACCGTGGCAGCAGGCAAGGCCTCGCCTCCGACCACGAACAACGCCACGGAAAGCGCGCCGCCGCACGCCTCCAGCTGCTGGGTCAGCACCTCCAGATGTGCCGGTGTGATCTTGACCAGGCACAGCGGGCGATCCGCACAGATCCTGTGCAACAACGCCTCGATCTCATCTCCTTCGGGCAGCAACTCGGTGGTGCCACCGCATAGCAATGGTAAGTAGAGGCTGGTCACCGTCGCATCGAATGACAACGAGGACGACACCAGCGCGGCATGCTGCGGCTGGTAATAGTCCACGCTCCAGCGCAGATAGTTGACCAGCGCGGCATGCGGCACCATTACCCCCTTGGGACGACCGCTCGAGCCGGATGTGTAGATCACGTAGGCCAGATGCGAGGGATTCAAGGCCGCTACGTCCGGGTCGGAGGTTGGCTGGTCGACCCAATCAGGCAAATCGAGATCGATTCTCGGGACGATTGTTACGGGCAGCCGGCCATTGGTCGCCGAATGGACCAACAGCACACGCGGAGCGCTGTCGGCCAGCATGTAGGCGATGCGCTCTGGGGGATAGCGTGGATCCAGTGGCACATAAGCGCCTCCGGCCTTGAGTACAGCCAGCAGTGCCACCACCATCGTCGCCCCACGTTCGAGACAGAGAGCGACCCGATCATCCGGGCGCAGCCCAATCGCGATCAGGTGGTGCGCAAGCTGGTTGGCCTGCGCATTGAGCTGGGCATAGCTCAGCCGTTGCTCGCCGGCAAGCACGGCCAGCGCCGCGGGCGTGCGTGCCACCTGCGCTTCGAACAGCGCCGGCAACGTCGCAGCTGGCATCTCCACCTGCCGGCCCTGGCTCCAGTCGCTCAGCTGCGCCAGCTCATCGTCAGAACATAGCGAGATCTCGCTCAACCGCTGCCCGGGGTCGGCCACCACCTGCCTGATCAGATGCAACAGGCGCTCGGTCATGCGCTCGACCTGATCGGCAGTGAAATAGCCTTTGTTGTAGATCGCATGGAACCACGCGATCTCATCGTTGGTGTTCTGCCGGATGTACAGCGATAAGGGGTTGTACTCCCGGTTATTGGACGACTTGACGAAGTGTCCCTGCGCCGGGCCGAAGCGATAGACGTGCTCGCTCTGCTCGAAGGAGAAGACCACGTCGAACAAGCGTGCTGCACCACGCTTGGACAAGCCGCAGGCGCGCCCTATTTCACTGACGGGGAAACGCTGATGGCGGTAGTCGCTGCGCAGCTCGCGCGAAACGCTGCGCACGACATCGATGAAGGACATCTGCGAGTCGAAACACATCCGCACCGGATTGATCTGTGCAAACAAGCCGATGGCATGCTTGAACTGGTGGCCGGCGCGGTTGAGGATCGGCACGCCGATGACCAGATCCTCGCGCTGCTGGGTGCGGGAGAAGTAGACATACAGCGCGGCCAGCACGATCTGGAACTGGGACACCCCGCAGTCGGCTGCAAGCGCAGCCATCTGATCCAGCAGATCGATCGGAAACGTCCTCACAAAGTTGACGCTGACCCCGCCAAGCTCGTTCGTCCCCGACGCAGAGGACGCGGTTGCGAACAAAGGGTCCGGCGGCGTTGCGTACTTCGCCAACCAGTAGCTGCGATCGGCCTGGTACTGCCGCGAGCTTCCGTAAGCGTGGTCCTGTTCGATGAAGTCGCGATACGAGCGCACTTCGACGACGGGCGAGCCACCATCGATCAGCTCGCTGTACAGCCGCCCTAGCGTCTCGATTGTCAGGAAAAGCGACCACCCATCCATCAGGATGTGATGCAAGCTCACCATGACATACCATTTCGCTGCGTCAAACCGGCACAACGACAGTCGCAGCAGCGGCGTGCCGTCGAACTGGAACGGTGTCTCCATATGATCCTGGATCCATTGCTCCAGCCATGCCTGGCGATCAGGCAGGGACGCCACATCGACGAACGGCACCGGTAGTTCCATCGAGTCGGCGAAGGCTTGCAGCGGGACGCCTTCGTCATCCACCTCCTGCAGCAGGTAGGTTCGCAATACCTCGCATTGATCCATCAGCGCCTGCGCGGCGCGCGCAAAGCGATCGGGATCAATCTCACCGTCGATCTCGACATAGCCTCCGATGATGGACGAAACGGATTGTCCAAGCATCAGCTGCTCCAGCCATATTTCCCGTTGCGGGCTGCTCAGCGGGTGGCCGTGTCGATCGGTCGGTCGCATTACTTACTCCATTTGTTATTGGACACAGGACAACCATTAACCGCGCCGTTCAAGGCGGCGGCATGCTCAAAAAAATCATTTATGGAAGCGGTATCGACGCTGTGTCAGCGCAGCGAAAATACGGGCTTCTTCTGTGGCCGCGAGTCCATATCGCCTTTCAGCAACGCATCAAGAAAACGTCGACGCACGCGCCTTTCAGACCAGTCGATCTGCTTTCGACAACTCACGGGAATTATTCATAAATTGATCGACGACAAAGATAACTCTTTAAAATCCATCATCCGCACTTCAACTTTCGGCGCCATTGGTAACACGCCAGTTACGGAGGCGTTACGTAGGCGATAAGAAATTTCGTTTCTTATTTCTGATCGAAAACAACTCGATTGAACGACGCTATCAATCCCAATCGTCCGCCAAACAAATTCAACGACGTCCACGAGGAATTCCGCACACAAAAAAGATAGCGCTCACATTTCCTGCTTCTGCAGCGGCATAAAAAATCTCTTGCGGAATCGCCATGCCGCGGCTGCGCTATCTGAATAAATCGATATCTACTAGAATTCCGAGCCAATAGAGCGGTCGTGATTGCGCGGCAAGCGCCACCGATTGCGCCAACATGTGTCGGGTGGTGCCACGATCTGATACGGCATCGCAACCGAGAAAAATGCTGCCGCCTTCCACGAATGCGGATACCTGCTAAGGCGAGAACGATCGCCTGCCATGAAGGCGTACGCGGCAACCCAGCGCAGCAAGACAGGCATGTGTATCAGGACGTGTGGGGCCGGCACCGTCATCCGATGCGAGGTGAGCCAAGCGACGAATGTTTTGGCAGAACGCCCTTGGATATGCGATGCGAGCCTGCATGCCGCTACATCGCAAGGCAGGTGATCGTCATGATTGCAGCAAATCCTGTTTCCGGCACGGCGCGGCGGCTGTCCCAGCCCGGATTCGGCATGGAAAATTTCTTCCTCGAGCATCGACCTCGGCCATCGAGGCCGAGGTCGGTGACGAGATATCAAAGCCCCGCTATTGGGTTAATCACAAGACGGGGCCACTTGAGTGCATCGCGTTGCGGCAGTGCCGGCTCGCGGCAAACGCTGTGCCGCAGTCGATTACTGGCGGCTGCTCATCCCGTCCTGACGGACGCCGGCATCGCCAGCCGTCGAAGCGGTCTGGGTCACCAGCTGGCCATCGACCACTGCCAGACGATCGCTGGCCGGCTTGTCGTTCATGCGCACGGTCCTCTCTAAACCGTCGTAGCGGTAGGTCACGTCGTAGGCCACAACATTGTCGGCGTCGCCCAGCGAGATGCGCTCGCCCGGCTTGCTGTCCATCCGCATTGTGCCGGTGGTGCCATCGGCGTTGCGGTAGGTCACGTCATAGCCAACCACGCGCGAGGATGAGGAGTTGGCATTTTCGGTGTGGCACTGGCGCTCGGTACGATCCACCACGCGGCCGCCGACATGGTTGCGGTCCACCCGGTTACCGATGAAGCCACCGCCCACCGCACCAGCGGCGGTCGCCAGCTTGCGGCCGTTGCCGCCGCCGACCTGATTACCGATCAGGCCACCGATGACCGCACCGGCGACGGTGCCGCCGACATTGCCATCGCGCTCGGGCAGGCGCTCCTGCACCACCACGTCGCGGCACACTTCACGCGGCGACGAACTGGTGGTGGTTTCGCGGATCGCATTGCTGTTGATGACCTGCGCGTACTGCGGCTCGCGCTGGGTGATCGGGGCAACCCTCACCACGTCCGCGTATTCCAGGCCGCGCGGCGCCGGCTGGCCATTGGCGACGAAGTCGCCGGAGGACGGACGGTTGTTCATGAAGGCGGCTGTTGCCACGCCTCCAACCAGCAAGGCACCAGCAGCGACCAGTATAGTTGTCGTATTGCTCTTCATCACCAGCTCCCTGCGGACGCACCGCGTTGTTGACGGCGTGATTCCAGCATGGGAACCCTGAACGAAAACGCCCTCGCTCATGAACGCGGCGGTTAAGTTCAGCTAGCGGTTACTTCATGGATCTCTAACAGCCGGAGCATTCGCATGCGAAATCCCTTGACTGCACGTGCGCTGCATTGGGCCAGCAAACTGCGTTATCCCACCTTGTTCAAACTGGCCGCGGCGCTCTTCCTGGTCGATCTGGTCGTACCTGACATGATTCCGTTTTTGGACGAGTTGCTGTTCGGACTGACCACGCTGTTGCTGGCGAACTGGAAGACCCGCAAGGCACCGCTGCCGGCACCGGCACGCCGCCCCTGATGGAATTGATCGATAGTCACTGCCACCTGGATGCTGGCGAATTCGACCATGACCGCGCTGCGGTCATTGCCCGCGCCCATGCTGCCGGCGTGATGCAACAGGTGGTGCCCGCCATCACCGCGGCCAGCTGGCCCGGCTTGCGCGCGGTGTGCGCCCAGGCACCCGGGCTGCATCCGGCCTACGGGCTGCATCCGATCTTCCTGGACCAGCACCGCCGCGAACATCTGGAGGCGCTGGCGGACTGGATCGAGCGCGAGCGCCCCTGCGCCATCGGCGAGTGCGGGCTGGATTTCTATCTGGAGGGGCTGGATGCGCAGGCGCAGCGTGACTACTTCGATGGCCAGTTGCGGCTGGCCAAGCGCTTCGGCCTGCCGCTGATCGTGCACGCGCGCCGCGCCACCGAAGAAGTCATCGCCCGCATCAAGGCCATCGGCGGCCTGCGCGGTGTGGTGCACAGCTTTGCCGGCAGCCCCGAACAGGCCCGGCAGCTGTGGAATCTGGACTTCATGATCGGACTCGGCGGGCCGGTGACCTACCCGCGCGCCAATCGCCTGCGCGGGCTGGCGGCGACCATGCCGCTGCAGCACCTGTTGCTGGAAACCGATGCTCCCGATCAGCCCGACGCCAGTATCCGCGGCCAGCGTAACGAGCCGGCCCAGCTGCGCACGGTGCTGGACTGCATCGCCCAGCTGCGCGGGGAGGATGCCGCGGCCATCGCGGCGCAGACCACCGCCAACGCACGCGGCTTGTTCGGCTTGCCGCCCGGCTGATTGCCCCACACGCCGCGCAGGGCGGCATGCCTGGCGCGATCACGAGGCCGCGGCAATCGGTGCCGCCGGCCTGGCGGCACCGGCCTTGGGCTTGAGCAGCATCTCCAGTGCCTTGCCTACCGCCACGAACGCGAAGGTGCCGGTGATATGCGTGGCTGCGCCCAGCCCGGCGCCGCAGTCCAGCTTGAGCGTGGCATCGGCGTCGAGCTGCGGACGGATGCCGCACACGCTGCCGTCGGCCTGCGGATACTTGACGTTCTCCAGCGAATACACCGCCGGCACGCCGAAATAGCGCTGTGGATTCTTGGGGAAGTTGAACTCGCTGCGCAGCTTCTTGCGGATCAGCGCCAGCATCGCATCGTGCTCGGTGCGCGAGACATCGCGCACCCGCACCAGGGTGGGATCGGTGCGCCCGCCGGCGGCACCCACGGTCAGCAGCGGCAGCTTGCGCCGGCGGCACCAGGCAATGGTTTCCACCTTGACCCGGAAGCTGTCGCAGGCATCGATCACCAGATCGAAGCCTTCGCCCAGCAGCGTGTCGATGTTGCCGGCAGTGAGGAAGGATTCCACCGCGTCGGCCTGGATCTCGGGATTGATCGCCAGGCAGCGCTCGGCCATCGCGCGCGCCTTGTTGCGTCCGTACTGCCCGGCCAGCGCCGGCAACTGCCGATTGGTGTTGGACAGGCACAGATCGTCCGCATCGATCAGGCGCAGATGGCCCACGCCGGTGCGCGCCAGCGCCTCCACCACCCACGAGCCCACCCCGCCCATGCCGACCACCGCCACGCGGCAGGCGGCCAGGCGCTCCACCGTGCCGACTCCATACAGCCGGTCGATACCGGCAAACCGTTCACGCCATTGTGCTTTCATCGCCCTATTTTACGCGCGCCATCGGCGGCGCGTCCGCCCACCTGCACGCCTTGCTGCCGGAGCATTCGCCATGACCGACTCCCCTCCCGATCAATCGCGCGCGGCGCGCTACGCTTTCATGCTGGTGCTGGGCGTGCTGATCGGACTGGTGACCACGGTGATGGTGGCGCGGGTGCTGCAGGCCCGACGCAACCCGGTCCCCGACAGCCTGATGCAGGTCATGGCCTACCAGGTGCGTGCGTTGCAGCCGCAACCCGGCGCGCGCTGCGCACCAGCGCAGCAACAGGCGCGCCTGCGCTCGCTCCGCCTGCTCGCCGACGAACTGGAGCCCGCATTTGCGAACCTCGGCGAGGACCGCCGCTTTGGGGAACATGCCGAGGCGCTGCGCACGGCGCTGGACCGCGCACAACGCGCGCCAGCGGCCGATTGCGCGGCAGTTGCGCGCTCGAAAACGCCGATTTCCGACGCCTGCGATGCTTGCCACCGTGACTTTCGATGAACGGGATGCACGGGTTTCGTTAAGCCTGGGGTGATCCAGTTGGCAAACCGTTCACCTGGACCATCAGAGGATGACGTCGCCGCGGCACCGACCGCCTTCAAAAGCTCCGGAGACACCTCATGAAGACCCGACTGCTCGTTATCGGCCTGGCTGCAACCGCGACACTGGTCGGCTGCGCCACCTCCCAGCCCCAGTACGGCAGCTACCGCGGCGACCGTGGTTACGACCAGGGGTATTCGCAACAGGCTCCGCGTTGCGTGGACTGCGGCATCGTCACCCGTATCGATGAGGTCGGCCCAACCCGCACCGCACCGACCGGCACCGGCGCCGTGCTTGGCGGCATCGTCGGCGCAGTGGCCGGCCGCCAGATCTCCAAGGAAACCGGCGGCAGCAAGGGCAACAAGAATGTGTCGGCCGTGGCCGGCGCCGCTGCCGGCGCGCTGGCCGGCAATGCCATCCAGAACAATGTCACCAGTTCCAGCTTCGATGTGCAGGTGCGCATGGACGACGGCCGGGTGATCGTGGTGAACCAGCGTGACCTGGCCGGCGTGCGCGAGAACGCGTACGTGCGCGTGGTCAACGGACGGGTGGTGCTGCGCTGATCGGCGCACCACGCATCTGGCAGACAGCACAAAGGCCCGGTGACGGGCCTTTGTGCTGTCTGCGCATCGTGCTGATGCTGCGGCCGATCAGACCACCTGCACTGCATCGGCCTGCAGGCCCTTCTGGCCCTGCACGACGGTAAAGCTGACCTTCTGGCCTTCCTTGAGGCTCTTGAAGCCCTGGATCTGGATCGCGCGGAAATGGACGAAGACGTCCTCCCCATTTTCGCGACTGATGAATCCAAAGCCCTTGGCATCGTTGAACCACTTCACGACACCATTCTCGCGTTCGGTGTTGGACATCTCGACTGACTCCCTACGACACTGTGATGGACTGGCGGTGGTGGCTGTGATTGCAAGGAGGAAGCGAGGTACAAGGATGTAGCGGATCGGAGGATCTACCGCATCAGGCCACGATTCATGGTGACCTTTGCAAACAGCAGCGGCTGCAACTTAACCCGCGCAAAATGAATTTTCAAGCACCCCTTGCGTATTTCCGTCAAGCCTGAAATAGGACATTTCTAAACCATCATGGACACGACTGTCGTCTACTACGTATTGGCCGGGGCGCTGGTGTTGATCGGCCTGGCCGGGGTCATCCTGCCGGCCCTGCCGGGCCTGCCACTGGTGTTTGCCGGGCTGCTGCTTGCAGCCTGGGCCGATGGGTTCACCCATGTGGGATGGATCGCGCTGGTGATCATGGGCGTGATCACCGTACTGTCGTTCCTGATCGACTTTCTGGCCACCGTCTATGGGGCCAAGCGCGTGGGTGCCAGCAAGATGGCGTTGTGGGGATCGGTGGTCGGCGCCATCGCCGGGGTCTTCTTCATGCCGATCGGCCTGTTCGTCGGCCCGTTCGCCGGCGCCTGGATCGGCGAGTACTACCAGACCCGCAAGACCGATCAGGCCACAAAGGTGGGCATCGGCACCTGGCTGGGCATCGTACTGGGCACGGCGACCAAGCTGGCCTTGGGCCTGTGCATGCTGGGCGTGTTCGCGATCGCCTGGTTGTTCTGAATTACCGCGCTTGGCCTGGCCCTCGTCGAAAGAGCGCTCCTGGCAACCTGCCAGCATGCACCGTGTGGCGCTTGCAGCGCAGCGCCGTGCGGTAAATGAGGCAACACACCCCCCGCTCCATGTTATGCCCCCGTGTACACACCGCGTATGCAGACGCGACCGTTAAGCTGCGGGTCTTCGCGCCGGCCTGGCGCCCTCACTTCGGCCAGACCGCCATGTCCACGCACCGTACCCGTCCCTTGATGCTGATTGCCCTGGCCGCCGCGCCATTGGCACATGCGCAGGAAATCGCACCACAACCGGCCTCGCCGCAGGCCTGCACCTCGGTCACTTCGGATGCGGCGCGCCTGGCCTGTTATGACCAGGCGCTGGGTTATACCCCGCAAGCCGTCCTGGAAGCGGACGCGGCAGCGCAACTGGCCAAGCAGGCCGCCGCCAAGCCCGACGACGCCCGCACGCTCAGCCGCGTGGGCGACTTCTTCCGCGCCGATGGCCAGGACCCGTCGAAGGAAGAAGCCGTGGCCAATGCCGGGCGCGGCTCGTTGCTGGACCGCCGCTGGGAACTGGCCAAGGATTCCAAACTGGGCACCTTCCAGCTGCGCGGCTACAAGCCGGTGTACCTGCTGCCAGCGTTCTGGACCAGCGATACCAACCGCACCCCGCAGTCGCCGAACCCGGCCAACTCGGTGTCCACGCCGCAGCAGCTGGACAGCGCGGAACTGAAGTTCCAGCTCAGCTTCAAGACCAAGGTGGCCGAGGACCTGTTCGGCGACAACGGCGACATCTGGATGGGCTACACCCAGAGCTCGCGCTGGCAGGCCTACAACTCCGAGGCCTCGCGCCCCTTCCGCGAGACCAACTACGAACCCGAAGCGATGCTGGTGTTCCGCAACAACTACAGCATCTTCGGCTGGAAGGGCCGCATGAGCGGCATCAGTCTCAACCATATGTCCAACGGCCGCGCCGACCCGCTGTCGCGCTCCTGGAACCGGGTGATCCTCAATATCGGGCTGGATCGGGAGAACTGGGCACTGACCCTGCGCCCGTGGTTCCGCATCAAGGAAGACCGCGCCGACGACAACAATCCGGACATCGAGGATTACATGGGCCGCGGCGATGCCACCCTGGTCTATAACAAGAACGGCCACGAAGTGGCACTGATCGCGCGCCACTCGCTGCGCGGTGGCGACCGCTCGCACGGCTCGTTGCAGGTGGACTATGGGTTTCCGATCACCAACCTGCTGCGTGGCCACGTCCAGGTCTTCGATGGCTACGGCGAAAGCCTGATCGACTACAACCACAAGGCCACCTACATCGGCCTGGGCGTGTCGCTGCTGGAGTGGTTCTGAGGCCTGGCCGGCGCACCGCACGCGATTGAATGCAGGGCCGCGCGGTTGCAGCCCTGTCGCACGCGCAAAGCGCAACGCACGAAGCCGGCATTGCTGCCGGCTTCTTTGTGTCCGCATGGCGCAGCATGGGTTGCCGATAACAGCGGCTTGCATGACGCAGGCGGCACAGCCGTGCAGCCCGCGTCGCGTGCCGCAGGCCGGCGGCTCAGACGTCGAAGAAATCCACCTTGCCGTCCTTCAAGGTGTAATAGGCACCGACCACCTTGCACACGCCAGAGCGCAGGGGTTCGAGCAGGGCCGGCTCGGAGGCGCCGCGCAGGCGATCGACGGTGCGCTTGACGTTGGCCTTGACCGAGGCGGCCAGCAGATCGTCGCCCCCCTTGGCCTTGGCGGTCAGCACCGCCGGGACGATGGGCTCGATCATGGCGCCGATCGCACCCGGGAAAAACGCGTTCTGCTCCACCACCGAGACTGCCGCCGCCACCGCACCGCAGCTCTCGTGGCCCATCACCACCACCAGCGGCACGCCGAGCTGGCTCACCGCGTATTCGATCGAGCCCAGCGCCGTGGTGTCCACGGTATTGCCGGCATTGCGGACGATGAACATCTCGCCCAGCCCGCGGCCGAACAACAGCTCCGGCGGCACGCGCGAATCCGAGCACGACACCAGGATCACGAACGGGGTCTGGCCCAGCGCCAGCTCCAGCCGCCGGCGGCTGTCGGAGATCACTTTCCTGGGGCGGTTTTCGACGAAGGCGGCATTGCCGTCGCGCAGCACCTGCAGCGCCTGGTCGGCATTCAGATCGGTCTTCTTCGACGGCGCGGCGCGCACCGCAAAGGGAAGCGATGCGGTGGCCGCGGCAATCGGCGCGCAACACGCGCACTGCAGCAGCTTTCGACGGGATGCGGAATGCGACATGGACGAGCCCCTGCTCTCTGGTTGGTACCGCGATCGTACTATGTGACTTAGCGTGCAGAACGACGCATCTGCAGGGTATACGCAAAGAAGTTCACCGCCGCGCGCCGCCGGTTCAGGTCCAGTCCGTCAGGCCCTCGCGGCGATAGGTTTCCTGAAATGCCGGGCGTGCTTTCATACGCTGCGCATGCGCCTGCAGCGCAGGCCAGGTGTCGGTTGGCCGGGGCATGTTGCGCGACCAGCGCATCAGCATGGTGAGCATGAAGTCGGCCGCCGACAGCGTGTTCCCGAGCAGATACGGCCCGCCCGCCTGCAGATGCGCATCGACCTGGGCCCAGGCCGTTTCCAGCTTCTCGCGCGCCTGTGCCTGGGCGTCGTCTGCATGGGCTGCGCCGGCTGGTTCGTGCGGGTAGAACCAGGCGCGATACGCCGGCTGCAGGGTATTGGCGCAGAAGAACATCCACTTGTAGTAAGCGGCACGCTCCGGAGTCCCCACCGGCGGCGCCAGCCCGGCTTGTGGGTACAGGTCGGCCAGGTGCAGGACAATCGCCGCCGCTTCGGTCAGCACCTGCCCGTCCAGCACCAGGGTCGGCACCACGCCGGCCGGATTGAGCGCCAGATACTCGGGCGATTTCTGCTCGCGCTGCTCGAAGTCCAGCGGATGCAGCACGTGGGGCACGTCGAGTTCGATCAGCAGCCAGTGCACGACCAGGGCGGCGGTGCTGGGGGTGTGGTACAGCGTGGCGACCATGCGTGCTCCAAAAGTCAGTTGGTACAGGCAGGCAAGCTGGCCCCTGACGGCGGCGCAGCCGGTCCGATCGCCGTGCTTACTCCACCACCACCGGAATCTTGCCGATGCGCGACTGCCACTGCCGCGGGCCGGTCTTGTGCACCGACTCGCCGGTGGAATCCACCGCCACGGTGACCGGCATGTCCTTGACCTCGAATTCGTAGATCGCCTCCATGCCAAGATCTTCGAATGCCAGCACGCGCGCGGCCTTGATCGCCTTGGACACCAGGTACGCCGAACCGCCGACCGCCATCAGGTACACGGCCTTGTTGTCGCGGATCGCATCGATGGCCGCATCGCCACGCTCGGACTTGCCGACCATGCCGAGCAGCCCGGTCTGTTCGAGCATCTGGCGGGTGAACTTGTCCATGCGGGTGGCGGTGGTCGGACCGGCCGGGCCAACCACTTCATCGCGCACCGGGTCGACCGGGCCTACGTAGTAGATGAAGCGGTTGGTGAAATCGACCGGCAAGGTTTCGCCCTTGTTGAGCATGTCGATCATGCGCTTGTGCGCGGCGTCGCGGCCGGTCAGCAGCTTGCCGTTGAGCAGGATCACTTCGCCCGGCTTGAAGCTGGCGACGTCTTCGCGGGTGATGGTGTCCAGGTCGACCCGGCGCGCATTGGTCGGGTTGTAGGTGAGCTTGGGCCAGTCTTCCAGCGACGGCGGATCCAGCATCACCGGGCCGCTGCCGTCCAGGGTGAAGTGGGCATGGCGGGTGGCGGCGCAATTGGGGATCAAGGCCACCGGCAGGTTGGCGGCGTGGGTCGGGTAATCCTTGACCTTGATGTCCAGCACCGTGGTCAGGCCGCCCAGGCCTTGTGCGCCGATACCGAGCGCGTTGACCTTTTCGTACAGCTCCAGGCGCAGTTCCTCGGCGCGATTGGCCGCGCCGCGCGCCTGCAGGTCGACGATGTCGATCGGCTCCATCAGCGCTTCCTTGGCCAGCAGCATCGCCTTTTCGGCGGTGCCGCCGATGCCGATGCCGAGCATGCCCGGCGGGCACCAGCCGGCGCCCATGGTCGGTACGGTCTTGAGCACCCAATCGACGATGGAATCGGACGGGTTGAGCATGGCGAACTTGCTCTTGGCCTCCGAGCCGCCGCCCTTGGCGGCGACGATCACTTCCACGTGGTCGCCCGGCACGATCTTGGTGTTGACCACCGCCGGGGTGTTGTCGCGGGTGTTGGCGCGCTTGCCGGCCGGGTCGGCCAGCACGCTGGCACGCAGCTTGTTGTCCGGATGGTTGTAGGCGCGGCGCACGCCCTCGTTGACCATGTCTTCCACGCCCATCGTCGCGTCGTCCCAGCGCACGTTCATGCCGATCTCCAGGAACACGGTGACGATGCCGGTGTCCTGGCAGATCGGGCGGTGGCCCTCGGCGCACATGCGCGAGTTGATCAGGATCTGCGCAATCGCGTCCTTGGCGGCGGGCGATTCTTCGCGCTCGTAGGCCGCGGACAGATTCTTGATGTAGTCGACCGGGTGGTAGTAGCTGATGTACTGCAGCGCATCGGCGACGGACTGGATGAGGTCTTCCTGCTTGATCGAGGTCACGGCTGGCTCTACGGCTGGCGGGGGCAATCCGGGCATTTTAGAGCAAACCGCCGGCCAGACCGGCGCGGCCGCGGGAAGGCTGCGTTGCGAAAGGGCGTACCACGGCGTTGCCCTGCGCCCATCGCCCTGCCAGACCATGGGCCGGGCGGGCCTGCCCGGCGGCGACCAGCTCTCCCGGCGCCGCCCAACACTCCCGGCGCACGCTGCGCCCGGCACACTATGCGCATGTCAGCTCCCCACTCCGGCGCCACTGCGCCCGCTCCCCGTACCGGCCCCACCCTGCGCGAACGCCTGGATGCGCTGCGCAACCTGCCCCCCTTCCTGCGCCAGATCTGGCAGACCAGCCGTTGGTTGAGCGCCAGCAGCATCGGCTTGCGCGTGGTGCGCGCGCTGATGCCGATTGCCACGCTCTACATCGGCAAGCTGATCATCGACGAGGCGGTCCACCTGGTGGGCCAGCCGCCGGCGTTCGAGTCATTCGCCCAGGCGCTGGGAAGCGGCCGCCTGAACCGGCTGCTGGAATTGCTGGCGCTGGAGCTGGCCCTGGCGATCGGCTCGGACCTGCTCGGCCGCATGGTCGGCTATGCCGATGCGCTGCTGTCGGAGTTGTTCAACAACGCCGCCAGCGTGCGCCTGATGGAACATGCCGCGCAGCTGGATCTGGAGGATTTCGAAGACCCCGACCGCCAGGACAAGCTGGACCGCGCGCGGCGCCAGACCATGAACCGTATGAACCTGATGGGCCAGCTGTTCGGCCAGGTGCAGGATGCCATCACCGTGATCAGCCTGGCGGTGGGCCTGGTGGTGTATGCGCCGTGGCTGATCGTGCTGCTGGCGATCGCCCTGATTCCTGCCTTCATCGGCGAGGCGCATTTCAATGCATTGGGCTATTCGCTCAATTTCCAGTGGACGCCGGAGCGGCGCCAGCTCGACTACCTGCGTCAGGTGGGCGCCAGCGTGGAGACCGCCAAGGAAGTCAAGATCCTCAACCTGCACCGGTTCCTGATCGCGCGCTACCGCCGGCTGGCCGACACGTTCTTCCAGGCCAACCGCGCCCTTGCACGCAAGCGGGCGCTGTGGGGCGCGCTGCTGGCGGCGCTGGGCACGCTGGGCTATTACGCCGCCTATGGCTACATCGCCTGGCGCACGGTGCGCGGGGATTTCAGCATCGGCGACCTGACCTTCCTGGCCGGCAGCTTCCTGCGCCTGCGCCAGCTGCTGGAAGGGTTGCTGATCGGCTTTTCGCAGGTCGCCGGGCAGGCCCTGTATCTGGACGACCTGTACTCGTTCTTCAATATCGTGCCGGAGATCCGCTCGCGCCCCGACGCGTTGCCGGTGCCGCGGCCGATCCGCCAGGGCTTCGTGTTCGAGGACGTGGGTTTCCGCTACCCGGAGGCGGAGCAATGGACGGTGCGGCATCTGGACTTCGAACTGCGCGCCGGCGAAGTGCTGGCGCTGGTCGGCGAAAACGGCGCCGGCAAGACCACGCTGGTGAAACTGCTGGCACGGCTGTACGACCCCGACGAAGGCCGCATCCTGCTCGATGGCCGCGACCTGCGCGATTACGATCTGGACGATGTGCGCGCCAATCTGGGGGTGATCTTCCAGGACTTCGTGCGTTACCACCTGAGCGTGGGCCAGAACATCGGCGTGGGCCAGGTGGATGCGATGAACGACACCGACCGCATCCAGGCCGCCGCGCAGCGCGCGATGGCCGGCGAGCTGATCGCCGGGCTGCCCCAGGGGTACGACCAGTTGATCGGGCGCCGCTTCAAGAACAGCGTGGACCTGTCCGGCGGGCAGTGGCAGAAGATCGCCATCGCCCGCGCCTACATGCGCGACGCGCAGCTGATGATCCTGGACGAACCCACCGCCGCGCTGGACGCGCGCAGCGAGTTCGAGGTGTTCCAGCGCTTCAAGGAGCTGTCGGACAACCGCACCGCGGTGCTGATCTCGCACCGCTTCTCCAGCGTGCGCATGGCCGACCGCATCCTGGTGCTGGTGGCGGGGCGCATCGAAGCCAACGGCACCCACGAAGAGCTGATGGCCGAGGGCGGGCGCTATGCGGAGCTGTTCGAGCTGCAGGCGGCTGGGTATCGGTGAGGTTTGGAATCGGGAATCGGGAATGGGGAATCGTTAGAAGCGGCGCCCCGATGGCTGACAGTACACAGCTTGCTGACCCCAAGGAGACCCGGATCTTTCGGCACTGCACCCCATTCCCGATTCCCGATTCTCCATTCCCGCCAAATGAGAGTTCATCTCATTTGGACGGCTTGAGGTAGAATTGCCCGGTACTCCTCCCACGACACTCACCGGTATGTCTTCCGCTTTTGGCGCCGAAACGGTGCTCGAGGTCCGTCACTGGACCGATGCCTACTTCAGCTTCACCACCACCCGCGACCCCGGTTTCCGTTTCGAGAACGGCCAGTTCGTGATGATCGGCCTGGAAACCGAAACGCGCCCGTTGCTGCGTGCGTATTCGATCGCCAGTGCCAACTGGGAAGAGCAGCTGGAGTTTTTCAGCATCAAGGTGCCCGATGGCCCGCTGACCTCGCGGCTGCAGCACATCCAGCCCGGCGACAAGGTGCTGGTCGGCAAGAAGCCCACCGGTACGCTGCTGATCAGCGACCTGCACCCCGGGCGCAACCTGTATCTGCTGGGCACCGGCACCGGCCTGGCGCCATGGCTGTCGATCATCAAGGACCCGGAAACCTACGAGCGTTTCGACAAGGTGATCCTGACCCAGGGCGTGCGCTTCGTGCAGGATCTGGCCTACCGCGATTACTTCGAACGCGAGTTGCCGCAGCACGAATTCCTCGGCGACCTGCTGCGCGAGAAACTGCTGTACTACCCGGCAGTCACGCGCGAAGCCTTCGCCAACCAAGGCCGTTTGACCGAACTGATGGCCGATGGCCGCATGCAGCAGACGCTGGGCCTGCCCACGCTGGACCCGGCCAACGACCGCTTCATGATCTGCGGCAGCCCGCAGATGCTGGCCGACCTGCGCACGCTGCTGGACGCGCGCGGTTTCCAGACCTCGCCACGCATCGGCACGCCGGGGCATTACGTGTTCGAGCGCGCGTTCGTCGAGAAGTGAGCCTGCTCCTGCGATTCCCCGGCATCGCAGGGCTCGTAGGAGCGCAACTACTGCCACACTTCACGCGCATCGCATGTGTCGCCAGTTGCAGCGCAGCGGCACACCGTGCGGCGAGGCAAGCTACCGCGCGTGCCACATCAGCCCAATGCGCGCTCGATGTCGGCCGCGATGGCTTCGGGCTTGGTGGTCGGCGCATAGCGCTCCAGCACCGCGCCGTCGCGGCCGATCAGGAACTTGGTGAAATTCCATTTGATGGCTTCGGACCCCAGCACGCCGCGTTGCTCGTGCTTGAGCCACTGCCACAGCGGATGCGCTCCACTGCCATTGACCTCGATCTTGGACGACAACGGAAAATCCACCGAATAGTCCAGCGAACAGAACTGCCGGATCTGCGCGGCGTCGCCCGGTTCCTGATGCCCGAACTGGTCGCAGGGGAATCCGATCACCACCAGCCCGCGCTCACGGTAGCGCTGCCACAACGCCTGCAACCCCGCATATTGCGGGGTAAAGCCGCACTTGGACGCCACATTCACCACCAGCACCACCTTGCCCAGGTAATCGCGCATCGCCTGCGTGCGACCGTCCAGGTCGGTGAATTCGAAGCTGGAAAGATCGCGCATGGCTGGCTCGATATATGGGAAGACCGCAGGGTAACGCGTCTGCCTGCGTTGCTGCAGCGCAGCTGTGTCATGCCATAAGTGGCCATGCGGCACGCCCTGTGCTGCTCCCCGCATGCTCGGAATGCCTAACGCACAACGCCGGTCCACGCACGATGCCCCCCGGCAAAACGCCACGGCCGCACGCTGCCCTGCGGCCGCGTCCGCCTTGCCAGGTCGTCAGCGCCTGCCCTGCCCCATGCGCAAACGCCGCCCGGGCATGCCTTTTGTCACAGGCCTGTGCGGGCCGGCTGGGTTAGCCTCGGCCGTTCGCACTTTGGAGCAACCCTCTTGACCACCCGTCTCGCTTTTGCCCTGGCCGCTTCCCTGGGACTTGCCATGCCGTCCTACAGCATCGCCGCGCCTGCCACCACGCAGGCCGCCACCCAAGCCAACCCCTTCTTTGCCGACAGCACCCTGCCGCTGCACTACCCGCAGTTCGACAAGATCACCGACAGCGACTTCGCACCCGCCTTCGATGCCGGCATGGCCGAGCAGTTGAAGGAAGTGGACGCGATCGCCAACCAGAAGGCCAAGCCGAGCTTCGAGAACACCATCATCGCGCTGGAAAAGAGCGGCGCCACGCTCGACCGCGCCACCACCGTGTTCTTCAACCTCGTCGGTGCCGACACCAACGATGCGCGCAAGAAACTGCAGGCCGATTATTCGGCCAGGTTCGCCGCGCACCGCGATGCGATCTCGCTCAACGGCAAGCTGTTTGCGCGCATCCAGACCTTGTACGACCAACGCGCCAAGCTGGGCCTGGATGCGCAAGGGGTGCGCCTGGTCGAGAAGTACTACAGCGACTTCGTGCGCGATGGCGCCAAGCTCTCCGATGCAGACAAGACCACGCTCAAGGGGATGAATGCCGAGCTGGCCCAGCTGGGCACCACCTTCAGCCAGAACGTACTGGCCGAGGTCAACGCCGCCGCGGTGGTCGTGGATGACGTCAAGCAGCTCGATGGCCTGTCCGAAGAACAGATCGCCGCTGCTGCCGAAGCGGCGAAGGCGCGCAAGCTCGATGGCAAGTACGTGATTGCGCTGCTCAACACCACCGGCCAGCCGCCGCTGACCCAGCTCAAGAACCGCGAGCTGCGCAAGAAGATCTACGACGCCTCGGTGTCGCGCGGCAGCCATGGCGGCCAGTACGACAACACCGCGCTGGTGTCGCGCATCATGAAGCTGCGCGCCGACAAGGCCAAGCTGCTCGGTTTCCCCACCTATGCCGCCTACTCGCTGGAAAACCAGACCGCCAAGACTCCGGAAGCGGTCAATGCGATGCTCGGCAAACTGGCGCCGGCTGCGGTCGCCAATGCCAAGCGCGAAGCCGCCGACCTGCAGGCGATGATCGACAAGGAACAAAAGGCCGCGCGCAAGCCGACCTTCAAGCTCGAAGCCTGGGACTGGGCGTATTACAGCGAGAAGGTGCGCCAGGCCAAGTACAATTTCGACGAGTCCCAGCTCAAGCCGTACTTCGAGCTCAAGAACGTGCTGGAAAACGGCGTGTTCTACGCAGCCAACCAGGAATATGGCCTGACCTTCAAGCAGCGCACCGACCTGCCGACCTACCGCGACGACATCACCGTCTACGACGTGTTCGATGCCGACGGCAAGCAGCTGGCGATCTTCATCGCCGACATGTATGCCCGCGAATCCAAGCGCGGTGGCGCCTGGATGAACTCGTATGTGTCGCAGTCCGAGCTGACCGGTTTCAAGCCGGTGGTGGCCAATCACCTCAACATCCCCAAGCCGCCGGCCGGCCAGCCGACGCTGCTGACCTGGGATGAAGTGACCACCATGTTCCATGAGTTCGGGCATGCGCTGCACGGCATGTTCTCCGACGTCAAATACCCGTACTTCTCCGGCACCAGCGTGCCGCGCGACTTCGTCGAGTTCCCCTCGCAGGTCAACGAGATGTGGGCCGACGAGCCGTCCATCCTGAAGAACTACGCCAAGCATTATCAGAATGGCACGCCGATGCCGCAGGCCTTACTGGACAAGGTGATTGCTGCGTCCAAGTTCAACCAGGGCTTTGCCACCACCGAGTACCTGGGTGCGGCGATGCTGGACCAGAACTGGCACCAGGTCAGCGCCAGCGACGTGCCCGATGCGGCCGGGGTCATGGCGTTCGAAGCCAAGGCCCTGCAACAAGATGGCATTGCCTATGCGCCGGTGCCGCCGCGCTACAAGACGCCGTATTTCAGCCACATCATGAGCGGCTACGCAGCCGGTTACTACGCCTACATCTGGTCCGAAGTGCTGGATGCCAACACCCAGCAGTGGTTCAAGCAACATGGTGGCCTGAGCCGTGCCAATGGCGACCGCTTCCGCAAGACCCTGCTCTCGCGCGGCGGCAGCGTGGATGCAATGGAGCTGTTCCAGAACTTTGCCGGCCATGCGCCGCAGATCGAGCCACTGCTCGAAAAGCGCGGCCTGAGCGCGCAGGGTGGCGATGGCGCCACGCCAGAGGCACCGCAGTCCAAGCCGTAACCCGGCCTGCAGCTTGCTCCAGATACAACGCCGCCCGGAGCGATCCGGGCGGCGTTTTAATGTGCCCATGCGTGGGCGTGCCGCACACCGGACACGGTGGGCCTGGCGAAAGCCAGTGCACGGCCAAGATCGTCACGTCGGCATGTATCGCGCGTCTGGCATCCGCCGCACGCCTTCCCGCCAACCACCCAGGACGCGTCGACCGCTGCTAGGACTCCACCGCGTCCACGCCTTCGAGCAGCTTCTTCAACAGTTTCTCCAGGCGCACCTGTTCGGTGTCGCTGAGGCCGGCCGTCTGCGCATGCAACAGCGTGCACGCTTCCGGCAACAGGCTTTTGATCAAAGCCAGCCCTGCCGGCTGCAAGGTCAGTACGATCTTGCGGCGGTCGTCGGAACTGGCGCCACGGGCGATCAAGCCCTTGTCGCAGAGCTGGTCGGTGAGCCGGGTGATGTTGGCCGGTTTCTCGCTGGCGGCCTCGGCCACTTCGGTGGGCGTGATGGCCTGCTCCGGCGTGCCGTAGAGCATCATCAGAATCTCGTATTCCGGTGGGCTGATGCCGTACGGCTTGAGCCGCACGCAGCTTTGCGTGTGCATGCGCTTGTAGAGATGCTTGATCAACCTCACCAGAACGGCCGGTTCCCGCGGGAATTCCGGGTATCGCGCGCAGGTGTGGCCCACGCGGTTTGCGGTTGGATCGAAACTACTCATATCACCCGTTGGAGTACATTACTGAATGGTCCAGCCATTCAATCACATCGACTGCGGGGCGATACATCAGCGAGCGAAGAGATGTACATATTCCGGCGCGACCCACGGCAGCAATGTAGATGCAGCCACGTCGGCGGTTTGCGTGCCATCCGAGTACGGTCCTACCTGATACGGAGGAAACACGAAACGCAGTGCAGTGATCTGCCCGGCCGCATTCAACACCGGGACGAATTGCGCGAAGTTGTCCACTTGCGCGGCAGTGCCTTCGGCGATCATGCGATCGGCCGACGCTACCTGTTCTGCTTGTTCTTCGATCGGCACGCGGTCGGCCTCCACGCGCTGCGTGGCAGCGGCATGCAGCTGTGCGGCCACCGCACTGCCGATCTTGCCCCACCCCGCCGCATCCGGAATCAACGCCTGTGCAGTCAACTGCTTGCGCTCCTTGACCAGCCACACGAGACGCGCCACCAACGGCTCGCCATGCGCACCGCCGGTATAGCGGCTGCCGTCGGCGGCGATCACGATCAGGTCGGCGGTCTGCAGCACCGTTTCGAACGCCAGCGACAACTCGTAGGGCGCGGCAGGCTTGTCGTTGCCCAGACCGGAAACGGCCTGCATCAATTCGCTGCGCGCGTCCTGCGCGTACGTGCGGATCAACGCGGTCAGTTCCGGATAGGCATCCAGGCCGCGCGGGTAGCTGATACCCACCATGTAGGCAGGCGCATGCTCGATCACGTCTTCCAGCGGGCCGCTCTGCACCATTGCCGGCTCGACCGGCGGCGGTGTTGCCACGGCCGCATCAGCCGCCGGTTCGGCCGGCTCGGCAGTTGCCGGCTCGCGCTGCGTACAGCCCGTCAGCAGCGCCAGCACCAGCAGGCCCCGCACCCCATTTCCTGCAAGCAACCGCCCCATTCCCACCCGCTCCCCTGATTGACTTGCTGTTGCGGCCGTCAGGCCAGCAGATCCTGAAACTGTGGATGTCGACGCATGTAAGCCTGCGCATAACTGCACGCGGGCACCACCTTCAGCCCGGATGCCCGGGCAAACGCCAGAGCGGCCTCAACCAAGGCGGCAGCGATCCCGCGTCCGGCGATCGCCTCCGGCACCAGCGTATGGGTGATGGTCATGCCCGCACTGTCGCGGCGGTACACCAGCTCGGCACGTTGTCCATCGGTGTCTACGACAAAATGCTGCTGTGTCGGGTCGTGGTCGACGTGCACTGTCGCTGCCTTCATCGTAGTTTGCACCGCTGCCAAGTACGGCCAGTGTGACCAGCGCGACGCCGCGCCTGCGTGAAAATGAATCCACGCTGTGACCGGCCGCCCGGCTCGGCGATGACCTGCTCAAGTTCGCTGCAGCACCGCCGATAGCTGACTCGATGGCGCTCGCTGCAACCGGTCTCCGGCATGCCCGGCGCCCTCGTCTTACCTACGAGGAGTCACCGCATGCACAATGATTCGGCAGGAAACAACGCGCAAAGCGACAGCTCGCTGCTGGAAGGGCTGTTGCAGTTCGCCATCACCGGCGACACCCATAATCCGGACTTCGCGCAGCTCAACGACACGGTCTACCAGCGCCTGCAGCAGGCCTACGGCGCCGTGTCCGGCTCGGCACTGGCCACCGATCAGGAACGCAACGCGGCCTGAGGCCGGCACTGCCGCACCCGCCAGGACCGTCATGCACCAGCGCGGTCCTGGCCTGGTTGGCGTCTGCAACCCGGGGTCTGCACCAGGCCGGGCCACGCGCCCACCGGGGGACATCGCCCGCCGATGCTGGTCCTCACTCAACCGAAGCGCGGGTTGGACAGCTGCTCCAGGAAGATCTGCAACACCCGCGGCTCCATGATCAGCATGAACATCACCCCGAAGGCCGCGCCGGCCAGGTGCGCGCTGTGGTTGATGCGATCGCCGCCGCGGCGGTCCATCCACAGGCTGTAGCCCACGTAGAACACCGCATAGATGATCGCCGGTGCCGGAATGAACAGCACCAGGATGATGGTCCACGGCTGCAGCAGGATGAAGGCGAACAGCACCGCCGACACCGCACCGGAGGCGCCCAGGCTCAAGTAATTCGGGTTGTTCTGGTTCTTCAGGTAGCTGGGCAGGATCGACACCACCAGCGCGGCCAGATAGAACAGCGGATAGGTCAGCACGCTGCCGGTGATCTGCAGCATCACCCGTTCGATGACCCGCCCGAAGAAGAACAGCGTGATCATGTTGAAGACCAGGTGGCCCAGGTCGGCATGGATGAAGCCGTAGGTCACCAGCCGGTCGTATTGCTTGTGCTTGTCCACGGCCGGCGGCCACAGGATCAGGCGGTCGTTCAACTTGCGGTTGTTGAACGCCATCCAGGAGACGATGCCGGTGATGGCGATCAAGATCAGGGTAATCATGCAGACCTCAGGCAGAACGGTAATTGTCGACCATGCGATAACCGCGCGCATACAGGCCGAAGGCCAGTGCCGCCAGGAATGCGAAGGCCGCGAAGAAGAACATCAGGAACGCCGCTTCGCTGAGTCCAGTATCGGCGATATGCGCGGTCACCGTCTCGTTGCGCACCGCCACGTTCGATAGCAGCACCCACAGGTTGCCGACCGTGGTGGTCAGATACCAGAAGCTCATCACCACACCCTTCATCGACGGCGGCGCCTGGCTGTAGGCGAACTCGATGCCGGTGGCCGACACCAGCACCTCGCCGAAGGTGAGCAAGGCATAGGGCAGGATCTGCCAGGCGATGTGCATCGGCTCGCCGCCATCCATCACCACCTGGATCGCCCCCACCACGATCCAGGCCACGCCACTGAAGGCGATGCCGCTGGTCATGCGCCGCAACGGCGTGGGCTCCCAGCCGACCCGGCGCAGCAGCGGGTACAGCACCAGGTTGTTGAACGGGATCAGCAGCATCACCAGCAACGGATTGATCGCCTGCATCTGCGACGCGGTGAACCAGGCCGGCATGGTCATCTCGCGCCCCTGCAGCACCCAGGTCGAGGCCTTCTGGTCGAACAGCGAGAAGAACGGCGTGACCAGCGCGAAGATCACCAGCACCCGCAGCAAGGCGCGCACGCCTTCCACCGCCGCATCCGGATGCGTGCCGCGCGCGCGCTCCAGCTGCCACCAGGTGCCGCCGCCGATGCCGGCCAGCAACAGCACCAGCGCGATGCACAGGCAGATGACGATGCCCAGCGGCTCGACCCAGGCGAAACTCGCCAGCGCCAGCACCACCGAGAGCCAGGCCAGCACCAGACCGGGACGGCCCTTCCCCGGCACGCGCGTCAGCAGCGCGGTGCGCACCACCGCGCCGAAGCCGTGCGGGTCCTTCGGCGGCAACGGCACCCGCACGTAGCGGTTGCGCCCCAGCCAGAACACCAGCGTGGCCACGAACATCAGGATGCCGGGAATGCCAAATGCCCACGCCGGGCCCAGGTTCTTCAGCGCCAGCGGGATCAACAACGAGGCGAACAACGAGCCGAAGTTGATGATCCAGTAGAAGCCGTCGAACACCACCTTGGCCAGGTGCTTGTTGGACTGGTCGAACTGGTCGCCCATGAACGAGGCCACCAACGGCTTGATACCGCCCGCACCCAGCGCGATCAGGCCCAGCCCGAGGAAGAAGCCGTTGCGGCTGCCTTCGAACAGCGCCAGGCAGGCATGCCCGGCGCAATACACCAGGCTGAACCACAGGATGGTGTTGTATTTGCCGAAGAAGCGATCGGCCAACCAACCGCCGAGCAACGGGAAGAAAAACACCCCGATCATGAAGCTGTGCAGGATGTGCTTGGCCTCGGCCTCGCGGCCGGGTCCGCTGACCTCCTGCAACAGCAGCGAGGTGATCAGGAACTGCACCAGGATGTTGCGCATCCCGTAGAAGCTGAAACGCTCGCAGGCTTCATTGCCGATGATGAAAGGAATCTGGCGCGGCAGGCGCGCGCCGGCAGTGGGGCCGGGCAAGGTCGTGGTGGTCAAAGGCGGTCCGGTCGAACTGGTGACAGGCCCTATGGTACCGGCGGGCGCCATTCGGCGACATGCGGTGGGACGAGGCCATCGGCTGCCCCGTGCCATCCTCTCAAGACCTGGCCCGGCTGCGCGAGGACCTTGGCGCCTTCCTGATGTTCATCCCATGCCGCAGGTGACCCGGGTGGTCTTCATCGCCGCGCCCCACCGGGCAACGCTGTTCGCCAACAAGACACTCTCGCGCTGGTGGCCAACAGGGTGACGCTGCTGCCGACCGTGCTGGAGCGCTTCTGCGATGTCACCGGCGTAATGGGCAGAACCCATGCCGCGCAGCCCGGTTGAGGGCGGAGTGCCGACGCTTCAAGGTGAGCGCTGCACCCCGCACCCAACCGCTGGCCCTCATGCTCAATGGAAAAAAATCAGCAACCCAGCAGACTTCAAGGGCGGCATTTCCACTGAGCGAAATACAGTCTTTGGCCGCCCTGAACCAAGGGGCTGGCGCCGAAGCTGTACATCCAGTATGGCTTGTAGGTACCTGATATTGTCGATCTTGCGCATTTAACTTTGGCATCGGGCAAGGTGGCCAACAGCACCTGGCGGTAGTTCGCATCCATGGGCGCGAGAGCGCTGGTCTCGACACCTGTTTCGTTTTGGGCAAGAACAGCAGTGGTACTCAACGCGGCAAGCACAGCGAGCCCAGCCG
Organism: Xanthomonas campestris pv. badrii; assembly: GCF_012848175.1. Taxonomy (NCBI): domain Bacteria; kingdom Pseudomonadati; phylum Pseudomonadota; class Gammaproteobacteria; order Lysobacterales; family Lysobacteraceae; genus Xanthomonas; species Xanthomonas campestris. Next base: position 1,319,656 of record NZ_CP051651.1, on the reverse strand, counting down.
TGACGAACGCGCGAGATTTAGAGATGGGTGACAGAATACGCATGGATTCACTCGCATTTGAGTCGGAGACCTGATGCTAGCCCGCTGCTCCAAACAAGGCAGGCCGCATGCGAAGCTTTAATTCAACCGGCGAATCCAACCGAGCATGCCGCCGGGCGCGCGCCTGACCGCAATACCGCATGGCGCTTGCGCTCCAGCCAGAACACCAGCGTGGCGTAAACATCAAAATGCCGGGAACCCTTGGCCAGGTGCTTTTTGGACTGGTCGAACTGGTCGCCCAAGAGCGAAGCCACCAGCGGCTCGATACCGCCCGCGCCCAGCGCGATGAGGTGATCAGGAGCAACACCAGGATGTTGCGCATCCCGTAGAAGCTGAAACGCTCGCAGGCTTCGGTGCGGATGATGAAACGCATCTGGCGCGGCAGGCGCACGCCGGCGGTTGGGCCCGGCACGGTGGACGTCCGGCCATGCGGTCGTGCGGGCACCGGTGCATTCGACATCATCAAATGCCTATGCATGGCGCATGAGATGCAGCGAAAAGCAGCCCCGCCCGGGCACTCGCGCTCACTGCTGGCCGGGGCCCATGCCGCATTGCAGATTGGCCTTCCGCGCCGGCTCGGCTACATTGCAAACGTTTTCCTGGACACCGGACCGCTGGATGCCCCGCTACACCCGCCTGGCCTTGGGCCTGTTGTTGTCGACTTCCGTTTCCACCGCGCTTGCCGCCGAGCCGCTGACCAGCGTGGCCGAGCGTAGCGGCTTTACGCAGACCGGCCGCTACGACGAAGTCATCGCGCTATGCGATGCCTTTGCGCAGCGCTATCCACAGGCGGTGCGCTGCACGCAGTTCGGCACCACGCCCGAAGGCCGGCCGATGAAGGCGCTGGTCGTCTCCACCAGCGGCACGCTGGATGCAGACGCCGCCGCGCAACGCAAACTGCCGGTGGTGCTGATCCAGGGCGGCATCCATGCCGGCGAGATCGATGGCAAGGACGCCGGCTTCCTGGCCTTGCGCGAGCTGCTCGAGGGCAAGGCCAACAAAGGCGTGCTCGACAAGCTGGTGTGGGTGTTCGTACCGGTGTTCAACGTCGATGGCCATGAACGCTTCGGCGCCTGGAATCGCCCCAACCAGCGTGGCCCGGAACAGATGGGCTGGCGCACCACCGCGCAGAACCTCAACCTCAACCGCGACTACGTCAAGGCCGACGCGCCGGAAATGCAGGCCATGCTGCGCCTGGTGCAGCAATGGGACCCATTGATGTACGTGGACCTGCACGTCACCGACGGCGCCAAGTTCGAGCACGACGTCTCGGTGCAGGTGGAGCCGGTGCACGCGGGCGACACCGCCCTGCAGCGCGACGGCATCCGCTGGCGCGATGCGGTGCTGGCCGACCTGCGCAAGCAGGGCTCGCTGCCGCTGCCGTATTACCCCTCCTTCGTGCGCGAGGACGATCCCACCTCCGGCTTTGCCGACGACGTGTCGCCGCCGCGCTTCTCGCACGGCTATTTCCTGCTGCGCAACCGCTTCGGCATGTTGGTAGAAACGCATTCGTGGAAGGATTACCCCACGCGCGTGCGGGTCACCCGCAACGCCATCGTCTCGGTGCTGCAGCAGGCCGCACGCCATGGCACCCAGTGGCGCGCCGATGCACTGGCGGCCGACCAGCGCGCCACGCGCTTGGCCGGCACGACCGAACCGTTGAGCTTCGCTGCGGGCCCAAACGCACGCACCGTGGCGTTTCGTGGCTACGCGTATACGCGCACACCGTCGCCGATTTCCGGCGCGCTGATGACGCGCTACGACGAAAGCAAGCCGCAAGTCTGGAAGGTGCCGCTGCGCGACCAGATCAAGCCCGATGTGGTGGTGGATGCGCCGCGCGGCGGCTACCTGGTCCCGGCTGCGCAAGCAGCCTTGGTGGGCGAAAAACTGCGCCTGCATGGCATCCAGTTCACGACCATCGGCAATGCGGCGCAGCGGCCGGTGCAAACCTTCCGCGCCGACGCGGTCAAGTTCGCGGCACGCCCCAACGAAAGCCACCAGACCGTGGAAGTCAGCGGGCAATGGCGCGAGGAACGCCGCGCCGTCCCGGCCGGCTCGCTGTTCGTGCCGATCGCCCAGCCCAAGGCGCGCCTGGTGATGGCGATGCTGGAACCACAGGCGCCGGACTCGTTGCTGCAGTGGGGCTTTTTCAATACTGCCTTCGAACGCAAGGAATACATGGAGGCCTACGTCGCCGAAGACGTGGCGCGCGACATGCTGGCCCGCGATGCCGGCCTGCAGGCGCAGTTCGAACAGCGCCTGGCCAACGACACGACCTTTGCCGCCGACCCACAGGCGCGGCTGGAATTTTTCGCCCGGCGCCATTCCTCCTGGGACGAGCGCTACCAGCTGTATCCGGTGCTGCGGACCGCGCAGACCGACTTCTGACGGCCCCGCCAGTTCGGCGAGCGGCCAGGCGCGCCAGAGCGCCATCCGATCCGGGCACCGCGGTGCCCGACCTGTTCTGACATGACCCGTAATAGAAGGACACCCCGTGCCACATCCCGACATGAAAACGTTTACACGCCCCGTCTTCCGCCCGCGCCCGCTGGTGCTGGCGGTGGTGATGTACCTGGGCATGGCCCTGGCCGCACCGGCGGCGGTGGCGCAAACGGCAGCGGCGCCGCAGCCGTGGATGGATACCGCACTGACGGCGGACCAGCGTGCCGACCGGCTGCTCGCCCAGATGAGCGACGACGAAAAATTCCAGATGTTGCGCAGCTACTTCGGCCTGGGCACCGACAAGATCCCCAAGCCCGAGGGCGCGCTGGGCTCGGCCGGCTATGTGCCCGGCATTCCACGGCTGGGCGTCCCGGCGCAACAACTGGCCGATGCCGGTGTCGGCGTCACCAATCCCGGCGGCATCCGCAAGGGCGACTACGCCACCGCGATGCCGTCGGGCCCGTCCACCGCGTCCAGCTGGAATCGACAGCTGGCCTTTGCCGGCGGCCGGACCATGGGCCGCGAATCCTGGCAGCAGGGCTTCAACGTGCTGCTGGCCGGCAGCGTCAACCTGCAGCGCGATCCACGCAACGGCCGCAATTTCGAATATGCCGGCGAAGACCCGCTGCTGGCAGGCAGCATGGTCGGCGAGTCGATCCGCGGCGTGCAGAGCGCACATGTGTTGTCGACGATGAAGCACTTCGCACTCAACGACATGGAAACCCGGCGCAACTTCCACAGCGCGCAACTCGGCGAGCAGGCCATGCACGAATCGGACCTGCTGGCCTTCGAGATCGCGCTGAAGATCGGCGACCCCGCCTCGGTGATGTGCTCTTACAACAAGATCAATGGCATCTACGGCTGCGAGCACGATTACCTGCTCAACCAGGTGCTCAAGCAGGAATGGCACTACCCCGGCTACGTGATGTCCGATTGGGGCGGCGTGCACAGCGGCTCCAAGGCCGCGCTGGCCGGGCTGGACCAGCAATCGGCCGGCGAAGTGTTCGATGCGGCGGTGTTCTTCGATGCGCCGCTGCGCATGGCGGTGGGTGCCGGGGTGGTGCCGCGTGCGCGCCTGGACGATATGGTCAAGCGGGTCTTGCGCAGCCTGTTCGCGCATGGCGCATTCGATCACCCGACCCAGCGTCAGCCCATCGATGGCAAGGCCGGGCAACTGGCCGCGCAGCATGTTGCCGAAGAAGGCAGCGTGCTGCTGCGTAACGAGCAGGCCACCTTGCCGCTATCCAGCCAGGTGCGCCGCATCGCGGTCATCGGCGGCTATGCCGACAAGGGCGTGATGTCCGGTGGCGGCTCCTCGCGCGTGGACTACACCATCAACGGCGGCAATGCGGTGCCCGGCCTCACCCCGACCACCTGGCCGGGCCCGGTGATCATCCATCCGTCTTCGCCGCTGCAGGCGCTGCGCGCCGCATTGCCGAACGTGCAGATCGACTACGTGGATGGCAAGGATCGCAATGCGGCCGCACGCGCGGCCAAGGCCGCCGATGTGGCGATCGTATTTGCCACCCAGTGGGCGGCCGAATCGGTGGACCTGCCGGACATGCGGCTGCCCGACAACCAGGACGCCCTGATCGAGACGGTAGCCAAAGCCAACCCCAAGACCACCGTGGTGCTGGAAACCAACGGGCCGGTGCGCATGCCCTGGGCCGAGCGCGTGCCGGCGGTGCTGCAAGCGTGGTACCCGGGCATCGGCGGCGGCGAGGCGATCGCCAACCTGCTGACCGGCGCGGTGAATCCCTCCGGCCACCTGCCGGTGACCTGGCCGGTGGACGAATCGCAGCTGCCGCGCCCGTCGATTCCCGGCCTTGGCTTCAAGCCGGCCAAACCCGGCGAGGACAGCATCGATTACACCATCGAAGGTGCCAACGTCGGCTACAAATGGTTTGCCGCACGCAAGCTCACCCCGCGTTATCCGTTCGGACATGGCCTGTCGTACACCCGCTTTGACATGGGCAACCTGCAGGTGGATGCAACAGGCAGCACGCTCACCGCGCGTTTCGACGTGGAGAACACCGGTGAACGCGAAGGCGCTGCAGTACCGCAGCTCTACCTCATGCTGCCGGAGGGCCACGCCACCCCGCTGCGGCTGATCGGCTGGCAGAAGCTCACGCTCAAGCCCGGCGAGAAGCGCCGCGTGCAGGTAGTGGCCGAGCCGAAGACGCTGGCCGATTTCGACGCGAAGGCACGGCACTGGAAGATCGCAGCGGGCACGTATCGCGTGCAGCTGGCGCGCTCTGCCAGCGAACCGGTGCAGAGCGTGGAGGTCGCCTTGCAGGCCACGCAGCTGCCGTAAGCGGCAGTGGCGGACGCATGCCGCGCGCCTGCGCCGATGGTGGCGCTGTCCCGGTCACGCACAGCGCGGGCAACGGCAAATATTTTTGCAGAAGATGCGTTGACAGCCGCACGCGCAGCTTGCACAATTCGCACCCTGAGTCGCCCAGGTGGCGGAATTGGTAGACGCACTAGCTTCAGGTGCTAGCGGGGGCAACTTCGTGGAGGTTCGAGTCCTCTCCTGGGCACCACGACTCACGGTAGATCGTAAAAAACCTCGCTTCGGCGAGGTTTTTTGCGTTGGGCGATGTCTTGGACAATAGCCCCTCGACATTGGTGAGCGTGCCGATCGGCAGCACAGCCCGAATGCGACAACGGCGGCGCAACGCAGAACTGGGCAATCGAGCTGCAACCAGCAACAAACAACTGAGGCCTCACACCCCCTCAAGTCGGATCATGGTTTTCCAGGCGGAGTGGACATGTTCTTGATGCGCTGCCTGATGGCGCTTGAATGGGCGAGATCTCCGCTTGCTTCATACGCCTCGGCAAGGCTGTCCAGCGCATTGCTGGACGCCGGAAACAGCAGCACGTTGAGCGCGAATATACGAATCGTCGCATCTGCGCCGAGATTGGACAGAATGGTGTAGCCCGTCGTGTTGACCACCGCCTCGAGTTGATTGAGGGGGATGCTCTTGTCCGCATGCAGTGCATCGGCCAACAACTGGGTGTCGTGATCGACAGGCGACTGCAGGGCAAAGGCGATGAGCTTCTCCGACACAACTTTTGTTGGTTGCTTTCAAAAGCGCTAAATACACCGACCATCTTGATCGGCCCTTGCCCGCCCACCGTCGCGGGACCTTACGCGGCATGGATGCCGCGTAAGAGCCTACATGGATGTACTTGCGGCGTGTCCCGCGAGGGTGGGCGGGCAAGGGCCCTGCAGCCAAGTCGCAGATCACCCGCTCTGCACCAGACCGGCATGAGGTCGTTGTCTTAGCCGATGTTAGAGCGGCCAAACGCCTTGTCACCCGTGCTCAATGCCCACCCGCCGCCGCCGCACCACCTGCGCCTGCACCGAACGGCGGCTTGGCCAGCCACAGGAGAAAGATGATCGCCAGGAAGGTCCAGCCCAGCAGGTAGAAAATGTCGTTGAAGCCCATCTGGGAGGCCTGGTGGTTGATCATGTTGTTGAGAAAGGCCGCGCCACGTTGCAGATCGCCCTGCCCCATGGCGGTGACCTGCTCCTGCATGCCAGGCGTATAGACCGAGATGTGTTCGGTGATATGCGCATGGTGCACCTGGGTGCGGCGCGCCCACAGATAGGTGGTCAGCGAGGCGGCGAAACTGCCGCCCAGCGTGCGCAGGAAGGTGGCCAGGCCCGAGCCTGCCGCAATCTCGCGACCATCCAGATCCGACAGCAAAATCTGCAGCACCGGCATGAAGAACAGCGCCACGCCCACGCCCATCACCAGCTGGATCGTGGCCACATGGGCGAAGTCCACCTGCAGGTTGAAGTTGGAGCGGAAGAAGCTGGTGAACGACATGAACACGAAGGCGATGGTGGCCAGCATGCGCAGGTCGAAGCGCAGCGCGTATTTGCCCACGAACGGCGTCATCAGCACCGGCAGGATGCCGATCGGTGCGGTCGCAAGGCCAGCCCAGATCGCGGTGTAGCCCATGTCGCGCTGCAGCCATTGCGGAATCAGCAGGCTCACGCTGAAGAATGCCGCATACGCCACCACCATCGCCAGGGTGCCGGCGCGGAAGTTGCGATGCCGGAACAACTTGAGATCGACGATGGGATCGGTGTCGGTCAGCTCCCAGATCACGAACACCACCAGCGCGACCGCGGCAACGCAGGCCAGTACGATGATCTTGTCCGAGGAAAACCAGTCTTCGTCGTTGCCCAGGTCCAGCACCAGCTGCAGGGCACCCACGCCCACCACCAGCAGGATCAGGCCGATATAGTCCATGCGCGGCTTTTCGAGCTGTTCGGGGCGATGGCGCAACTGCGAACCGACGATGCTGCTGGCGATGATGCCAAGCGGCACATTGATCAGAAAGATCCATTCCCAGCTGTAGTTGTCGGTAATCCAGCCGCCCAGGATCGGGCCGGCGATCGGCGCCACCACCGTGATCATCGCCAGCAACGCCAGCGCCTGCCCGCGTTTGTCGCGCGGATAGATCGACACCAGCAGGCTCTGGGTGATGGGATACATCGGGCCGGCCACAAAGCCCTGCAGCGCGCGCGCCACCACCAGCATGCCCATGCTCTGCGCAAGCCCGCACAGCAGCGAGGCGACGGTGAAGGCCAGCGTGGACCACACGAACAACTTGGTTTCGCCGAAACGACGGCTCAGCCAGCCGGTCAGCGGCAACGCGATCGCGGTGCTCACCGCGAACGAGGTGATGACCCAGGTGGCCTGCTGCGAACTGGCGCCGAGATTACCGGCGATGGTGGGCAGCGAGACGTTGGCGATGGTGGTGTCCAGCACCTGCATGAACGAGGCCATCGCCAGGCCCACGGTGCACAACACCACGCTCGCCGGGCGAAAGCCGGCCGCGGGCGCCGGTGCCGCCGGGCCGCCGGGCGCGGTGGGAGCTTGCGAAGACATGGTGGCTCAGCCCGCCTTGGTGGCAGCCTGCGTCGGCAGGTTGTCCTGGATGATGCGATGGATGTCGGCGTCGGCGGCCTGGAGCTGCTGCGCATACACATCGGTGGAAAACACCGCGCCCGTGGCGGCCTTGGCCGGCAGCACGCGGCCCTGCTGGTCGTGCAGGTTCACATCGACCTTCATCGACAGGCCGATGCGCAACGGGTTGCTGGCCAGCTGCTTGCTGTCCACCACGATGCGGACCGGCACGCGCTGCACGATCTTGATCCAGTTGCCGCTGGCGTTCTGCGCCGGCAGCAGCGAGAACGCGCTGCCGGTGCCCAGGCCCAGGCTTTCGATGCGACCGGTGTAATCCACGCCGCCGCCGTACAGATCCGAATGCAGCTCCACTTCCTGGCCCAGGCGCATGTGCTTGAGCTGGGTTTCCTTGAAGTTGGCTTCCACCCACACCTGCTCCAGCGGCACCACCGCCATCAGCACGCTACCCGGCTGCACGCGCTGGCCAACCTGCGCCGAGCGCCGCGCCACATAACCGGAGACCGGCGCCACCACACCGGTGCGCGCATGGTTGAGATAGGCCTGGCGGACCTGCGCGGCGGCGGTCTGCACGTCCGGTTGGTTGGCCAGGGCGCTGTCGTCCACCAGCGCGCGATTACGCTCCAAGCTCTCGCGCGAACCGCTCACCGCGGCCTCGGCGGCCGCCAGTTCTTCGCGGGCATGCGCCAGTTCTTCGTTGGAGATGGCACCGCTGGCGGCCAGATTCCTGCGGCGGGCGAAGTCGGCACGGGCACTGCGCAGCGTCACTTCGCGCGCGGACACTTCGGCCTGCGCACCTTCCACGCTGCGGTACAGACCGCGCACCTGGCGCACGGTCTTGGCCAGGTTGGCTTCGGCCTGCTGCAGCGCCACCGCGGTATCGGCCGGGTCCAGCTGCACCAGCAGTTGGCCGCGCTCCACGCGCATGCCGTCTTCGGCGCCGATGCTGACCACGGTGCCGCCCACCATCGGGGTGATCTGCACCTGGTTGCCCTGCACGTAGGCGTCGTCGGTGTCCTCGTGCCAGCGGCCGACCAGGAAGTACCACGCCACCAGACCGATGATCGCCAGGATCACCAGAATGGCCACGATGCGCAGCGCCGCTCGGCGCTTGCTGGGTGCGGCCGGCGCGGGTTGGGAAGAAGCAGGAGTCGTCTGGCTCATCGTCGATGTCTCAGGAATTCGGTTGTGCGGAAGTGGGCGCGGTGCGTGCGGTGTCGCGTGCGGGCTCCGGCGTGAATCCGCCGCCCAGTGCACGCTGCAGCCTCACCGAGGCCAGGAGTTGTTGCGACTGCAGCCCGGCCATGCGCTGGCGTGCAACGAGCAACTGCTCCTGCACGCTGAGCACTTCCAGATAGCTGCCGATGCCGGCGCGGTAACGCTGCTGGGCGAGATCGAAGGCCGCGCCCACCGTCTGTACGGCATCGTCCTGCGCCTGCGCACGCTGCTGCAGCGAACGCACGGCGGTGACCTGGTCGGCCACTTCGCGCAGCGCGGCGATCACCTTCTGGTTGTAGTCGGCCACGGCCAGGTCGTATTGCGCATCGCTGCCGGCCAGGTTGGCGCGCAGCTTGCCGCCGTCGAAGATCGGCAGGCTCAGCGCCGGCGCCACCAACCCGAACACCGAGCCGCTTTCCAGCAGCTTGCCGAGCTCCGGGTTGACCACCCCACCTAGCGCAGTGAGGTTGAGGCTGGGATAGAAGCGGGTCTTGGCGACTGCGATGTCCTTGTCGGCCGCCTCCACCCGCCAGCGCGCCGCTACCACGTCCGGGCGTCGGCCCAGCAGATCGGCCGGCAAGCTGCTCGGCAGCTGCGTGGCGAGCCCGGTGCCCAGGGTCGGGCGGGCGATCTGCAGACCGCGATCCGGGCCCTGCCCGACCAGCGCGGCCAGTGCGGTGCGCGCTTGATCGATCTGTTGCTGCGCGGACTGCAGTTGCTGCTGCGCGGCGGGCACGCGCGCCTGCGCCTGACGCACCTGCAGGTCGCTGTCGATCCCGGCACCGCGGCGTTGCTGCGTCAGCTCCAGGGTCTTGCGCGCGCGGCCCAGCTCATCGTTGGCCACATCGTGCAGGCTCCACGCATAGGCCAGTTGTGCATAGCCTTCGGCGATCGCCGCCGACAGGTTCAGCCGCGCCGCCTGCGCATCCACCTCGGCCGCATGCGCCTGGTCCACCGCCGCTTCCCAGGCGGCACGCTTGCCGCCCCACAGATCCACGCCATACCGGAAGTCCAGCACCATCTGCGCACTGCCGCCGTAGCTGCCACCCAGTTCGTCGCCGACCATCGATTCGGGCAGCTGCACTCCGGTGTAGCCGCCGGACACCGACAGGCTGGGGCCGCGCTCGGCCTGCGCGCTGCCGATGCGCGCATGGGCCTGGCGCAGCCGCGCATCGGCAGAGGCCAGGCTGGGGCTGTGCTGCAGGCCTTCGGCGATGAGGGCGTCCAGCTGTGCATCGCCCAGCGCGCGCCACCAGTCGCTGGCCGGCCACGAGGCCGGACTCAGCCCGGCCTGCGCCAGGGTGCGCTCGGCATGCACGTCGCCGGGCTGCAGCACGGTGCCTTGCGGCGCCAGGCCACGGCTACTGGCACATGCGGCCAGCGCCAGGCTCAGCGCGGTGAGGACAAGCGGCCGCGCCAGGCGCATCGAGCGCGGGCGCAGCGTCTGAAAAAAGGAACTAGCAGCGTTCATGAGTTGAGTGCATCGCGGACACGGATGAGAAGCGAGGTGAGTTGCTCGCGCTCAGGGGCGGACAGGTCGCGCAGGCCGTGCTCGATCGCACGCTCACCGCGCTGGCGCAGGCGCTCCCACAACGCCACGCCCTGCTCGGTCATGACGATCTGCAGCGCGCGCCGATCCTGGGCGTGCGGCTCGCGCCGCACGGCGCCGAGCGCTTCGAGCTTGTCGAGCAGGCGGGTCACCGCGCTCGGGGTCTGGTCCAGCGCCAGCGCCAGCTCGTTGGCCGTACACGGCGAGCGCACCGACAGCACCTTCAGGCCGACGTAGTGACTGAAACCGAAGTCGGGCAGTTCGCCCTTCATCTCGGCATCGAGCTGGCGCATTAGCGCATCGCGCACCTGGCGCAACAGCAGCCCGAACGACGGAGAGGAAGGTGGCGGAGGATTCATGCCCGCTATTTTGTTACAAAAAATATATTTGTCAAAGCAAATATATTTTTGTTTATTACACTATCCGCAAGGATCCGTTCCATACGCGACGCCAGTGCTGGCCCGGCCATACGCTTCAGCCAATGACTAGCGAGACCCCGCCCTCATCGTGGACGCGCCACCGCCTGGGTCGAGGCCAGCGTCGGGCGGGCCGACGGCCCGGTGCTGATCGCCTACCTGACCGATCTGCGCAGCGTGTGAAGGCCTGCGCCGGCTTAGCAGGGCACGCAGTCGCTCTAGCGGCCGGCCCGCTCGGCTAGCTCAGCCCCGGCGCCTTCGCCAGCCCGTTCCACCGCCATTTCGGCGCCCCGCCCACGCGCTATCTGGCCGGCGGCCACGCGTGCGGCTTGGCATCCCCCGCCGCATCCGGATAATCGGCGCTCTTCGAGTCCGCGCCACGGTGCGGATTCTTCTTCACGCAGGACCTGGCTTTACATGACCGATCTGACCCGCCCCACTTTCCATGGCTTCGAACAGCTGCCGCTGCGCGAGTACGCCGAACGCGCCTATCTCGACTATTCGATGTACGTGGTGCTGGACCGCGCCCTGCCGTTCCTGGGCGATGGCCTGAAACCGGTGCAGCGCCGCATCGTCTATGCGATGAGCGAGCTGGGCCTGAACGCGGCCGCCAAGCCGAAGAAGTCCGCGCGCACCGTGGGCGATGTGATCGGTAAGTACCACCCGCATGGCGACAGCGCCTGCTACGAGGCGCTGGTGCTAATGGCGCAGCCGTTCTCGTACCGCTATCCGCTGATCGAAGGCCAGGGCAACTTCGGCTCCACCGACGATCCCAAGTCGTTCGCGGCGATGCGTTACACCGAATCCAAGCTGACCCCGATCGCCGAAGTGCTGCTGGGCGAAATCAGCCAGGGCACCACCGACTGGGCGCCCAACTTCGACGGCACCCTGGAAGAACCCACCTGGTTGCCGGCGCGCCTGCCGCACCTGCTGCTCAACGGCACCACCGGCATTGCGGTCGGCATGGCCACCGACGTGCCGCCGCACAATCTCAACGAGATCGTCAGCGCGCTGCTGCGCCTGCTCGACGACCCCGACGCCAGCGTCGCCGACCTGTGCGAGCACGTACTGGGCCCGGACTACCCGACCACCGCCGAGATCATCACTGCGCCCGCCGACCTGCGAAACATCTACGAAACCGGCCACGGCAGCGTGCGTGCGCGTGCCACCTACAAAAAAGAACACGCCAACATCGTCATCGACGCGTTGCCGTATCAGGTCTCGCCGTCCAAGGTGATCGAGCAGATCGCCCAGCAGATGCGCGCCAAGAAGCTGCCGTGGCTGGAAGACATTCGCGACGAATCCGACCACACCAGCCCGGTGCGGGTGGTGCTGGTACCGCGCTCCAACCGCGTGGATGCCGAGCAGCTGATGGGCCACCTGTTCGTCACCACCGACCTGGAACGCAGCTACCGCGTCAACCTCAACGTGATCGGCCTGGATGGCCGCCCGCAGGTCAAGAACCTCAAGCACCTGCTGAGCGAATGGCTGACCTTCCGCAGCGACACGGTGACCCGCCGCCTCAACCATCGCCTGCAGAAGGTCGAGCGTCGCCTGCACCTGTTGGAAGGCCTGTTGGTGGCCTTCCTCAACCTGGACGAAGTGATCCGCATCGTCCGCAGCGAGGACGAACCCAAGCCGGTGCTGATCTCGCGCTTTGCGCTGAGCGAGGAACAGGCCGAATACATTCTGGAAACCAAGCTGCGCCAGCTGGCGCGCCTGGAAGAAATGAAGATCCGTGGCGAGCAGGAAGCGCTTGCCAAGGAACGCGCGCAGATCATGGCCATCCTCGACAGCAAGGCCAAGCTGAAGAAGCTGATCAAGGACGAGCTCACTGCCGACGCCAAGAAGTTCGGCGACGCACGCCGCTCGCCGCTGGTGCAGCGCGGCGCCGCGCAGGCCATCGACGAAACCGAGATGGTCGCCAGCGAACCGATGACCGTGGTGCTGTCCGAGAAGGGCTGGGTGCGCGCGGCCAAGGGGCATGAGGTGGATCCGGCCGGCATGTCGTACCGCGATGGCGATGGCCTGCTGGTGGCGGTGCGCAGCCGCAGCACCCACCAGGTGGCGTTCCTGGATTCGGATGGCCGCGCCTATTCCACTGCGGTGCACACCCTGCCCTCGGCGCGCGGTAACGGCGAGCCGCTGACCGGGCGGTTCTCGCCGGCGTCGGGCGCCGCATTCCAGGTCATGGCCAGCGCCGACAACGCCACCCGCTTCGTGCTGGCGTCCTCGCACGGCTATGGCTTCGTCACCCGCTTCGAAAACCTCACCGGCCGCAACAAGGCCGGCAAGGCCATGCTCAATCTCACCGCAGGTTCGCACGTGCTCACGCCGGCGCAGGTGAGCAACCCGCAGACCGACCGGATTGTCGCGGTCACCAGCGCCGGCAACCTGCTGGCGGTGCCGGCCACCGACGTGCCCGAGCTGGACAAGGGCAAGGGCAACAAGATCATCGAGATCCCCAAGGCCAAGCTCGGCACCGAGCGCGTGGTGGCGGTGGTTGCGGTGGCCCCCGGCAACACCCTGCTGGTCCGCAGCGGCGCGCGCACCATGAGCCTGTCGTTCAAGGATCTGGATATGTATGTGGGTGCGCGTGCGAGCCGTGGGGCGTTGTTGCCGAGAGGGTGGCAGAAGGTGGATGGGCTGGAGGTGCAGTGACGGTGATTCACTCATCTGGCGCGCGCCGGCGCGCAGTGGCGCAACTGGCATTGCGGTCGCCTCAGGCTGCTGAGGCGCGGCAGAAGGTCGACCGGCTGGAAGTGCAGTGACGGTGATTCACTCGTCTGGCGCGCGGCGGCGCGACTGACATTGTTATCGCCTCAGGCTGCTGAGGCGCGGCAGAAAGTGGATGGGCTGGAGGTGCAGTAACGGGCATTCACTCATCGCGCGCGGCGGCGCGCGGTTGCGGATTGCTTCGACGACCGCAGTGCCTGACAGGACGACGACATGGACACCGATTTCTGGTTGCAACGCTGGCAGGACGGACAGACAGGCTTTCATCAGGACGAGGTCATGCCGCTGCTGCAAAAGCACTGGCCGGCACTGCAGCTGCCACATGCGGCACGCGTGCTGGTACCGCTGTGCGGCAAGACGCTGGACATGCACTGGCTGGCCGCGCAAGGCCATCGTGTCTTGGGCGTGGAGCTGTCGCCGCTGGCCGTGGCGCAGTTCTTCGCCGAAGCAGGCCTGCAGCCGCAGCGCCACACCAGCAGCGCGGGCGAGCATTTCATCGCCGGCCCCATCGAGATCATCTGTGGCGACGCGTTCGCACTCGATCGCAGCGCGCTGGCCGATTGCGTGGCGGTGTATGACCGTGCAGCACTGGTAGCGTTGCCCGCCGACCTGCGCCGGCAGTACCTGCACACGACCTACGCGCGCCTGCCGGCCGCTTGCCGCGGACTGCTGATCACCCTGGACTATCCGCAGGCCGAAAAGGCCGGCCCCCCCTTCGCGGTGGATGCCGCCGAAGTGCATGCGCTATTCGATGCGCAGTGGCAGGTGCAGCAGCTGGAACAGCGCGACATCCTCGCGCAGGAACCGCGCTTTCGCGCCGAGGGCGTCACCGCGCTGACTACCGCGGTCTATCGCCTGCAGCGCTGCTGAGTGCCGGCGGGGTCGTGCGCGGCCCATGTCCCCGGCCTGACGCCGCACTGGCTGGCGCTGATGCAGCAGCGACCTCGGGTTGCCGACGTTCGGGCTCAATGCATCGCTCCAGGCGCGGGGCCACGCAAGGCCAGTGGCGCGCCGTCGTTGACGCCCTGCATCTAGGCGCCGTACGGCGCAAACGCAAAAGCGGCCCTGTGCTGACGAACGCAGGCGACTTGCCCAGCTGGCCAACGCCGCTACCCCTGGACGAGAGAAACTGCCCTGTTCAGCGCCCCCTGATGCACAGCGCAGCGCTCCGCCTCGCCGGGCGCAACGCCGCGTCTGCCACGCCACGCGCCACTTAACCGGCGACGTGGCCCTTGTCGATCTTCGAGGTCTGGTACAGCTCCAGGCCGATCCGCTTGATCAGGCCCAGCTGCTGCTCCAGCCACCAAGCGTGGTCTTCCTCGGTGTCCTGCAACTGCTTGAGCAGCACATCGCGGCTGACGTAGTCGCCATGCTCCTCGCACAGCTTCATGCCGGCGGCGAGCGCGGCACGCACTTCGTATTCCACGACAAGATCGCGCTCGAGCATCTCCACCACGGTCTTGCCCGGGGTGAACTCGGCCGGACGCATGTCCGGGTCGCCTTCAAGGAAAAGAATTCGCCGCAGCAGCGCGTCGGCGTGCTCGGTCTCTTCCTGCATCTCATGGTTGATGCGCTCGTACAGCGCCATCAGGCCCTGGTCCTCGTAGCGGCGCGAGTGCAGGAAATACTGGTCGCGTGCCGCCAGCTCGCCGCGCAGCAGCTGCTTGAGGTAATCGACGACTTCGGGATGGCCTTTCATGGTGTGCTCCAGCGACGCAATGCGCGCATGGTGCCCTATGCGGGCGGGCAATGATCTAATCGGAATCACTTTCAGTTGCGCTTGCGGCCAGACCCATCACGGTCATGTCCGCCAGCCACACTTCAACCGAACTCGAGGAACCGACAATGCGTCAATGGCTGGGCCGGCTATCGCTGGGAATCGTGGCGCTGGCGCTGGCCGCCGTTGCGACCGTGTACCTGCTGCTGCGCGGCAGCCTGCCGCAGCTGGACGGTGCTACCGCGCTCGCCGGCCTGCGCGCACCGGTGGGCGTGCAGCGCGATGGCAACGGCGTGGTCACCATCGATGCGCAGGACCGGATCGATGCGATGCGTGCGCTCGGCTACGTGCATGCGCAGGAACGTTACTTCGAAATGGACCTGATGCGGCGTGCGCCGGCCGGCGAGCTGTCCGAGCTGTTCGGTGCCAAGGCGCTGGATCTGGACAAGCGCAATCGCGTGCATCGGCTGCGCGCACGCGTGCGCGCCAGCCTGGAGATCGCCATGGGCGGTCAGCGCGACGCGCTGCAGGCGTATACCGACGGGGTAAACGCCGGGCTGGCGGCGTTGCGGGTGCGGCCCTGGGCATACCTGCTGCTGCGCCAGACCCCGCGCGCCTGGAGCATGGAAGATTCCATCCTCACCGGCATGGCGATGTATGCCGACCTGCAGGACAACGACAACCAGACCGAACTGGCCGCCGCACGCATTCGCGCCGTGGTGCCGCCTGCGCTGGCCGCGCTGCTCGATCACCAGGGGTCGAGCTGGGATGCGCCCCTGTTCGGCCCACCCCAGGGCGATGCCAGCTTGCCGGATGCGGCAGCGCTGGACCTGCGCCGCCTGCCGCATCCGCCCACCACACCGCACGCCGAGCAAACCACCCCGGGCAGCAACAACTTCGCGGTGGATGGCACGCTCACCGCAGACGGCCGCGCCATCGTCGCCGACGACATGCACCTGGGCCTGCGCGCACCCAATATCTGGTTCCGCGCGCGGCTGCGTTATCCCGACACCAGCGCCACCGACGGCAAGGTGGATGTCACCGGTTTCACCCTGCCCGGCCTGCCGGCGATGGTGGTGGGCAGCAATGGCCATGTGGCCTGGGCCTTCACCAACAGCTATATCGACACCGCCGACTTCGCACGCATTCCTGCTGCAACGCCCGCGCATCCGCAAGCGCTGATCACCCATGTGGAAACCATCCGCGTGGCCGGCGCCGCGCCGGTACGCTTCGAGGTGCGCGAAGCGGCCTGGGGGCCGATCGTGCACGCGAACGCCGACGGCAGCCTGCTGGCGTTGCGCTGGGCCGCGCAATTGCCCGGCGCGATCGGCCTGGAGTTTGCGCAGATGAGCAGCGCCGGCGACCTGGAGGGCGCGTTCGCCGTGGCGGACCGCTCGGGCATTCCCGCACAGAACCTGCTGGTGGCCGACCGCAGCGGACGCATCGCCTGGCGCCTGATCGGCGCGCGCCCTGCGCGCAATGCCGGCTGCAGCCCGACCGGCATCGCCGAGCTGGCAAGCACCCCACTGCCGGCAACACCGCAGCCAGCCACGCGCGCGGTTGGCTGCACGCCCTGGCCGGTGCGCAGCGATGACGCGCCGGCCTTGGTCGACCCGCCCTCGCATCGTCTCTGGACCGCCAACAGCCGCGTCGTCGACGCGCAGCAGCTGGCGACCCTCGGCAATGCGGGCTACGACCTCGGCGCGCGGGCGCAGCAGATCCGCGACGACCTGTTCGCCAAGCAGCGGTTTACCGAACGCGACCTGCTGGCGATCCAGCTGGACGATCGCGCGGTGCTGCTGACGCGCTGGTGGCAGCTGTTGCGTGACGTGGTCACGCACAGCAAGGATCCGGCATTGCAGCAGATCGAGCGCGCCACGCGGCAGTGGGACGGCCATGCGTCCGCCAGCTCGGTCAGCTACCGCATCGTGCGCGACTTCCGCAACAAGACCATCGACGCGGTGGAAGCAGGCCTGCTGGCGCCAGCCAGGTCGGCGCTAGGCGAGGCATTCCTGGCGCCGCGGCGGGCACAGCTGGAAGGGATCGTCTGGCCGTTGCTGCAGCAGCGCCCGGCGCATCTGCTGCCGCCAGACCAGGCCAGCTGGGATCAGCTCCTCATCGATGCCGCGCGCGATGCGCACACTGCGCTACTCGCGCAAGGCGAGCCGGGCCAGCCGCTCAGCGAGCGCACCTGGGGCGAACGCAATACCGCCGCCATCTGTCACCCGATCGCGCGGGCATTGCCCGCGCTCGCCAGGCGCTGGCTGTGCATGCCACCCGATCGACTGCCGGGCGACCGCGACATGCCGCGCGTGCAAGGCCCGGCATTCGGCGCCTCCGAACGCATGGTGGTGTCGCCCGGCCACGAGCAGGACGGCATCGTGCACATGCCGGGCGGCCAGAGCGGACACCCGTTGTCGCCGTTCTGGGGGGCGGGACACGACGATTGGGTACATGGCCGGCCCACCCCATTCTTGCCGACCGCCACCCGCTATACGCTGCAGTTGCAGCCGAAGTAGGCATGTTCGTGGCGCTTTTTTGATCGATACGAGGAAGTCGGCGTGTTTGCATTGCCTCGTTATCGACACGAGCAAGTTGGTGCATTCGCGTTGCCTCGTTGATCGCGAGCTCCACGCTCAATCGGGATTTGGTCGAAAGCAGAAGACGTCGTTGAACTGCACTGATCCCTTTCCGGGAACAGCAAGCGCCCCGGTGCTGATGCAGGCCCCTCTCTCCCGGGAAGAGAATGCACCGCTTACGCGTCACCGGCGCGTAAGCGGTGGAGCGGCCGCGCCGTAAGGGCTGGCGAGGGCGCAAAGCGGGAGTTCGGGTGAGGTGCGCGTGCATTTCATGCCACCTATGGACTGCGATGCCACGCATCCTGCGCTGGTTTCAATCAGCCTTCTGCCTTACGAACGGCTTCCTGCATGACATGCAGCACTCGGCTTCGCTCGCACCCTCATCCGCCCTTCGGGCACCTTCTCCCAATGGGAGAAGGAATGCTCTGCACTTCTGCACTTCTGCACTTCTGCACCTCTGCACATCCGTGCACCTGCAGCTACTGCTTCGCTGGCACTCCGCCCAATCAAGCAAGCACATCATGCTAAGATGCATTTGATAACCATTCCCATTCGTAACCAATGCGCCCCACGCTCCTTGTCACCGCACTCGCCGCCGCCTTGGCATTGCCCTCGCCGCGCGCCGCCGCCCAGCAACACGCCCACACCGATGTTACCGAGCTCGATGGTGTCAACGTCATCGGCCGTGCGCAGACCCTGTACAAATCCGAGGACGCGGCGGTGGCCACGCGCACCGACACGCCGTTGGCACTGGTGCCGCAGTCGGTGCAGGTGTTGCCGCGCGAGCTGATCGACGATCAGGCTGCGCGGCAGATCACCGACCTATACCGCAGCATCAGCGGCATCAGCTTCTTCAGCTATGCCGGCGTCACCCTGCGCGGGTTTCGCCAGGAAAACGTGCTGTACGACGGGCTGCGTGGCGATCCGTATGCCGGTTTCTCGGTGCCGCAGCTGTTCAATATCGAACGGGTGGAAGTGCTCAAGGGCCCCGCCGGCGCCCTGTATGGCGGCGGCGAACCGGGCGGCGTCATCAACTACGTCACCCGCAAGCCTGCGCATCAGGCGCAGCGGCGGGTGGAACTGCAGCTTGGCAACCAATCCTTCGGCGCGGCCTCGTTCGAAGCCACCGGCCCGGCGCGCGCCGACGGACGCGTGCGCTACCGCATCGGTGCGTATGCCGACGGCGAAAACGGATTTCGCTGGAATACCGACAGCCAGAGCCAGATCGGTGATGCGTCGGTGGCGTTGGACATCGGCCAGACCGGTGAACTGATCCTGCAATACACCGACATCACCCAGAACCTGGGCGGCAACCGCCTGCGCGGCGTGCCGGTGGACGACGAGGGCAACTTCCTCACCGACCGGCGCTGGAACCACAACGAGCCCACCGACTTCCTGGACATGCGCGCCAAGGTGGCGTTCGCGCAATACCGCTTTTCGCCGTCCAGCGCGTGGGATGTGGACATGGCACTGCGCTGGTTCAAGAACGATGAGCATCAGATCTATCACGAGCCGATGGGCCTGATCGATCGCGATCGCGATGGCACCGCCGAATGGATGACGCGCCAGTTGCGCAACCAGTACCGCGACAACGATGCGATCTCCGGCAACCTCAACGCGGTGTTTCGCACCAGCACCGGCGGCATCGAGCACAAATTGCTGATGGGCGCCGACTACTACCGGCTGGATGCCGACTTCCGCGCGCAGACCGCCAACACCGCAGATACCGGACGCGTGCGTGGGCCGGTGCCGGGCATCGACCTGTTCAACCCGGTGTACGGCCGCAGCGGTTTCTACGACTACGGCCTGGACACGCTGCCCTGGCGCGCCACCAGCACCCGCAGCCAGCGCTACGGCGCCTATCTGCAGGACGAACTCACCCTCACCCCGCGCTGGCATGCGATGGCCGGGCTGCGCTGGGACGGCTTCAAGGACGACAACCTGCTGGATGATTCGCGCGTCACCGGCAACGATCTCAGCTGGCGCGTCGGCAGCACGGTGGTACTGCGCGAGGGAATCAATGCCTATGCCAGTTACGCCAGCGGTTTCGTGCCGCAGGACGCGGCCAGCCAGGACGCCAGCGTGGGCGGGCCCTTCGACCCGGAACGCAGCACGCAGTGGGAGTTGGGCCTGAAGACCGCGCTCAACGATGGCGGGCTCACCTTGAACACCGCGCTGTACCGCATCGAGCGCAGCAATATCGTGCAGGCGAACGGGCAGATCGTGGACGGCGTCAATCAGCTGTCCGCACTGGGGCTGGTGCGCAGCGAAGGGCTGGAGGTCGACCTGCTGGCCGACCTCACCGAGCGCTGGGTGCTCAACCTCACCTACGCCTACAACGACGCACGCGTGCTCGATGCCGGCACCAATGGCATCACCAATGCCTCCGGCGACCGGTTCGCCAATGCGCCGCGCAATACCTTCGGGCTGTGGACGCGTTACGACCTGCCGGCCTGGCGCTCAGCCATCGCGTTCGGCGCCGATTACGTGGGCGAACGCGTCAGCCTGGAGGGTCAGCGGGTCAAGCCGTATGCGATCTACGACATCAGCTGGCAGACCCAGTGGGATGCGTGGAAGCTGCAGGTCAACGTCAAGAACCTGTTCGACAAGGTCTATGCAGTCAGCGGCTTCAATGCACGTGGCGGGCACTTTCCAGGCGAGCCGCGCCGCATCTACGCGCAGCTGGCGTACAGCTTCTAAGCACGGCTGGCAGAACGTCGCATGCAGCTGCCACCTGGATGCGGGCGATGCACCGCGCACGCGTCACACCGCGCGCGTTGCGGCAATGGGCGCTGCCGCAACTGCGGCGTGGCGCACATCGCGCATCGCACGCGGGCCCAGGCAATGAACCTGCGCCCAATCGCGCCGGCACGCATGGGCTGGAACTTAACGTCCGGTGGGACACACTAGAGGCCGTCGCGATCGGGAGCCCGCTCCAGCACGATCGCCCTCCTCCCCCCACCGACCGGAATCCGCATGCCTCAGCTTGCCCGCACCGTTTCCGCCCTGTTGCCCCTGGTGTTCGCTGCTGCCTGTTCGGCCGCGCCACCGGCCCCAGCCGGCCCGCCTGCCGCGCCGGTGGCCAGTTGCACCGCCAAGGTGAAGCCCGGACAGGACCTGCAGAAAGCCATCGACAAACTGCCGCAGAGCGACAAACCCGCCGTGTTGTGCCTGGAAAAAGGCGAATTTCCGCTCAATGGCCTGGTCTCGATCCACCGCGGCAACCTGACCCTGCGCGGCAAGGGCCCCAGCACCGTCCTGCGCATGGCCGATGGCGTGCAGCAGCCGGCGCTGGTGGTCGGCGACTACGAAAACCAGCAACCTACCGGGGTGATCCGCAATGTCAGCATCGAAGACATGCAGATCGTCGCCAGCACCGGCGACAAGGAATTCATGCCCGAGCGCCCGTACCTGAGCAATAGCGCAGTGGTGGTGCGTTCCGGCCAGGGCATTCGGCTGGCCGGCCTGCAGGTCAACAAATGCCGCAGCGCCTGCCTGTTGAGCGAATACGACACGCGCGAGATCACCATCGAAAACAACGATGTGTCCGGCGCGATCTGGGACGGCGTGTCGTTCAACCGCACCGCCAAGGTCACGATGGTCAACAACTACATCCACGACAACGTGGCTGCCGGGCTGACCACCGAACACCTGGAAGACAGCGAGATCCGCAACAACCGCTTCGAGCGCAACGGCAGCCAGGGCATCTACCTGTCGGATGCGCGACGCAACCGCTTCAGCAACAACGTGTTCGATGGCAACAAGGTGGCCGGCGTGTTCCTGGCCTGCGCCATCCGTTACCGCACGCCGGAAATCCTGTGCTGGGACAACAGCATGAGCCAGGACAACGTGTTCGAGAACAACCGCTTCGCCAACACGCCGTTCACCTACACCATCGGCGTGGACCGTGCGGCCAACTGCACCGCCGCCGACTTCAAGCCGAACCTGTGGCGCAACAACCAGGCCGATGTGGCAGGCGTGGATATCGAACCGCAGCGCTACGGCTACTGCGTGCGCCACGAGCAATAGGACGCTGGCGACAAGAGCAGTGGCCGGCCGTGCGACAACGCACGCCGGCCACTGCAGTTTTCGCGGTATTACGGGGCCAGCGCCTGTTCGTGTACACCGGCAATCGCACGGCCGGATGGGTCGGCCATTGCGGCAAAACTGGCGTCCCAGGCGATGGCGGTCGGCGAGGAACACGCAATCGACTTGCCGCCGGGCACGGTTTCGGCCGCGGCCTGGCTGGGGAAGAACTGCTCGAACAGGCTGCGATAGAAATACGCCTCCTTGGTCTGCGGCGGGTTGACCGGAAAGCGTCGGTCGGCCGCAGCCAGTTCGCGGTCGCTGACATGCGCGGCCGCATGCGCCTTGAGCCCGTCGATCCAGCCGTACCCCACGCCGTCGCTGAATTGCTCTTTCTGCCGCCACAGGATCGAGTCGGGCAGATACCCGGCAAATGCCTCGCGCAGCACGCCTTTTTCCATCCGGATCGCGCCGCCGCTGGTCTTGTCGATCATCTTGTGGCTGGCGTCCATGCGCATGGCCACATCCAGGAACTCGCGATCCAGAAACGGCACACGCGGCTCCACGCCCCAGGCCATCATCGACTTGTTGGCGCGCAGGCAATCGTAGTTGTTGAGCGCGTCGAGCTTGCGCACCAGTTCCTCGTGGAATTCGCGCGCGTTGGGCGCCTTGTGGAAGTACAGATAGCCGCCGAAGATTTCGTCGCTGCCCTCGCCCGACAGCACCATCTTGACGCCCATTGCCTTGATCCGCCGCGCCAACAGGAACATCGGCGTGGAGGCGCGGATGGTGGTGACGTCATAGGTCTCGATATGGCGGATCACTTCAGGCAATGCATCCAGCCCTTCATCGAAGGTGTATTCGAAGCCGTGATGCACGGTGCCGATCGCCGCGGCAGCCACTTCGGCAGCGGCAAGATCCGGCGAGCCCTTCAGACCGATCGCGAACGAATGCAGCCGCGGCCACCAGGCTTCGGTGGTGTCGTTCTCCTCGATGCGATGGCGGGCGTAGCGCGCCGCCACCGCAGCAACCAGCGACGAATCCAGGCCGCCGGACAACAACACGCCGTACGGCACGTCGGTCATCAGCTGGCGATGCACGGCGCGTTCGAAGGCCTCGCGCAGTTCCTGCAGCGGCACCTGCACGCCTTGCACTTCGCCGTATTCGCGCCAGGCGCGCTCGTAGTAGCGACTGAGTGCGCCGGTGGCGCTGTCGTACCAGTGACCCGGCGGAAACTGCGCGGCATCGGCGCAATCGTCCACCAGCGACTTCAATTCGGAGGCCACCCGCAACCGCCCTTCGCGGTCGTGGCCCCAGTACAGCGGCACCACCCCGATCGGATCGCGCGCGATGATCACCCGCCCGGCGGCCTTGTCCCACAGCGCGAATGCGAAAATGCCGTTGAGACGGTTGAGATACGAGGCCGGCGCGTCCTCGCGGTACAGCGCATTGATCACCTCGCAATCGGAGCCGGTCTGGAAGGCATACGGCTGCAGCAGTTCGGCCTTGAGTTCGCGGTGGTTGTAGATCTCGCCGTTGACCGCCAACACCAGCTGCCCATCGGCGGACAGCAACGGCTGCGAGCCGCCGGCAGGGTCGACGATGGCCAGGCGCTCATGCACCAGGATCGCGCCGGCATCGACATGCACACCGCTCCAGTCCGGGCCGCGATGACGCTGCCGTTGCGAACACTCCAGGGCCTGCCGGCGCAGGGCCTGCAGGTCGTCGCCGGGTTGCAGGCCGAAAATGCCGAAGATGGAACACATGGGAACACTCCTGATGAAACTGCGGGGGTTGATGGCCGGTGGACAAGCGTGCTGCACGAGGATGACACCCATAAAAAAACCCGCATCGGCCGATGCGGGTTTTCTGATTCCTGGGCGTTTGGTTGTACTTCGCCTAGTCGCAGACCCGCATCGGCCGCGCACGATTATTCGCGCGCAGGGCATTGCGGTTGGCGTTATTGAGGTTGGCGAAGCGGATGACCATGCAGCCGACGCTAACCGTTCGTTTTGGCCGGCGCAACTGTTTCAGCGGCAACGAGGGCCAAGAGCGGCTAACAGAACGTCGCACGCAGTGATCGGCTGGGCGTGGACGACGCGCTTGGCACCGGAGTGGGCGCACGGTGCATGCCGATTCCGGGCAGCGGCCGCGCCCGCCTGGTGGCTGCGCCATCGCTCTGCGCGCCGCTCCAGCCACCACCACTCACTCGATCAGCAGCCGCTCGACCAGCGTGCGATACAGCGCAGGCAAGGCCTGAAGATCGGCCACGCGCACGTGCTCGTCGACCTGATGGATGCTGGCATTGACGGGGCCGACCTCGATGCACTGCGCGCCCAGCGGTGCGATGAAGCGCGCATCGGAGGTACCGCCGCCGGTACTCTCTTCCGGCGCTGCGCCAGCGAACTGGCCCAACACCTCGCGCGCAACGCTGCGCAGGCGGCCTTCCGGGGTATAGAACGGCTCGCCGCTGCGATGCCAGCGCAGCGTGTAGTCCAGCCCGTGCCGATCGAGCATGGCGGCGATGGCCGCTTCCAGCCGCGGCGCATCCCAATGTGGGGTGTAGCGCAGATTGAAGGCAACCTGCAGTTCGCCGGGGATCACGTTGTTGGCACCGGTGCCGGCGTGGATGTTGGACAGCTGCAGGCTGGTGGGCGGAAAACTTTCGAAGCCGGCGTCCCACTGACGCGCCACCAGTTCGGCCAGCGCCGGGGCGGCCTGGTGGATGGGGTTGCGCGCCTTGTGCGGGTACGCCACATGCCCTTGCACACCGCGCACCGTCAGCGCGCCGGACAGGCTGCCGCGCCGGCCCACCCGCAACAGGTCGCCCAGCCGTTGGGTGGACGAGGGCTCGCCGGTGATGCACCAGTCGATGCGCTGCCCGCGCGTGCGCAGCAGCTCGGCCACGCGGCGCACGCCGTCGATGGCATCGCCTTCTTCGTCGGAGGTCAACAGCACCGCCAGCGTGCCGGGGTGCTGTGGATGCTCGGCCACGAACTGCTCTGCGGCGACGACGAACGCGGCCACGCTGCCTTTCATGTCGGCCGCGCCGCGGCCGTACAACACGCCATCGCGGATCTGCGGTGCGAAGGGATCGCTGGTCCACGCATCGCGTGGTCCTGGCGGCACCACGTCGGTATGCCCGAGCAACACCAGCACCGGTGCACCGCTGCCGTGCGTGGCCCAAAGATTGTCGACCTCGCCCAGGCGCAGGCGTTCGCAGGCGAAACCTGCGGCAGCCAGGCGCTCGGCAAGCAGCGCCTGGCTGCCGGCATCGTCGGGAGTCACCGATACGCGTGCGATCAGGTCGCAGGTCAATTGCAGGACGTCGCTGGTCATCGTGATCTCTTGCCGGTGGATGCATGCCGCACATGCGTGGAAACGGGCAGCCTGCGCTAGCACGCAGCATTGTGCAGCCCGTCAGGCGAACCGATGGCGCCGCATTGGCGTCAGCCGATCGAAAAGCGCGCCTTGAAGCCGTTGTCGGAGAAGCCCTGGCTGACGACGCCGTCGTCGGTCACCACCACCGGGCGGCGGATCAGCTGCGGGTACTCGCGCAGCAGCAACTTCCACTCCGCCTCAGAACCAGGCGTCTTCTTGTTGTCGGGCAACTGTCGCCAGGTGGTGGAGGACTTGTTGATCAAGGCGTCGAATCCGCCGACCTTGCCGGCCCACTCCAGCAGTGTTTCCGGCGACGGTGTGTTGTCCCGGTAATCCACAAACTTGTAGGCGACACCGAAACGGTCCAGCCACTTGGTGGCTTTCTTGCAGGTGTCGCAGTTCTTCAATCCGTAGAGCGTGGTCATCTCTGTGTCCCGGTAAATCGGCCGATAAGGCCCCTCTCCCGTCGGGGCGAGAAGGCACAGCTTGCGCGCCACTGGCACGCGTGCCTTGGAGCGCCCGCGCCGCAAGCGCGGGCCGGGGCGCGGAGCGGGGGTTGGGGTGAGGGTACGGGCCAATCAATCCGCCAGCCCGCGCAGCAATTCATTCACGCTGGTCTTGCTGCGCGTCTTGGCGTCCACCTGCTTGACGATCACCGCGCAATACAGCGAGTGCGTACCGTCCTTGGACGGCAGCTGGCCGGACACCACCACACTGTAGGGCGGCACATACCCGTAGGAAATCTCGCCGGTGGCACGGTTGTAGATGCGCGTGCTCTGGCCGATGAACACGCCCATACCGATCACGCTGTGATGGCCGATGACCACGCCTTCGACCACTTCCGAGCGCGCACCGATGAAGCAATGGTCTTCGATGATGGTGGGGCTGGCCTGCAGCGGTTCGAGCACGCCGCCGATGCCAGCACCGCCGGACAGGTGGCAGTGCTTGCCGATCTGCGCGCACGAACCCACCGTGGCCCAGGTGTCGACCATGGTGCCTTCGCCGACATAGGCACCGATATTGGTGAAGCTCGGCATCAGCACCACATCCTTGCCGAAATAGGTGCCGCGACGCGCCACCGCGCCCGGCACCACGCGCACGCCGGCCTTGCGGAATTGCGCTTCGTGGAAGCCGGCAAAGCGCGATTCCACCTTGTCCCAGAACGGTGCCGGCTGCGCGTCGATCACCGCCATCTCGTTGACGCGGAAATACAGCAGCACCGCTTTCTTCAACCACTCGTTGACGGTCCAGCCGCCCTGCCCGTCCGGCTCGGCGACGCGGAACTGCCCGCTTTCCAGGCCGTCGATCACGCGGGTGACGATGGCGCGGGTGGAGCCGTCGATCTCGTCCATGGTCAGGGTGGCGCGACGTTCGAAGGCGCTTTCGATGCCGAACCTGAGTTCATCGTTGCCCACAGGGGTTGCCGCGCTCTGCACTGCCTGTTCGGCGATCGGCAGCTTCCTGGCGGCGGCGGCCTTCCTGGCCGCCGGCGCCGCGACCACATTGGTCGGCTGCCTGGCCACGCGCGGCGCGCCAGCCGCCTTCTTCACCGCAGCGTTCTTTGCCGCGGCGGGCCTGGACGCAGCGCGCTTGCCGGCAGCTGCCAGCGGCTTCGCCTTGGCGGCGGGCGTTGCCTTGGCAGCCTTGCTGCTGCGCGTGCCGGCTTGCTTGGATGCGGCGCTGGTGGCGGTCGCGCCGGACTTGCGCGCGGTCTTCTTGGTGGTGGCCATGGGGGTCTCCAGGAGTGCTAGGCGGGATCGAGACAGGCGCACAGCGCATCGCGCAGCGCCTGCCGGGCGGGTTCGGACAACGGGCGGTCGTGCTCGTCGGTGATCTGGAACTGATCTTCGGCACGCTCGCCGAAGGTGGCGATGCGTGCGTCGTGCACGCGCAGGTGCTGGATGCGCAACACATGCGCGACATCGGCGAGCAGGCCGGGGCGGTCGGGTGCGACCAGGCTGATGCGGGTACGGCGGCCGCCGGCGCTTTCGCTGAATTCCACCCGCGGCGCGAAGCGGAAATGCCGCAACTGGCGCGGCACCGCGCGTCGCGCCGGGCGCACCTTGGCCAGATCGCCGGCCAGCACCTGACGCAAGGTTGCAGCCAGCCGCTGCGGGTCGCCGTCGGCAAAACTCTCCTGCGGCAGCACCTCGAATACGTCGAAGATCGCATCGTGCGGCGCATCCAGCACGCGTGCGCGATGGATGCCGTAGCCCTTGCGGTCCAGCGTGGCCACGATCGCCGCAAACAGCCCGTCGCGGTCCGGCGAGTACACGAACACTTCCAGCGCATCGTTGTCCGGCACCGCACGGCGCGCCTTGACCAGCGTCTGGCCGATCTCCACCTCGATCAACGCGGCGGCCTGCCAGGCCAGCTGCTCGGGACGGAAGCGCAGGAAGTTCTCGTCCGGCATGCCGGCGAACTGGCGATCGATGGTGGCATCGTCATGCCCCTGCGCCTGCATCAGCGCGCGCGCTGAGTCGCGCGCCTCGCGCAGGCGCTCCTCGCGCGGTGGCGGATGCTCCAGCCCTTCGCGCAGCGCGCGGCGTGCGGCGAAATACAGGTCGGCCAGCAAGCGGTCCTTCCATGCATTCCACAGCTTGGGGCTGGTGCCGGCGATGTCGGCGCAGGTCAGCAGATAGAGATAATCCAGCCGCTCGCGCGTGCCCACCAGGGTGGCGAAGCGGTGGATCACCTCCGGGTCGGAAATATCCTGCTTCTGCGCGGTGACCGACATGCGCAGGTGCTGCTCCACCAGCCAGGTCACCAGCTCGGTATCGCCTTCGCTCAGCCGATGCGCCAGGCAGAATGCGCGCGCATCCACCGCGCCCAGTTCGGAATGATCGCCGCCGCGGCCCTTGGCGATGTCATGGAACAGACCGGCCAGCAACAGCAATTCCGGCTTGCGCAGGCGCGGCCAGACTTCATGGGTGATCGAAAAGCGCTCGTCGGCGCGGCCGGCGGCGAACAGCGCGATGTTGCGCAGCACCATCAGGGTGTGCTGGTCCACCGTGTAGACGTGGAACAGATCGAACTGCATGCGCCCGGAGACGCTGGCAAACGCAGGGATCCACTGCCCCAGCACACCCAGCCGCGCCATGCGGTTGAGCGTTTCCACCGCACGCTGGCCGCGCAGCAGCGCCATGAAACGCTCGCGCGTGGCAGCATCGGCGACGTCGTAGGCCGGTAGATCGTGCAGTACCTCGGCCAATGCCCGCGCGGTCAGCGAATGCAGTCCGCGCACCTCGCGGTGCGCGGCCCATTGCGCGAACAACGCGAACACCTGCAGCACATTGCCTTCGGGCCAGCTGTCGGCATCGGCGGCCAGATAGCCCCGGCGCAGGCTGAAACCGTCGCCCAGTGGCTCGGGGACCGCTTCGCCGTCGAATTGTTCCTCGAAGCGCTGCAGCAGCCGGTCGCTGATGCGACGGATCAGCGCAGCGCTGCGGTAGAAGCGCTGCATCATCTTTTCCACGCCCAGGCTTTCCGGGTCGTCGGCAAAGCCCAGCCGCTGCGCCAGGGTCTTCTGGTAATCGAAGCGCAGGCGTTCTTCCGGCCGGTTGGCCACGAGATGCAGGCCGAAGCGCAGCCGCGCCAGTTCCTCGCGCTCGCGCCGCAGCGCGGCCGCTTCGTCGAAACCGACATGGCCCAGCCCGACCAGCGCCTCCAGATCCTTGACCCCGAACGCGCGCAATGCCATCCAGCCCAAGGTCTGCAGATCGCGCAGGCCGCCCGGGCCATCCTTGATGTCGGGTTCGAGGTTATCGGCGGTATCGCCGAAGCGCTGATGGCGCGCCAGCAATTCCTCGCGCTTGGCCTGGAAGAAATCGCGCGGCGGCCACACCTGTTGCGGCGCGATCGCCTTGGCCAGCGCCGCGCGCGCCTGTGCATCGGCCACCAGTGCGCGCGATTCGATCAGCGCCGTGAGCACCGTCTGGTCGGCCGCGGCCACCGTGCATTGCGCAGGCGAGCGCACCGCGTGGCTGATCGGCAGACCCACATCCCACAGCAGCGCGAACAGGCGTGCCAGGTGTTGCTCATGCTGTTGCTGGGCCGCGCCTTCGCCCAGCACCAGCACATCCACGTCCGAGCGCGGGAACAGCTCGCCACGCCCGTAGCCGCCCACCGCATGCAGCGACAGACCGCTGTCGGCCGGAATGCAGCGGGTCCAGGCGTTGCGCATCAATTGATCGACCGCGCGTGCGCGCAGGGCCACCAGCCGTTCGATCGGTTCGCCCTGGTCGAAGCGCTTGCACAGGCGCATGTCCGCATGCACCAGCAGCGGACGGGCCTGTGCGGCCCATTCCGCGTCGCCGGCGACGCCCGGGTCGGGTCGCTCCGCCGGCGCGTCCGTCATACCGGCGCGGGCGAATTGGCCGACAGCGTCAGCACATCCACGCCGTCTTCGGTCACCGCCACCATGTGTTCCCACTGTGCGGACAACTTGCGGTCCTTGGTCACCACCGTCCAGCCGTCGGGCAGGGTCTTATGGTGGTAGGTACCTTCGTTGATCATCGGCTCGATGGTGAAGGTCATGCCCGGCTTGAGGACCAAACCCTCGCCCGGACGGCCGTAATGCATCACCTGCGGTTCGTCGTGGTAGACCTTGCCGATGCCGTGGCCGCAGTAGTCGCGCACCACGCTGAAGCGCTCGGCTTCGGCGAACTTCTGGATCGCGTGGCCCACATCGCCCAGCGTGGCGCCCGGCTTGACCGCGCGGATGCCGCGCCACATCGCCTCGTAGGTGGTTTCCACCAGCCGCTTGGCCATGACCGAAGGCGTGCCCACGTAGTACATGCGGCTGGTATCGCCGTGCCAGCCATCCTTGATGACGGTGACATCGATATTGACGATGTCGCCCTCCTTCAGGACCTTGGCCGCGCTGGGGATGCCGTGGCAGATCACGTTGTTGACCGAGGTGCACACGCTCTTGGGAAAGCCGCGGTAGCCCACGTTGGCAGGAATGGTGCCCTGCACGTTGACGATGTGGTCATGGCAGATGCGGTCCAGCTCGGCTGTGGTCACGCCCGGCTTGACATGCGGGCCCACGACATCGAGCACCTCGGCGGCCAGACGGCCGGCCACACGCATCAGTTCGATTTCTTCTTTGGTTTTCAGATTGACGCTCATGGCGGGGATTATCGCCGATCCGGGCTGAATCTGAACGACCCGGTACAGCGTTTTTTTACGCGACGCCTTGCCGTCACCCAAGCAGACCGGGCAGCAGGAAACCGCCGCTGACGCCTATTCATCTGTGATCGTGTGCACGCAGCGTCAAAATTCGGCCTGGCGAAGTCATCCGCAAGACATCGCAAATCGGCTGAAAGATCGAGCGGAAACAGGTAGATACAAGATGAATTCGCCGTTATGTTTGGCACGGCGGATGCATTGCATGGGGAGCGACAAATGGTCGCGCCAACAATGACCTGACCGGTCAAGGAAATGTCCATGCGTACTGTCCGCCCTGTCCTGTTGTCCCTCGGCCTGCTCTCGACCATTGGCGTCGCCAGCGCAGCAGATACCACCACCTTCAACGTCAAGATCGCCGTGACCAAGGCTTGCACCATCACCGCCGCCTCCGCCACCGACGTGGACTTCGGTTCGGTGCTGTCCACCTCCACCGCCAACGCCGATGCCAACGGCAGCGTGACCGCCCAGTGCACCGCGCTGACGCCCTACAACATCGCGCTGAGCGCGGGCAGCAACGCCGGCACCGCCAACGACGTCACCACCCGCCGCATGAAGAATGCCGACCCGCTGGTCACCACCAACAACTACATCGCCTACCAGCTGTATCAGGACCTGGGCCGCAGCACCGTCTGGGGCAGCACCACCGGCACCAATACGCTCAGCCGTACCGCTACCGGCATCAACCAGGTCTATCCGGTCTATGGCCGAGTGACCAACCCGTCGGCCAACAACCCCGCCACCGGTAGCTACCAGGACACGATCACTGCCACGATCATCTACTGAGTCCGCGCATGCTCCTGCATTCCCGCCTGCCACCTCGACTGCCCACCTGGCTGATCCGGCCCGGACTGGTACTGCTGCTGGTACTGGCCGGCGGCTGGTTGCCGCGGCTGGCGCATGCGGCCAGCCTGCAGCTGGCCCCGACCTCGCTCAGCCTGAGTGCAGAGCAGGCCGCCGACGGGCTGTGGCTGAGCAATAGCGGCGGTGCGCCGGTGCAGGTGCAGACCCGCGCCTATCGCTGGACCCAACGCGATGGCCAGGACCAGCTCGAGCCGACCCAGGAACTGCTGGTCAGTCCACCGATGCGCACCCTGGCCGCCGGCGAGCGCCAGCTGATCCGGGTGATTCGCGCAGGGCCGCCCCCCGCTGGGGAGGAACGCTGCTACCGCATCATCGTCGACGAACTTCCCAGTGCCGATGCCGATAAAAAAGGCATGCAGTTCGTGCTGCGCTACTCGGTGCCGATCTTCGTGCTGCCACCGGGCAAGCGCGAACCGACGCCCAGCCTGAGTGCACAGGTGGTTGCCGGCAGCGACGGCATCGCGCAGATCCAGATCCGCAATACCGGCAACGGGCACGCCCAGGTGGCCGACCTGCAACACCGCGTCGACGGCGCGACCAGGAGCGCGTTGAACGGCCTGGTCGGCTACGTGTTGCCCGGCCAGACCATGCGTTGGTCGCTGGGCGCCCCGGTGGCCCAGTTCGCGCGCGGCTCCCTCGTCGCAAGGATCAATGGTGAGGCCGACGAACGCACCTTGCTGGCTGCGCCTGCGGCCCCGTGATGCGGCCCGGCTGGCGATGACGCTGCTCGCCGCCACCGGCTGCCTGGGCAGCGTCGCGGCCAGCGATCTGGCCGACATGACCTCGCTGCCCGACCCGCCCGCGCAAGCCGCCACCCCGCAGCCGCAGACGCTGTATCTCGACGTCACCCTGAATCAGGCCGACCGCGGCCTGGCACCTTTCGAGATGGCCGATGGCCACCTGCGTGCCTCGGTCCAGACGCTGCGCAAGCTCGGCTTCATCCTGGCCGATCGCGCCGCCGACGAGCAGGTCGCGCTGGACAGCCTGCGCGATGTGGAGGTGCGCTACGACGCCGCCCTGCAACGGCTTGCATTGCAGGCCCCGCTGGCGCAGCTGTCGTTATCGACCACCGTCCTGAAGGCCGAAGACGTCGCCCCGCTCAGCGCGACCGCATCGCCGGGCATGCTGCTCAATTACGACCTGTACGCCACGCGCAATACCGGCGCCAGCAGCATCTCGCTGGCCACCGAGCTGCGCGGCTTCGGCATCGGCCGCGGCATGGTCGACACCACCGCCGTGTTCCTGGCCTATGACCGTCCGCAGGACGAGCGCTGGCGCAGCGAAGCGGTGCGCCTGGACAGTGCCTGGCAGATGGATTTCCCCGACACCGCCACCAGCCTGCGGGTGGGCGATTTCTATAGTGGCTTCGTCGACTGGAGCCGTTCGCTGCGCCTGGGCGGCGTGCAGATCGGGCGCAATTACGCCTTGCAGCCGTATCGCGTGCTGACCCCCACGCCCAGCTTCCTGGGCGAGGCGGTCGTGCCCTCCACGGTGGAGCTGTATGTCGATGGCCTGCGCCAATACAGCGGCCAGGTCCCGGCAGGGCCGTTCCAGCTGGCTGCGCAACCGGGCATCAGCGGCACCGGGCAGGCGCAGATCGTGGTGACCGACGCGTTCGGCCGCGTGCGCCGGCTGGATTTTGCGTTCTACGGCACGCCGCAGCTGCTGGCGCGCGGCATTTCCGAATGGTCGGCCGGCATCGGCCACCTGCGCCGCGATTACGGTGTGCGCTCGTTCGCCTACGCATCGCAGCCGGTGGCCAGCGCGTCCCTGCGCAAGGGGCTGCGCGATGACTTCACCATCGAGGCGCATGCCGAAGCCGGCGGCGGCGTGGTCAATGCCGGCGCCGGCGGGATCTGGCTGCTCGGTGCCGGCGGCGTGTTCAACGCGGCCTATGCGCACAGCCGCATGCACGCCCTGGGCGGCGGCCAGTACGTGCTTGGCTATGCCTGGAACGACCGCCGCTTCAATTTCAACCTGGGGACCCAGCGCACCCATGGCGACTATCGCGACCTGGGAGCGCTGCAGGGCAGCCTGCCGGCGCGCATCAGCGACCGCGTCGTGTTCGGCGTCAACCTTGCCGCGGTCGGCTCGCTGGGTACCAGCTACGTGCGGCTGAGCTATCCGCAGGGCGACACCTCGCGCTACGCCAGCGTGTTCTGGTCGCGCAGCTTCGGGCGCAACTGGGCCGCCAACCTGTCGGCCAACCAGAACCTGGATGTGCGCAGCGACCGCAGCGTGTATCTGTCGCTGTCGACCACCTTCGGCGAGATCCGCCAGGCCAGCGCCTCGATGCAGCGCAACGGCAATCGCACCGGGTTCGTGGCCGATGTCAGCCAGCCGCTGCCCGGCGATGGCGACCTGGGCGGCATCGGCTGGCGGCTGCAGGGGCGCGCCGGCGACGACGCCAGCGGCGGCCTGGCCGAGCTGGGCTGGTTGAACCGGGTCGGCCGCTACACCATCGGCGCGGCCAGCCAGGACGGCGATACCTTCGGCTATGCCAGCGCCAGCGGCAGCCTGGTGTGGATGAACGGCCGCGGCTTTGCGGCACGCGACATCCAGGATGCGTTCGCGGTGGTCTCCACCGACGGGCAGCCAGGCATTCCGGTGCGGCTGGAGAATCGGCTGATCGGCGTCACCGATGCGCGCGGCACCCTGCTGGTGACGCCGCTGCAATCGTGGCAGCGCAATCAGCTGTCGATCGACACCTTGAGCCTGCCGGCGGACCTGCGCGTGGATCGGGTCGATACCACGGTCACCCCGCGCCAGCAGTCCGGCGTGGCGGTGCGCTTCGGCATCACCCGGGTGCAGGCTGCGATCATCGTGCTGCACGACGCCAGCGGCACACCGGTGCCGGTGGGCAGCGTGGTGCAACGCGAGGGCGATGCCGGGCGGGTCGTGGTCGGCTACGACGGCGAAACCTATCTGGACAACCTGCAGCGCGACAACCGCCTGCTGGTCGATACCCCGCAGGGGCGCTGCGTTGCGCAGTTCGCCTATCCCGTGGTCTCCGGCGGCATTCCTCGGGTGGGCCCGCTGCCCTGCATCGCCGAGCGCGCCCCATGATCGCGCACCGGCTCTGGCAGGCCTTGCTGATCCTGACCCTGGCCACGCTGTGGCTGGCGCCCAGTGCGCCAGCGCAGGCCGACACCGTCTGCACCGTCACCCTGGGCACGCCGCTGGCCTTCGGCAACGTGGCCGCCAACGGCGCCACCGACGCGGTGGCCACCTTCAACGTATCCTGCGCCACCGCCGCACTCAGCGTGCTGGGCAGTGCGCGGGTGACGCTGTGCCTGGACCTTGGTCCCGGCAGCGCCAGTGCCGGGGTGTACACGCCGCGCCGCCTGGGCAATGCCACCGGCGACAGCCTGGGCTACCAGATCTACAGCGACGCGGCGCGCACCCAGATCTGGGGCGCGGCCAACTCCACCACACCGTCGCCGGTGGTGCTGAATTTTGCCTATGCGGTACCGGTCATCACCGGCGGCTCGCAGACCACCACCGTCACGCTGTACGGGCGCATCCCCGGCAGCCAGACGCTGTCGGTGGGCAACCACACCAGCACCTTCGGCGGCGCCGACACCGTGGTGCGCTACGCCTATAACGAAAGCATCACTGGCGGCATCCAGCAGCCCGCGGACTGCAACGCCGCCACCACCGGCGCCAAGACCGCCAGCAACGCATTCCCGTTCACCGCCTCGGCCAATGTCCCGGCGCGCTGCAATACCTACGTCACCACCGACCTGGATTTCGGCAGCATCGCCGGCAGCATCGATACCCAGATCGATCGCAGCTCCACCATCAGCCTGGCCTGCACCAACCGCACCGCCTGGAACATCGGCCTGGATGTCGGCAGCAACGCCAGCGGCAGCACCCGCCGCATGCGCCACGCCAGCAGCGCCAACTACATCACCTACGAGCTCTACCGCGATACCGGGCGCAGCAACCGCTGGGGCACCACGATCGGGATCGACACCCTGGCCGGCACCGGCAACGGCGGCACCCAGACGGTGATCGTGTATGGCCGCGCGCCCGCCCCGCAACTGCCCATCGCCGGCGCATACACCGATACGGTGACCGTCTCCATCACTTACTGACAGTTAATAAAGTTCGATTCGGCGGCGTCGTTATTTGCTACGACTCCAATGCAAACGATTGCCTTCATGACGCCGGTCATCTTTCTGAAGCGCTTGTTCCTGGTCGCCCTCGTTTGCGGCGCCACCATAGCCGACGCCGCTGCCTCCACTCGCGGACCGGAAAATTCCACCCTGCACATCGGCCTGCGCCTGCTCAGCGGCTGCGAACTGCGCACCACACCGCCACGCGCCAGTTGCTCGCGCGGCACGCCGATGGCGATCGCGCTGCCGGCGCGCAGCATCGACGCTCCGGCCGCCACCAGCACCGGCCAGGACGCCAGTGCGTTGGCCGGGCCTGCGCCCAGCGGCGCGGCGCGCATCACCACCATCGCGTTCTGACCATGGCCATCTTCTGCACACGCCGGGCATGGCTGGCCGCCGGCCTGATCGGCCTGGCAAGCCTGGCCGGCAGCGCCGCCAGCGCCGAGATCGCGATCGCCCCGACCACTGCCCATATTCCGGCCGACAGCGACCAGACCGCAGTCTGGCTCTACAACCAGGCCGCGCACCCGTGGCGCGCCGATGCCAAGCTCTACCGCTGGCGCCAGGACGGCGAACGCGAGCTGCTGGAGCCGGCCACCGGCGCCACCGTCAGCCCCAACCAGTTCGAAATTCCCTCGCAGGGCCGCCAGCTGCTGCGGGTGATCCGCCTCGGGCCCAGCCCGGCGCAGACCGAAGAGAGCTATCGGCTGGTGGTGACCCAGCACGCCGATGGCAGCGACACCGAGCTGCTGCGCTATTCCACCCCGGTATTCGCCACCCCGCGCGAGCCTGGCGACCGGCATCCAGTCCTGCGCGCGACGCTGTCCGGCCAAGGCGGCAGCCGCACCCTGCGCGTGCATAATGCCGGGCTCAATCACGCACGCCTGGCCGATCTGGCGTTCATCGATGCCGGCGGGACCCGCCGCAGCATCGGCAGCAACCTGGCCGGCTACGTGCTGCCGGGCCAGACCCGGCAATGGGCGCTACCTGCGAGCATCGCCACCGGCCCCGGCCGCTTCGTGGCACGCGTCAACAGCGAAAGCGAAACCACGCTGACGCTGCAGCCCTAGCGGTTGCGCCGGCATTCGCCGGCCGACGCTTGCGGACATTGCGCGCCCGCACCGGGCTGGCTATACTCCGCCGGCTGTTTTGCGTCTCTGGCGCAGTACGCCGTCCACGTCGGACGTCACCGACGAATCCACACCTGCTGCCGCCATCCGTGCCGGGGTGCCCTCACACAGGGTTCGTCGCGGAGGCAACAGGGAAGCCCAACCCCGGAATCCTGTGCGTTTTGATGCGAGTCCCTCGCAACAGCCCGCGCATCCATGTGCGGACTTTTCAACAACAAGCCGCGCACGGCGATTCCGCTCTCAGGAGTTTTTTCAATGCCTCAGGTCACCATGCGTCAGATGCTGGAAGCCGGCGTCCATTTCGGCCACCAGACCCGCTACTGGAACCCCAAGATGGCGCCGTACATCTTCGGCGCGCGCGGCAAGATCCACATCATCAACCTCGAGAAGACCGTTCCGCTCTTCAACGATGCGATGAACTTCCTCTCCTCGATCGCGCAGAAGCGCGGCACCGTGCTGTTCCTGGGCACCAAGCGCAGCGCGCGCGAGTCGATCAAGGAAGAAGCCGAGCGTTGCGGCATGCCGTTCATGACCCAGCGCTGGCTGGGCGGCACGCTGACCAACTTCCGTACCGTCAAGCAGTCGGTCGCCCGCCTGAAGGAACTGGAAGCCGCTGAAACCGACGGCACCTTCGACAAGCTGGTCAAGCACGAAGTGCTGGGCCTGCGTCGCGAGCGCGAGAAGCTGGACGCCTCGCTCGGCGGCATCAAGGAAATGAACCGCCTGCCCGACGCGATCTTCGTGATCGACATCGGCCATGAAGACATCGCCATCAAGGAAGCCAAGAAGCTCGGCATCCCGGTGATCGCGGTGGTCGATACCAACTACGATCCGGCCCTGGTCGACTACGCCATCCCGGGCAACGACGACGCCATCCGCGCCGTGCAGCTGTATGCACGCGCCGCTGCCGACGCCGTGCTGGAAGGCAAGGCGGCTGCGCCGAACTCCGCTTCGGTGCGCGAAGAAGAGTTCTCGGCCGAGTCCGCCGATGAAGGCAAGGGCCGTCGCGCTCCGGCCAAGAAGGGCGACAAGAAGGCTGACGCCGCCGCTGCCGAGTAATCGGCATGCAATGCGGCCGCACCATGCTGTGCGGCCGCAGCCCCGGCGGGTCCATCGCGACCTGCCGTCCGGGCCACCAACGACACCGTGGGGGCGGTCAGCACGCTGCACCGTCTCCTACTGGCGGAACACCTCCGCCGCACGCATTCGTCCAATGAGGTAATCCCGTGGAAATCACTGCTTCCCTGGTCAAGGAACTGCGCGAGCGCACCGGCGCCGGCATGATGGAGTGCAAGAAGGCACTCGTCGAAAACGCTGGCGACATCGACGCCGCTGCCGAGTGGCTGCGCAAGTCGGGCCTGGCCAAGGCCGACAAGAAGGCCGACCGTGTCGCCGCCGAAGGCCGCATCGCCACCGCACAGGCTGGCGGCAAGGCCGTGCTGGTCGAAGTCAACTCCGAAACCGACTTCGTCGCCAAGGACGAGAACTTCCTGGCCTTCACCGAAGTCGTGGCCAATGCGGCCCTGAACGCGGATGCAGCCGATGCCGAAGCGCTCAAGAGCGTCAAGCTCGACAGCGGCGAGACCATCGAAGAGCGTCGCGCCGCGGTCATCGCCAAGGTCGGCGAGAACCTGCAGGTGCGTCGCCTGGTCCGTATCGACAGCGCCAACAACGTCGCAGCCTATGTGCACGGCGGCCGCATCGGCGTGCTGGTCGAACTGAAGGGTGGCGACATCGAGCTGGCACGCGGCATCGCCATGCACATCGCCGCCATGAATCCGCCGCACGTGAAGGCTTCCGACGTGCCGGCCGACTTCATCGCCAAGGAAAAGGAAATCGAGCTGGCCAAGATGTCCGAAAAGGACAAGGCCAAGCCGGCCGACATCCTGGAAAAGATCATCAGCGGCAAGATCAGCAAGATCGTCAACGAAGTCACCCTGTACGGCCAGCCGTACGTGCTGAACACCGACCAGACCGTCGAGCAGGCCGTCAAGGCCGCCGGCGCCGACGTGGTCGGTTTCCAGCGCATGGCCGTCGGCGAAGGCATCGAGAAGGTGGTGGAAGACTACGCCGCCGAAGTGATGAAGCAGGCCGGCCTGGCCTGATTGTCGCCACGCTGAAAAAAGCCGCGGCATGCCGCGGCTTTTTTTTGCCTGCGGCTTGCCCGTGCGCGGCGACGATGCCGTGCCGGGATCCGTGCAACCACGGCGCAGGTAACCGGCCGCAACGCTACAGATGCGCCCGCCGGTGCCGCTACTTCCCAGATGCCGACCAGGCTTTCCAGCGCCCGCCGCGCATGCAGTGCAGCGCGGCGATTGCCGAGCACGGCGCGCCCTACCCACCGAACGCAGCTGTATGCTTGCGATCACTGTCGGCGATGACTCATGCAACCAGATCTCCAGGCCGCCCTGCACTACTGCCACAACCTGCCCTCGCCGCCCGGCGTGGCGCTGCGCATCATCGCGCTGGCGCAGGACCCGGAGGTGGACATGACCACCACGGCAAAGCTCATCGGCATGGACATGGCCCTGAGCGCACGCATGCTGCGGGTGGCCAATTCGCCGCTGTACGCCAGCCGTCGCCGCATCGACAACCTGGGCCAGGCCCTGACCATGCTGGGACTCAACGCCACCTTGAGCCTGGCGCTGGGTTTTTCGATGGTGCATGGCGTGCGCAGCACCTTCACCGCCCACCCCCTGCACGAGCGCATCTGGCGACGCGCCGGGCTGTGCGCGCTGGCCAGCCGCATCCTGGGCCAGGCCTATGGCATCCGCAAACCCGAAGAATTGATGCTGGCCGGCCTGCTGCAGGACATCGGCAAGCTGGCGCTGCTGCAAGGCGCACCCGAGCTGTACGGGCCGCTGCTGGAACAGGCGCCGGACAACGCCGCGCTACTGGACGCCGAACGCGAGCACCTGGGCGCCACCCATGCCGACGTCGGCGCGTGGCTGGCGCATCAGTGGCAGCTGCCGCCCTACCTGCAGAACGCCATCGCCCAGAGCGAGGAAGAGCCCGCCAGCCTGGAGCCCTTCATGGCGTGCGTTGCGCTATCCGGCCGGCTTGCCGATATCTGGCTGTCGGCAAGCGCCGTTGCAGCCACCGAGCATGCGCAGCGACAGGCGCAGGACGTGCTGGAACTGGATGCCGAACGCTTCGAAAAAGTGATCGAACGCATCGCCGAATCGCTGCCCGAGCTGGAGGCGCTGTTCGACATCCGCGTGCCGCAACCCGAGCACATCCAGATGATCTTCGAGCAGGCGCGCGAGCTGGCCATGCTGCGCAGCCTGCGCGAATTGCAGGATGTGGCCGAGGCGCGACGGCATGCCGACGAATCGGAAAACCGCATGCGCCATCTGGCCGAACAGGCCAGCCGCGACGCACTCACCGGCGTGTTCAACCGGCACCAGCTCGGCACCGCGCTCACGCACGAATTCGAGCTGGCCTCGCGGCAAGGCTGGCCGCTGTCGATCGCCTTCATCGACCTGGACGACTTCAAGCGCATCAACGACGCGCACGGCCACCTGGTCGGCGACGAGGTGCTGCGCAACTTCGCGCAGACCTTGCAGCGCATGGTGCGCACCAGCGACCTGGTGGCGCGCTATGGCGGCGAAGAATTCCTGGTGATCCTGCCCAACACGCCGGCCGATGCGGCGCTAATGGTGATCGAGCGCATCCTGGCCGAAACCGCACGCACGCCGATGGCGCAATTACAGGGCGGCCCCTTGCACATCACCTTCT
Source organism: Xanthomonas campestris pv. badrii (assembly GCF_012848175.1). Lineage (NCBI taxonomy): Bacteria > Pseudomonadati > Pseudomonadota > Gammaproteobacteria > Lysobacterales > Lysobacteraceae > Xanthomonas > Xanthomonas campestris. Next base: position 1,279,573 of record NZ_CP051651.1, on the reverse strand, counting down.
CGGCGGGCCTGGCCACGCATGGCGGCGTCGAACGCAAGTTCGACAGCATCGACCACCTGCTGCAGGCCGCCGACAGCACGCTGTACCGGTCCAAGCATCGCGGCCGCAACCGCGTGAGTGCCTACGACGCGACCGATGTACCGATGCCGCCGAACCCGCGTGCGCACTGAGCAACGCATCACCTCGCTGCCGACAAAGGAATTTTTACCACGCCCGGTGGCAGGCTTCCGCTAGAATTGCCGGCGTTTGCCGTCCCCCACCCCCGAGGTCTCCCCCATGTCCGAACTTTCCTATCGCCGCATTCTTCTCAAACTTTCCGGGGAGGCGCTGATGGGAGACGGGGATTACGGCATCGACCCCAAGGTGATCAACCGCCTTGCGCATGAAGTGATCGAAGCCCAGCAGGCCGGCGCGCAGGTGGCCCTGGTCATCGGCGGCGGTAACATCTTCCGCGGCGCCGGCCTGGCTGCCAGCGGCATGGACCGCGTCACCGGCGATCACATGGGCATGCTCGCCACCGTGATCAATGCGCTTGCCATGCAGGATGCGCTGGAAAAGCTCGGCGCCAAGGTGCGCGTGATGAGCGCGATCAAGATCAACGATGTCTGCGAGGACTTCATCCGTCGCCGCGCCATGCGTCATCTGGAAAAGGGCCGCATCGCGATCTTCGCCGCCGGCACCGGCAATCCGTTCTTCACCACCGATTCGGGCGCCGCGCTGCGTGCGATCGAGATCGGTGCCGACCTGCTGCTGAAGGCAACCAAGGTCGATGGCGTGTACGACAAGGACCCCAAGAAGCACAGCGACGCGGTGCGCTACGACAGCCTGACCTACGACGAGGTCATCCTGCAGGGCCTGGAAGTGATGGACACCGCCGCGTTCGCGCTGGCCCGCGACAGCGACCTGCCGCTGCGCATCTTCGGCATGAGCGAGCCCGGCGTGCTGCTGCGCATCCTGCGCGGCGAGCAGATCGGCACCCTGGTGCAGGGCCGCAGCTGAGGTTCGGGAGTCGGGAATCGGGATTGGGGAATCGCAAGAGCGCAAGGCAGCACGCTGCAGCGATCTCCACCCGGACGCCAGGCCTGAAAACGGGGCTGCAGGTGAACCGGCTGCGCGGGTCTTGACGACCCGCGAGTCGTGAAACCTCAGTCCCGGCTATAATCCCCGGATTCAGCTCCACACGGATTCCGGCGATGCTCACCCAGATCAAACAAGACGCGCTCACGCGCATGACCAAGAGCATCGATGCTCTGCGCCATTCCCTCACCACCATCCGCACCGGCCGTGCCTCGCCGGCGCTGCTGGACGGTATCAAGGTCAAGGCCTACGGCGCCGACACCCCCCTGAATCAGGTTGCCAGCATCAGCGTGTCCGAAGGCCGCTCGCTGGTCATCAGCCTGTTCGACAAGAACATGATCAAGGACGTGGAAAAAGCCATCTACGCCTCCGACCTGGGCCTGACCCCGACCGTGGTGGGCACCGTGATCCGGCTCAACCTGCCGCCGCTGACCGAGGAGCGCCGCAAGGAGCTCAGCAAGGCTGTGCATGGCGAAGGCGAAGACACCAAGGTGGCCATCCGCAACATCCGTCGCGATGCCAACCAGCAGGTCAAGGATCTGCTCAAGGACAAGGCCGTCACCGAAGACGAGGCCCGCAGCGCCGAAGACGACATCCAGAAGCTCACCGACAAGGCCATCAAGGACGTGGATGAGGTCGTCAAGGGCAAGGAACAGGAATTGATGACGGTCTGATCGTGGCATCGCCTGCCATGCATCCAGTCCCTCACGCCGACGCGGTGCCGCGCCATATCGCCATCATCATGGATGGCAACGGGCGTTGGGCGCAGCGTCGGCGCCGTCCGCGCATGATCGGCCATCGCGCCGGCGCGCGGGCGGTCAACCGCACCATCGATTTCTGCCTGGAAAAAGGCGTCAGCGCGCTCACCCTGTTCGCGTTCTCCAGTGAAAACTGGGGCCGTCCGCAGGAAGAAGTGGATGCGCTGATGAAGCTGTTCCTGCATGCCCTGGACCGCGAGGTCGACGAGCTGCAGCGGCGTGGCGTGCAGGTGCGTTTCGTCGGCGAGCGCAGCCGCTTCGCCGCGCCGTTGCGCGATCGCATGGCCGCGGCCGAACGCGCCACCGCGGCCAATGCGCGGCTGGTGCTGAGCATCGCCGCCAGTTACGGCGGCCGCCAGGACATCGCGCAGGCCGCACGTGCGCTGGCCGAAGAGGTCGCTGCCGGTCGCCTGCAGCCCGAGCAGATCGACGAAGCCCTGCTCTCCAGCCGGGTGGCACTGGCCGACCTGCCGGCGCCGGACCTGTTCATCCGCACCGGTGGTGATACCCGCATCAGCAATTTCCTGCTGTGGCAGCTGGCCTACACCGAGCTGTGGTTCACCGAAACCCTGTGGCCGGAGTTCGACGCCGGCGTGCTGCAGCAGGCCCTGGATGATTACGCCGGACGCGAGCGTCGCTTCGGCCTGACCAGCGCCCAGATCGCCGACAAGGCGACGGAGAGCCCCTCCGCATGACCAAGACCCGCGTGATTGCCGCGCTGATCATGGCGCCGCTCGCCATCTGCGCGATCGTGCTGCTGCCCACCCAGTGGCTGGCGGCGCTGGCGGCGATCCTGTTCCTGACCGGCCTGTGGGAGTGGCTCAAGCTCTCCGGCATCGACGACAGCCTGCCGCGCACCGTGCTGCTGATGCTCAACCTGCTGCTGATGGTGCTGATGGTGTGGGCCTCGGCCGGCTCCATGGTGCTGTTCCAGATCGCGGCGCTGGTCGGGGTGGCGTGGTGGGGGCTGGCGCTGCTGTGGCTGCGCTTTTTCACCTTCGGCGCCGATCACGGCAATGGCCAGGCGCGCGCGCTCAAGCTCGCGGCGGGCAGCCTGGCGGTGCTGCCGGCCTGGGCCGCGCTGGTGCTGCTGCACGCCAACCCGGACAAGGGCAACCTGTGGTTGCTGACCGCGCTGACCATGGTGTGGGCGGCCGACTCGGGCGCGTACTTTGCCGGGCGCGCGTTCGGCAAGCACAAGCTGGCGCCCCGCATCAGCCCCAACAAGACCATCGAAGGCCTGGTCGGCGGCATGCTGGCCGGTATCGCAGTGGCCTGCGCCTTCGGCTGGCTGGCCGGGCTGACCCTGGCACACGTCCCCCAGCTGGTCCTGGTGGCGGCAGTGGCGGTGCTGGCCTCGGTGCTCGGCGACCTGTTCGAAAGCCTGCTCAAGCGGCATGCCGGTGCCAAGGACTCGGGGGCGGTGATCCCCGGCCACGGCGGCGTGCTGGATCGCATCGATGGCGTGCTCGCCGCCCTGCCGGTGTTCGCACTCGGCAAGGAAATTTTCGGATTCTAAGCATGGCCGGCTCTTCTCCCCGCCAGGTCGCGGTGTTCGGCGCGACCGGCTCGATCGGCACATCGGCCCTGGACGTGATCGCCCGCCACCCGGAGCGGCTGCGTGTCAGCGTGCTGTCGGCCGGCCGCCAGGTGGATGCCCTGCTGGCGCTGTGCGCTACCCACCGGCCCGCGCATGCGGTGATCGCCGATGAAGCGCTGTATCCGGCGCTGCGCGACGGCCTGCGTGCCGCCGGCCTGAAAACCCAGGCGCACGCCGGTACCGCGGCGCTGGACGCACTGGCCGGTAGCGATGCCTGCGACACGGTGGTGGCCGCGATCGTGGGTGCCGCGGGCCTGCCCTCCACCCTGGCCGCCGCGCGCGCCGGCAAGCGTCTGTTGCTGGCCAACAAGGAATCGCTGGTATTGGCCGGCGAACTGCTGACCCGCACCGCCGCGGCGGCAGGTGCAGACATCATTCCGATCGACAGCGAGCACAGCGCCATCTTCCAGTGCCTGCGCTCCTGCGACGCCAGCCGCGGCGTGCGTCGGGTGATCCTGACCGCCTCCGGCGGCCCGTTCCGCGGCTGGGACCGCGCGGCGCTGTCGGCGGTGACGCCCGCACAGGCGGTGGCGCATCCGAAGTGGTCGATGGGCCCGAAGATCTCGGTGGATTCGGCGACCCTGATGAACAAGGGCCTGGAAGTCATCGAGGCGCATCACCTGTTCGGCCTGCCCGGCGAGCGGATCGATGTGCTGGTGCACCCGCAAAGCCTGGTGCATTCGCTGGTCGAATTCGTCGACGGCTCCACCCTGGCCCAGTTGGGTCTGCCGGACATGCGCACCACCCTGGCGGTCGGCCTGGCCTGGCCGGAGCGGGTCGAGTCCGGCGTGGCGGGGCTGGACCTGCTGCAACAGGGCCGGCTGGAGTTCGAGGCCCCCGACACCGCCGCATTCCCCTGCCTGGGCCTGGCCTGGGAGGCGCTGCGCGCTGGCGGCACCGCCCCGGCCATCCTGAACGCGGCCAACGAAGTGGCTGTTTCAGCGTTTCTTCAGGGCCAAATAGGTTTCCTAGCCGTCCCTGCGTTGGTCGAACACACGTTGACAACGCTCCCGCGGCACAATGCCGACACCCTCGACACCCTGCTGTTTGCCGACGCGCAAGCCCGGCAAACCACCGAACGCGCCCTCGCCCATTACGCCCTTCATGCCTGATCGATTGACGCAACCGAGTTGCATCCATGGGTGATTTCATCGGTTCGGTCTGGTGGATGATCGTCAGTCTGGGGGTGTTGGTGACCTTCCACGAATTCGGGCACTTTTGGGTCGCACGCCGCTGCGGCGTCAAGGTGTTGCGCTTCTCGGTGGGCTTCGGCAAGCCGCTGTGGATGCGGCGCGACCGGCACGGTACCGAGTTCGTGGTGGCGGCCATTCCGCTGGGCGGCTACGTCAAGATGCTCGACGAGCGCGAAGGCGACGTGCACCCGGCCGAGCAGGATCAGGCTTTCAACCGCAAGACGGTGTGGCAGCGCATCGCCATCGTGGCCGCCGGCCCGATCGCCAATCTGCTGCTGTGCATGGCGATGCTGTGGGCGATGTTCGTGGTCGGCAAGCAGGATTATTCGGCCACGGTCGGCCGCGCCGACGGCCTGGCGGCCGAAGCCGGCCTGACCCCCGGCGAGCGCATCGTGCGCATCGACGGCCGCAGCGTGAGCAGCTGGAGCGATGCCAGCATGCAACTCACCACCGCGGCGATGGACCGGCGCGACATCCAGGTACTCACCGCCACCGAGGGCGCCGGCAACAGCGAGCACACCCTGCGCCTGTCGCAGTTGCCGGTCGGTTTCGACGAACGCCGCGTGGCCTCGCTGGCCGGGATCGGCTGGCAGTTCATGCTGCAGCCGCCCGTGATCGCCGAGGTGGTGCCCGGCTCGGTCGCCGACGGCCTGCTCAAGCCGGGCGACCGCATCGTGGCCATCGACGGCCAGCCGATCCGCTCGGCCGAAGACATCATTCCGCAGGTGCAGGCGCTGGGCGAGCACGGCGGCCCGGGCATGATCGAGGTGGCGCGCAAGGGCGAACAGGGCGAAGACCGCCTGGCGCTGGAGATTACCCCGCGCAAGTCGCCGCAGGGCCAGTGGATGATCGGTATCCGCCCGGCCGCGGCGCCCGCTCCGGAGTACGACAGCCGCCAGCAGTACGGCCTGTTCGCCGCAGTGCCTGCCGCGATCCGTGAAACCGGCCGGATGACCGCCGATTCGCTGGGCATGATGAAGCGCATGCTGACCGGCCAGGCCTCGGTGAAGAACATCTCCGGGCCGGTCACCATCGCGCGCGCCGCCAACGCCTCGGCCGAACGCGGGCTCGACTGGTTCCTGTATTTCCTCGGCCTGCTGTCGCTGAGCCTGGCGATCATCAACCTGATGCCCATCCCGATCTTGGACGGTGGGCACCTGCTGTATTACCTTATCGAGTTGATCAAGGGCAGCCCGATCAGCGAACGGGCCATGATTGCCGGGCAATATGTCGGCCTGGCGGTCCTGGCTGGGCTGATGGGGCTGGCGTTCTACAACGACATCCTTGGTCTGGTTCCACGATGAAGCTGCTCCACTCTTTCCGCCTGTTGTCGTCGTCATACGCCGGCACCCAGCAACACCTGAAATCGACTCCAACCGGATGTGACATGACGCGTCTTCCCACTCGCCGCCTGCTTGCCCTCGCTCTTGCCGCCGGCCTCAGCCTGCCAGCCGTTGCCCTGGCCGCCGAGCCGTTCGTTGCCAGCGACATCCGCGTCGACGGCCTGCAGCGCATTGCATCCGGCACCGTGTTCACCTATCTGCCGGTGAACCGCGGCGACACCGTGGACGATGCCAAGGTGGCCGATTCGATCCGCGCGCTGTACCGCACCGGCTTCTTCGAGGATGTGCAACTGGACCGCCAGGGCAACATCCTGGTGATCACGGTCAAGGAACGCCCGGCGATCAACAAGCTCACCGTGACCGGCAACAAGGACATCAAGTCCGAGGAGCTGCTCAAGGGTCTGGGCGACATCGGCCTGAGCGAAGGCGGCACCTTCGATCGCCTGAGCCTGGACCGGGTGACCCAGGAGCTGACCCGCCAGTACAACAACCGCGGCAAGTACAACGTCGAGATCACCCCCACCGTCAGCCCGCTGGACCGCAACCGCGTGGACGTGGCGATTGCGATCAAGGAGGGCAAGGCAGCCAAGATCCGCCACGTCAACCTGATCGGCACCGAGAAGTTCGCCAACGAGGACATCCTGGAGAACTGGGAATCCAAGGAGCACAACTGGGCCTCGTGGTATCGCCGCGACGATCAATACTCCAAGGAAAAGATGTCCGGCGACCTGGAGAAGCTCAATTCCTGGTACCTGGACCGCGGCTACGTGGACTTCAGCATCGATTCCACTCAGGTGTCGATCAGCCCGGACAAGCGCGACATGTTCATCAGCGCCGGCGTCACCGAGGGCGAGCAGTACAAGATTTCCGAGATCAAGGTCACCGGCGATACCGTGCTGCCGCAGGCCGACATCGAGCGCCTGGTCATCCCCAAGGCCGGCGACATCTTCTCGCGCGCGCTGCTCGAATACACCTCCGATGCGATCACCAACACGCTGAGCAACGTCGGCTACGCCTTCGCCAAGGTCAACCCGATCCCGACCCCGAACCGCGAGGACCGCACCGTTGCGGTGAACATGCAGGTGGTACCCGGCCCGCGCGTGACCGTGCGCCGCATCCTCTACAAGGGCAATAGCCGCACTTCCGACGAGGTCTTGCGCCGGGAGATGCGCCAGTTCGAAAACACCTGGTATTCGCAGGCCGCGATCGACCGGTCCAAGATCCGTCTGCAGCGCCTGGGCTACTTCGAATCGGTGAACGTGGAAACCCCGGCGGTGCCCGGCAGCAACGACCAGGTGGACGTGATCTATGACGTCAAGGAAACCACCTCGGGCAGCTTCGTGTTCGGCCTGGGTTTCTCGCAGGCCTTCGGTGTGACCACCTCGGTGCAGTTGTCGCAGAACAACTTCCTGGGCGGTGGTAATCGTGTGGCAGTGGAAGCCTCGCGCAGCACCTTCCAGCAGCGCTATGCGTTCTCCTACACCAACCCGTTCTTTACTGACGATGGTGTGTCGCTGGGCTACAACCTGTCGTGGCGTTCGCTGGACTACTCGGACTTCAATACCGCCCAGTTCAACAGCAAGAACGGCTCGGCGCAGGTGGTGTTCGGCGTACCGATCACCGAGAACGACACGGTCTCGGCGATGGTCGGCATCGACAGCAACCAGATCACCACCTTCCCGGGCACCACGCCGCAGGCCATCGTCGATTACATCGATGCAATCGGCACGCGCACCTTCCACGCCTGGCGCACGGAGTTGGGCTGGGCGCGCGACACGCGCAACGACTTCTTCATGCCCACCCGCGGCATGTACCAGCGCGTCGGCCTGGAAACCACCCTGCCCGGCTCGACGGTCGAGTACTACAAGCTCAATTACCAGATCTCCAACTACTGGCCGATCATTCCGGCGCTGGTGCTGAACACGCGCTTCGAGCTGGGCTACGGCGACAGCTACGGCAACGACAGCACCCGCGTCGTGGCAGGCCCCAATGGCACCACCCGCACCATCACCGCTACCGGCCTGCCGTTCTACGAGAACTTCTACGCCGGCGGTACCAACTCGGTGCGCGGCTTCGAAGACAACACCCTCGGCCCGCGTTCAGAGCCGATCAACGGCTTCAATCGCGGCCAACCGCTGGGCGGCTCGTTCAAGACGGTGGGTTCGGTGGAAATGTACTTCCCGAAACTGTTCGACAGCCCGTCGGCGCGTATTTCGGCGTTCTTCGACTTCGGTAACGTCTACAGCGGCGTGGACAACTTCAAGGCCAACGAGCTGCGCGCCTCCACCGGTGTGGCGCTATTGTGGCGCGCCCCGGTCGGCCCCATCTCGATCAGCTATGCGTTCCCGCTGAAGAAGGAGGACAACGACGAGATCGAGCGTCTGCAGTTCACCTTCGGTGGCCAGTTCTAACGATTGGCACGCAAAACAATGGCGGCCCGGATGCTCGGGCCGCCATTGTTTGTTTGAACACCCTGGTGTGAAACAGGCTTAGACGTAGTTCCAGACGTTGCCCAGCAGCTTGCGCTAGCGCCCCGTTCGGACGCGTGCACGCATTGCACCTGTTGGCCCCAGAAGCGCTGCGCATCGGCGCGCTGCTGCGCAAAATCGTCAGCCGATGCGCTACCGACAGCGCCCAGCAGCATCACACCGGCGAACATGAGAGAGGAGGGATTTCATATGCGTCTTGCTGGGTTGGCCGCGCGGTTGCGGCCAGGCAACCGCTACGCCTGACTGTTTAGCGCATTCTCGGCCATGTTTTTTTTTAAGTAAAAACAGCCACTTACTGTTTACGCGAGGTTCACTTGATGTCTCTGACCGCCAGTGCGATTGCCGAACAATTTGGTCTGACCGTCGTTGGCGACGGCGCGACCGACGTCACCGGGGTGGCGACACTGGCGCACGCCGGCGCAGGCCAGCTGAGCTTCCTGTCCAATCCGCGTTACCGGCCGCAATTGGCTGACACGCAGGCGGCCGTGGTCGTGGTGCGCGCCGAAGATGCCGAGGCCGCGCGCGGCACCGTGCTGGTCGCCAAGGACCCGTATACGGCGTTCGCCAAGATTGCGGCGCTGTTCGACGTGGCGCCGGTACGCGCGCCCGGCGTCCATCCGTCGGCTGTGATCGACCCCACCGCGCAGGTGGCGCCGGGCGCCCATGTCGGCCCGTTCGTCAGCATCGGCGCACGTAGCCGCGTGGGCGATGGCTGCATCATCGGCACCGGCAGCATCATCGGCGAAGATTGCGTGGTGGACGATGGCAGCGAGCTGATCGCACGCGTCACCCTGGTCACCCGGGTGCGGCTGGGCAAGCGGGTACGCATCCATCCCGGCGCGGTGATCGGTGCGGACGGCTTCGGCCTGGCGATGGACGCCGGCCACTGGATCAAGGTGCCGCAGCTGGGCGGCGTGGTCATCGGCGACGATTGCGAGATCGGCGCCAACACCTGTATCGATCGCGGCGCACTGGAAGACACCGTGCTGGAAGAAGACGTGCGCGTGGATAACCTGGTGCAGATCGCGCACAACTGCCGCATCGGCGCCCATAGCGCCATCGCCGGCTGCACCGGCATTGCCGGCAGCGCCAAGATCGGCCGCTATTGCCTGCTCGGCGGCCACGTCGGCGTGGTTGGTCACCTGGAGATCTGCGACAAGGTGGTGATCACCGGCAAGTCGGTGGTGCGCAATTCCATCCATGAGCCGGGCGAGTATTCGTCCGGCACCCCTCTCACCGATAACCGCACGTGGCGCAAGAATGCCGCGCGCTTCAAACAGCTCGATGCGCTGGCAAGGCGCATCCTGGCTGTGGGCAAGGAGAACGCATGAGTCACCCCGTTTACGAGCTGCCGATCGACGTCAACCAGATCCAGACGCTGATCCCGCACCGCTACCCATTCCTGCTGATCGACCGGGTCATCGAGCTGGACCTGGAAACCAAGCGCGTCGTCGGCCAGAAGAACGTCAGCATCAACGAGCCATTCTTCCAGGGACACTTCCCGACCCGGCCGGTGATGCCCGGCGTGCTGATCATCGAAGCATTGGCGCAGGCCGGCGGCGTGATGACCCAGCTTGGCCTGGGGCGCGATGCGTTGTCCAAGCTGTTCTACATGGTCAAGGTCGACAACGCCCGCTTCAACAAGCAGGTGGTGCCGGGCGACGTGCTGATCCTGGACGTGCAGATGAAGCGCCTGATCCGCAACATGGGATGCTATTACGGCGAGGCCAAGGTCAACGGCGAAGTCGTGGCCAGCGCAGAAATCATGTGCGCCGGCGCCAAGGAATAATCCGTTTTTGGAGGTGAGAGACGATGCGTGATCAGGCACCCTTGATTCATCCCACCGCTGTCATCGATCCCGCGGCGCGACTGGCAGAGGATGTGCGCGTTGGCGCGTTCTGCCTGATCGGCGCCGACGTGGAGATCGGCGCCGGCACCGAAGTGGGGCCGCATTGCTCGATCCACGGCCCCACCCGGATCGGCCGCAACAACCGCTTCATCGGCCACGCCGCGATCGGCGGCGAACCGCAGGACAAGAAGTACGCCGGCGAGCGCACCGAACTGGTGATCGGCGACGGCAACGTGATCCGCGAGTTCGTCACCATCAATCGCGGCACCGGCGGCGGCGGCGGCATCACCGTGATCGGCAACGACAACTGGATGCTGGCCTACACGCACGTGGCGCACGACTGCCATGTTGGCAACCACTGCGTGTTTTCCAACAACACCACCCTGGCCGGCCACGTCACCGTGGGCGACTATGTGATCATCAGCGGCTTTGCCGGCGCGCACCAGTTCTGCCGCATCGGCGCGCACGCCTTCCTGGGCATGGGCGCGCTGACCAACGGCGACGTGCCGCCGTTCACCATGGTCGGCAGCGAATCGCTGGGCCGCCCGCGCGGCATCAACAGCGAAGGCCTCAAGCGCCGCGGCTTCGATGCCGAGCGCATCACGGCAATCAAGCGCGCCTACCGCACGCTCTACGTCGCCGGCCTGCCGCTGGCCGATGCCAAACTGCAGCTGGCCGAACAGGCCAAGCGCAGCGACGACGTGCGCGGCATGCTCGAATTCATCGAAGCGGCAGAACGGCCGTTGTTGCGATGACGGGAATCGGGAATCGAGAGTCGGGAATCGAGACAGGCGTGCATGAGCGCGCGCCTGCAGACGGCGACCCGACGGCTCTACCGATTCCCCATTCCCCACTCCCCATTCCCGGCGCGCGCGGGCGCGCGCCCCGCATCGCGCTGATCGCTGGCGAGGCCTCCGGCGACATCCTGGGCGCGGGGTTGATCGCGCAGTTGAGGCTGCGTTATCCGAATGCCGAATTCGTGGGCATCGGCGGCGATGCGATGCGCGGTGCGGGATGCCAGACCTGGTTCGATGCCAGCGAGCTGGCCGTGATGGGCCTGACCGAAGTGCTGCGCCATCTGCCGCGTCTGCTCAAGCTGCGCAGCGCGTTCCGCGAGCGCGTGCTGGCGTGGACGCCGGATGTGTTCATCGGCATCGATGCGCCGGATTTCAATCTGCCGGTGGAGCGCTGGCTCAAGCAGCGCGGCATCAGGACCGTGCACTACGTCAGCCCCTCGGTGTGGGCGTGGCGCGAAAAGCGTGCGGAAAAGATCGGCGCCAGCGCCGACCTGGTGCTGTGCCTGTTTCCGATGGAACCGCCGATCTATGCCAAACACGGCGTGGACGCGCGCTTCGTCGGCCACCCGATGGCCGACGATATCGCCTACCAGGCCGACCGCGAGGCCGCACGCGCCAAGCTGGGGTTGTCTGCCTCCAGTACCGTGCTGGCGGTGCTGCCGGGCAGCCGGCATGGCGAGATCAGCCGGCTCGGCGACACCTTTTTCCAGGCTGCCTGGCTGGTGTCCGAACACCTGTCCAACCTGCATGTGTTGGTACCGGCCGCCAACCCGGGCTGCAAGCAATTGCTGGCCGAACAGCTATCGCGTTCTTCGCTGCCGGTGATGCGCTCGCACCTGCTCGACGGCCAGGCGCGCACGGCGATGCTGGCCGCCGACGTGGTGCTGCTGGCCTCCGGCACCGCCACGCTGGAAGCCATGCTGGTCAAGCGCCCGATGGTGGTCGGCTACAAGGTGACGCCACTGACCTACCGCATCGTCAAGACGCTGGGGCTGCTCAAGGTCAACCGCTACGCCCTGCCCAACATCCTGGCCAACGACGACCTCGCCCCCGAGCTGATGCAGGACGACTGCACTCCCGAGCGACTGTGCGTGGCACTGCTGGACTGGTTCAAACACCCCGACAAGGTCGCCGCCCTGCAACCGCGCTACCTGGCCCTGCATGCGCAGTTGCGCCGCGATGCGTCGGCGCGCGCGGCCGATGCGGTAGCTGGGCTGCTGACGCAGCGGGAATTGGGAATCGGGAATGGGGAATCGGCAGGAGCCGGCTCATGAGGCACTCCACCTCCAACGGCGCGGTTGTCGTTCCGGCGACGCAGGACGGCCTTTTCCACGATTCCCGATTCCCGATTCCCGATTCCCGTCTCATCGCCGGCGTCGACGAAGCTGGCCGCGGCCCCTTGGCCGGGCCGGTGGCCGTCGCGGCGGTGGTGTTCGACCCGGGCAAGCCGCGCATCAACGGGCTGGACGATTCCAAGCAGCTCAGCGCCGAGCGCCGCGAGCAGTTGTATGCGCGCATCGTCGACCGGGCGCTGGCCTGGTCGGTGGTGTTGATCGACAGCGAAGAGATCGACCGCATCAATATCTACCAGGCCACCATGCTCGGCATGCGGCGGGCGGTGGAAGGCGTGGCGCATGTGGCCGGGTTCGCGCGCATCGACGGCAACCGCGTGCCCAAGGGGCTGCCCTGCCCGGCCGAGGCGCTGATTGGCGGCGATGCGCTGGACCGCGCCATCATGGCCGCCTCGATCGTGGCCAAGGTCACCCGCGACCGCCTGATGCATCAGCTGCATGCGCAGCACCCGGAATACCGCTTCGACCAGCACAAGGGCTACAGCACCCCGACCCACCTGGCGGCCCTGCAGGCACACGGGCCGTGCCCGCAGCATCGCCGCAGCTTTGCGCCGGTGCGCCTGGCGCTGGAAGGCCGGGAGAGCCGGGACCCGGGGCCGGGGACCGGGGACCCGGAACAGCTGCAGGTGGTGCAGCTGGCTGCGCCGCTTTTAGAGGTCTGAGGTCTGAGGTCTGAGGTCTGAGGTCGGGACTGGGGACCCGGGACCGGGGACCCGGCAAAGCAACGGCAACGGCAACGGCGGGCGGCGGACCGGCACGTATTGGCGCTTTTTGCTCTTGCTCTCCCGGGTCCCCGGTCCCGGGTCCCAGGTCCCGGCTTGTCAAGCCTTGTTCGCCCCCGCCCCCGCCGCTACCCTGCCCGGGCATCGTTCTGGTTCCGCATGTCCACTTCCCGCTTCGTCCATCTGCACGTCCACACCGAGTTCTCGCTGGCGGATTCCACCATCCGTGTGCCCGAGAAACCGGATCAGGCTGACCCGAAAAAGGCCAAGCAGGCCAATCTGCTGAGCCGGGCGGTCGAACTCGACATGCCTGCGCTGGCAGTCACCGATCTCAACAACCTGTTCGCGCTGGTCAAGTTCTACAAGGCCGCCGAAGGGGTTGGCATCAAGCCCATCGCCGGCGCCGATGTGATGATCGCCACCCCGGGCATGACGCCCTGGCGCATGACCCTGCTGTGCCGCGACCGCGAAGGCTACCTGAGCCTGTCGCGGCTGCTGACCCGCGCCTGGATGGAAGGCCACCGCCCCGAAGGCGGCGTGGCGATCCATCCCGAGTGGCTGCAAGCCGGCCACGCCAACCTGTTTGCGCTGGCCGGCCGCGACAGCCTGGCCGGGCGCCTGTTCAGCGAAGGCCGGGCCGACCTGGCCGAGGCGCAGCTGGCCGATTGGCAGCGCGTGTTCGGCGATGGCCTGCACCTGGAGCTGACCCGCACCGGGCGCGAGGGCGAGGAGCGCTTCAACCAGTTCGCGCTGCACGCCGCTGGCGTGCGCGGGCTGCCGGTGGTGGCCAGCAACGATGTGCGCTTCCTGTACGCCAGCGACTTCAACGCGCACGAAGCGCGCGTGTGCATTTCCTCCGGCCGCGTGCTGGATGATCCCAAGCGCCCACGCGAGTACAGCGACCAGCAGTACATGAAGTCCAGCGAGGAGATGGCGGCGCTGTTCGCCGACATCCCCGACGCGATCGACAACACCCATGCGCTGGCGCAGCGCTGCAACATCGAGATGCGCCTGGGCACCTACTTCCTGCCCGCCTACCCGGTGCCCGAAGACGAGACCCTGGACAGCTGGATCCGCAGCCAGTCGCGACAGGGTCTGGCCGCACGCCTGGAAAAGAACCCGATCGCGCCGGGCAAGACGCGCCAGGACTACGTGGACCGGCTCGAGTTCGAGCTGGACACCATCATCAAGATGGGCTTTCCCGGCTACTTCCTGATCGTGGCCGACTTCATCCAGTGGGGCAAGAACCAGGGCATTCCGATCGGCCCGGGGCGCGGTTCCGGTGCCGGCTCGCTGGTGGCCTGGGCGCTGCAGATCACCGACCTGGACCCGCTGCCGTACAACCTGCTGTTCGAGCGCTTCCTGAATCCCGAGCGCGTGTCGATGCCCGACTTCGACATCGACTTCTGCATGGACCGCCGCGACGAAGTCATCGACTACGTGGCGCGCAAGTACGGCCGCGAACGCGTCAGCCAGATCATCACCTACGGCACCATGGCCGCCAAGGCGGTGGTGCGCGATGCCGGGCGCGTGCTGGGCTTTTCGTATGGGCTGGTCGACAGCGTGGCCAAGCTGATCCCCAACATCCTGGGCATCACGCTCAAGGATGCGATGGGCGAAGGCAAGGACTCGGAGATGGCCTCGCCGGACCTGATCCAGCGCTACCAGGTCGAAGACGACGTGCGCGACCTGATGGATCTGGCGCGCCAGCTCGAAGACCTCACCCGCAATGCCGGCAAGCATGCCGGCGGCGTGGTGATCGCGCCCGATCCGCTGTCCGAGTTCTGCCCGCTGTTCGCCGAACACGACGAAGACGGCCGCGGCAAGAATCCGGTGACCCAGTTCGACAAGGACGACGTCGAAGCCGTGGGCCTGGTGAAGTTCGACTTCCTGGGCCTGCGCACGCTGACCATCATCGATTGGGCGGTCAAGGCGATCAACGTGCGCCATGCGCGCGCGGGCATCGACCCGGTGGACATCACCGCCATCCCGCTCGACGACGTGCCCACCTACAAGGGCGTGTTCGCCTCGGGCAATACCGGTGCGGTGTTCCAGTTCGAATCCTCGGGCATGCGCCGCCTGCTCAAGGACGCGCGCCCGGACCGCTTCGAAGACCTGATCGCGCTGGTGTCGCTGTACCGCCCCGGCCCGATGGACCTGATCCCGGACTTCAACGCGCGCAAGCACGGCCAGCAGGAGATCGTCTACCCCGATCCGCGCACCGAAGTCATCCTGAAAGACACCTACGGCATCATGGTGTACCAGGAGCAGGTGATGCAGATGGCGCAGATCGTCGGCGACTATTCGCTGGGCGGCGCCGACCTGCTGCGTCGCGCGATGGGCAAGAAGGTGCCGGCCGAAATGGCCAAGCACCGCGAAATCTTCCGCGAAGGTGCGGCCAGGGGCGGCGTGAGCGCGGCCAAGGCCGACGAAATCTTCGACCTGATGGAGAAGTTCGCCGGCTACGGCTTCAACAAGTCGCACGCGGCCGCCTACGCGCTGGTCAGCTACCAGACCGCCTGGCTGAAACGGCATTACCCGGCCGAATTCATGGCCGCCACGCTGTCCTCGGACATGGACAACACCGACAAGGTGGTGGGCTTCCTGGACGAGGTGCGCAACCTCGGCCTCACCGTCAAACCGCCACGCGTCAACGAGTCGGCCTACATGTTCGAGGCGGCCAGCCCGGACACCATTCAATACGGGCTGGGCGCGATCAAGGGCGTCGGCCAGGGCGCCTGCGAGGCCATCGTCGAAGAACGCCAGCGAGGCGGCCCCTACACCACGCTGCTGGACTTCTGCACGCGCGTAGGCACTGCAAAGCTCAACCGGCGCACGCTGGAAGCGATGATCAATGCCGGCGCGATGGATGGGCTGGGCAAGAATCGCGCCTCGCTGATGCTGCAGCTGCCCGAAGTGATGAAGGCCACCGAGCAGATGGCGCGCGAACGTGCATCCGGGCAGAACTCGCTGTTCGGCGGGCCCGACCCGAGCGCGCCGGCGATGCGCCTGGACCTGCCCGAGAGCAAGGAATGGCCGTTGGGCCAGCTGCTCACCGGCGAGCGCGAAACGCTGGGCTTCTACCTCAGCGGCCACCCGTTCGATCCGCATCGCGAGGAAGTGCGCGAGCTGGTCGGTTGCGACCTGGGCGCGCTGGAGAAGATCCTCGCCTCGCAACAACGTGGCGGCGGCGGTGGCGGCGACGGCGAAAAACGCGCCTGGCGCCCGGAGGTGAGCGCCATTCTTGCCGGCCAGGTGGTCGGCGTGCGGCGCAAGGGCGACAGCCAGGTGTTCGTGCAGCTGGAAGACGGCCGCGGCCGGGTGGAGTGCAGCGCGTTCTCCGACGCGATGGCCGAGTTCGGCCACCTGCTCACCCGCGACCGCATCCTGATCGTCAAGGGCGGCCTGCGCGAAGACGAATTCAACGGCGGCTACAGCCTGCGCATCCGCCAGTGCTGGGACTACGAGCAGATCTGCGCCGACCACGCCCAGCGCCTGTCGCTGCGCCTGGACCTGCGCGAGAAACAGGCTTTCAAGCGCATCGACACGCTGCTGGCCAAGCACCGCCCCGGCAAGACCCCCCTGCGCCTGGACCTGCTGCTGCGCGCCCCCAGCGGCGGGGTGGCCGGCATGCTCGACCTCAACGGCACCCATTCGGTGCGCATCGACCAGCAGCTGATGGACAGCCTGCGCGCCGACCCTGCGGTGCGGACGGTGAAGATCAAGTACAGCCCACCGTGGGCGTGAGAATGGGGAATCGGGAATCGGGAATCGCAGAAGCGTGGCGGCCGGATACCTTGCTCTGATTCCCGATTCTCCATTCCCGATTCCGCTCCCAACGCCCCCGTACGGGCCGAAGGCAGCGCTTCAGCTACACTCCCCGCCTTACGTTGACGACGCCATTGCATGAATCCTAACTACCTCGACTTCGAGCAACCCATCGCCGATCTGGAAGCCAAGATCCAGGAACTGCGCAACGCCAGTACCGGCCCTGCAGTCAACGTGGAGACCGAGGTGCGGGCGCTGCGCGACAAGCTGCGCGTGCGCACCGCGCAGATCTTCCGCGACCTGTCGGCCTGGCAGATCTCGCAGCTGGCGCGCCACCCACAGCGCCCGTATACGCTGGACTACATCGGCACCATCTGCGACGAATTCCAGGAGCTGGCCGGCGACCGCGCCTATGCCGACGACAAGGCCATCGTCGGTGGCCTGGGCCGTATCGACGGCCGCCCGGTGGTCGTCATCGGCCACCAGAAGGGCCGCGACACCAAGACCAAGGTGGCGCGCAACTTCGGCATGCCGCGCCCGGAGGGCTACCGCAAGGCGCTGCGCCTGATGAAGCTGGCCGAGCGCTTCCGCCTGCCGCTGCTGACCTTCATCGACACCCCCGGCGCGTATCCCGGCATCGGTGCCGAGGAACGCGGCCAGTCCGAGGCGATCGCGCGCAACCTGCTGGAAATGGCCGAGCTCAAGATCCCGGTGATCTGCACCGTGATCGGCGAAGGCGGCTCCGGCGGCGCGCTGGCGATCGGCGTGGGCGACCGCACCCTGATGCTGGAATACGGCACCTATTCGGTCATCTCGCCCGAAGGCTGCGCCTCGATCCTGTGGAAGGACGCGGCCAAGGCCAAGGACGCCGCCGAACAGCTCGGCCTGACCGCCAAGCGCCTGAAGGGCCTGGGCCTGGTCGACAAGGTCATCCGCGAACCTACCGGCGGCGCGCACCGCAACCCCGAGCAAATGGGCAAGCGCCTGAAGGCGGTCCTGCTCAACGAACTGGACGCACTGGAAAAGATCCCGGTGGAAACCCTGCTGCAGCAACGCTACGAGCGGCTGCGCAGCTACGGTGCCTACGAAGGGCATTGATCCACGTGCACGACGACCGGCCGCGCCGAGCGCGCGGCCATGGGAAAGGATGCCTCACCCGCATGTCATGTCCCCACTTCTGCTGATTTCGCTGTCGCTGCAGGCCGCCTGCTGCGTCCACGTGGTGCGCAGCGGGCGCCCGTTGTACTGGATCTTTTTACTGCTGGCGTTTTCGTTGCTGGCGGTGCTGGTCTATGTGTTCGTGGCGGTGATTCCCGACCTGCGCAACGACCCCGGCGCACGCCGCAGCCTCAAGCGCGTGCGCAACACCCTGGATCCGCAACGCGAACAGCGCGATGCCTCGCGCCGGCTGGATGTGGCCGATACTCCGGAAAATCGTCGCCAGCTCGCTGAAAGCCTGCTGGCACGCGGCGATTACGCGCAGGCCGCCGAGCATTACCAGGGCGCGCTACGCGGGCTGTACCGCGACGATCCGCACCTGATACTGGGCCTGGCCAAGGCACAGTTCGGGCTGGGCCAGCCGCAGCAGGCGCGGCAGACCCTGGATGCCCTGATCGCGGCCAACCCCGGCTTCCGCTCGCACGACGGGCATCTGCTGTACGCGCGTGCGGTCGAAGACTGCGGCGATACCGATGCCGCGTTGCACGAGTACGAGACATTGGCGCAGGGTTATCCCGGCGAAGAGGCGCGCTTACGCTATGCGCAGCTGCTGCAGCGCACCGCGCGCAGCGACCAGGCCAGGGCAGTGTACGAACAAGTGCTGCGCCATGCCGCGGCCTCGCCCAAGCATTACCAACGCGAGCAACGCGCCTGGGTCGACCTGGCACGCAAGGGCCTGCGCGAGCTGGACACCGGCGCATAGCGCTGGCGATCCCAAGACCTACAGCACCACCCAGGTCAGGCCTACACAGCAATGCGGTGAGCAGCGCTCAAAACGGCTTGGCCAACACCAGCCAGATCACGCCCACCAGCAGGATCACCGGCACTTCATTGAACCAACGCAGGGCCCGACCACCGGGCACGGCACGCCCCTGTTCGGCGCCTTTGACCCAGCGACCGGACACGATGTAATGGGCAAGAATCAATGCCACCGCAAACAGCTTGGCGTGCAGCCAGCCGCCAGCGACCATCGTCGGGAAATCCGGGATGACCCGGTAGCCCTGCCAGAGCACCGCGCCCAGCAGCAGCGCCAGGCCGAGCATGCTGTGGCCGAATGCATAGAGCCGCCGCCCCATCAACACCAGGCGCGCGCGCACCGCGGTGTCGCTGCCGGCTTCGGCGATGTTGACCAGGATGCGCGGCAGGTAGAACACCGCCGCCATCCAGGCGATGACGAACAACAGATGGAAGGTCTTGATCCACAGATACAAGGTCATGCGCTGGCTCCGCTGGCTCGCGTAGGATGGCCCGCATTTTCACCTATCCAAGGGCGCGAAAGCGCGTCACACATGTCCACGCCCGATCACAAACTTTACGACGCCGCCTATTTCACCCGCTGGTACCGCAACGCGGGCCTGGCCGACCCGGCGCGCCTGCGACGCAAGGTTGCACTGGCCATCGCGCAGGCCGAGTACTACCTGGAGCGCCCGATCCGCAGCGTGCTGGATGTGGGCTGCGGCGAAGGCGCATGGCGCGCCCCGCTGCTGGCGCTGCGCCCCAAGCTCAGCTACCTGGGGTTCGACAGCAGCGCCTACGCCGTGCAGCGCTATGGCCGCAGCCGCCAGATCCATTCAGCCCGGTTCGGCGACTTCGCCTGGCTGCGCCCGTGCGCGCCAGTGGACCTGTTGATCTGTTCGGACGTGCTGCATTACGTGCCCACGCGCGAGTTCAACCAGGGCCTGCCGGGGTTGGCCGAGATGTGCGCGGGCGTGGCGTTTCTGGAAGCCTTCGCCGAAGAAGATGCGTTCGAGGGCGACCACGACGGCTTCCAGGCGCGACCGGCGCGCTGGTATCGGCGCCGCTTCGCCAGCGTGGGCTTTACGGCGCTCGGATCGCACTGCTGGTTGTCGCCGCTATTGGCTGGAGAAACCTCTGCGTTGGAGCGCAGCTGAGCAGATGTTTGCGGCTGCCGGCGACCGGGAGAAGGCGCCTCGCAGGGGCGGATTGCGATGACGCCTGGCTTGGAGGCGTTGGTGGAGAGCCAGGTTGCATTCGAGTACGCGAGGGCTTCGCCCCGTACCCTCACCCCAACCCCTCTCCCGCAGGAGAGGGGCTTGCTTCTGCAGGTCAAGGGACTGTGCTGGCTCGCGCGATCTTCAAGCCGCGCGAGCTGTTCCTTCTCCCTCCCGCCGGGAGAAGGTGCCCCGCAGGGGTGGATGAGGGTACGTGCGAAGCCTGGTGGAGATCGAGCGTTGAAGAAAGTTCAGCGCACTGGCCTGCGCCCCGACCTCACGTGTTCCTCCCCATGCAGGAGAGGGACTCGTCCAGCCGCGGCAGCGGGTTCTGCGCCGAACGCGCGCTTCCGGTGCGCGCAGCCGTCCAAGCATCAACACTTGCAGCAAACCAGACCGCGGCAAATCAACGCGCTCGCGCCTGCCCTCAATCGTATGACAGCCTCAACCGTCCGCAGCCCCATTAAGGTGCAAATGCGCCAAAACCGGTATGCTGCGTGGCAGCAAAACCGCACGGATGGGTGGAATGCTTTATCAACTGCATGAGCTGACCCGCAATCTGCTAGCCCCCTGGGTGCATCAGGCCCAGGCGAACGCCAAGATGTTCTCCGACCCGGACAGCCTGTGGGCCTCGCTCCCGGGCGCCGAACGCATGGCTGCCAGCAACGAGCTGTTCCACCGGCTGGGCAAGGAATACGAAAAGCCTGCCTGGGCGCTGGACGATGTCGAAGTGGACGGCCACTCGCTGCCCATCATCGAGCGCGAAGTGCTGAGCAAGCCGTTCTGCCGCCTGTTGCGTTTCAAGCGTTTCAGCGACCACGTCGAGCTGATCGGCAAGATGAAGGAGCAGCCGGCGGTGCTGGTGGTGGCGCCGTTGTCCGGCCACCACGCCACCCTGCTGCGCGACACCGTGCGCACCCTGCTGCGCAACCACAAGGTCTATGTCACCGACTGGGTGGATGCGCGCATGGTGCCGCTGGAAGCAGGCGCGTTCCGGCTCGAGGACTACATCACCTATATCCAGGAGTTCATCCGCCACATCGGCGCCGAGCGCCTGCATGTGGTGAGCGTGTGCCAGCCCACCGTACCGGTGCTGGCAGCGGTGTCGCTGATGGCCAGCAACGACGAGCCCACCCCGCGCTCGCTGGTGATGATGGGCGGCCCGATCGATGCACGCCGCAGCCCCACCCAGGTCAATAACCTGGCCACGGAAAACGGCATCGAGTGGTTCCAGAACAACCTGATCCACACCGTGCCGTTCCCGTATCCGGGCCACGGCCGCCAGGTGTATCCGGGCTTCCTGCAGCACGCCGGTTTCCTGTCGATGAACCCCAACCGGCACGTGATGTCGCACTGGGATTTCTACACCGACCTGGTCAAGGGCGACCTGCAGGATGCGCAGGCACACCGGCAGTTCTACGACGAGTACAACGCCGTGCTCGACATGCCGGCCGAGTATTACCTGGACACGATCCGCGTGGTGTTCCAGGAGTTCCTGCTGCCGCAGGGCAAGTGGAAGGTGGACGGCCAGCTGGTCAAGCCGTCTGCGATCCGCAACACCGCGCTACTGAGCATCGAAGGCGAACTGGACGACATCGCCGGCCTGGGCCAGACCGAAGCCGTGCACGATCTGTGCACCGGCATCGACGCGGCGCACCGCCGCCATCTGGTGGTGGAAGGTGCCGGCCATTACGGCATTTTCAGCGGCCGTCGCTGGCGCGAAGTGGTGTACCCGCAGGTGCGCGAGTTCATCGCCCGCTACGATGCCGACCCCGTAGGCAGCCGCGACCCGGCCACCGTCACCCCGATCCGCAAGCGCGGCAAGCGCGCCTGATCCGAGAGAAAAATCCCCGGCTCGACCGGGGATTTTTCGTATTGAAGCTACCGGCCAACAGCGCAGCCAGTGCCATCCAGGTGGCGGTAGTCGCCTCGCGTCGAGACATGCGCACACCATGCGCTGCACATTCACGCGGCAGCATCGCCACTGTTGACCAGCAACTGCTTGGCGAACATGCCGTGCAGCTTGCCGACGCCGCGCGCCAGATGCAGCGTCACTCGGGCGCCCCGTGGCTGCCGGCCACGCCTGCAATGACCTCGGCTTCGCTCTTGCCCTGCTGCTCTGCCAGTTCGGCACGCAGATATTCTTCGGCGTCGTAAAGCGCGTCCTGGATCATTGCCGGGTCTGCGACGGGCAGCGCCTGGCGCAACTACAGCAGATAATCGGGAAGGGTGGTCGGCAACGGACGTGGGGATGCGCTCGTCATCATGAGTGGGCCCCCTCCAGCACGGAATCAACGGAATCACGGGTGGCACGCCAGGCGGCGGTCCAGTCGCGCAGGCAGTCACGCCCGCTCTCGGTCATGCGGTAATAGCGTCGCGGCGGCCCGGAGGCCGATGGCTCGACATGGCTCTGCAGCAACCCCGCCCCTTCCAGGTTGCGCAGCACCGGATACAACGCACTCTGTTTGCCGCTGAGCACGCCCTCCAGCCCCTCCAGCCGTTTGGCGATCAAATAGCCGTATAGCGGCTCCCCGGCCTGGGCCAGCACTGCCAGCAAGGCCAGCGACACGGTGCCCGCACTCAGCTCCTTCTGAAATTTGCGTAGGTGGATATCCGGCTCGCTCATCGGCCATCTCCGCTAGGTCGAAGGTGATGCTATGTAGAACCCAGCTATAGTGAATGTACCGGTAGTCATGGGCGGGGATTGGGGATTCGGCATTGGGGATTGGCCAAAACAAACACAAAGCCGCGGTCGCCAGCTTGTTTGAGCAGTGTCGGCATCGCAGCGAGCTCCACCGAAAAACGCAGCGCCGCCGTTGCGAATCCCCAATGCCGAATCCCCAATCCCCGCCCACTAGCGCCCGCCTGCGCAAACCCCAGTGCGTTCATGAGCTTAGAACCTTTGGGTTACTGCCTTTCCGCCGGGGCTCTACTACAGTCAACGCCCCCCTGTGCCGATAAACCTCGCTCAGGTGGTTTTCATTTTCGATAGGGCAATGCGATGCAACTGACACGCTTGGCGCAGCCGGCCATGGCTGATATTTCCTTTGGTGCCACACGGCGCCTGTGCCTTGCGATTGGGTTGGCATTGCCGGGCCTTGCGCTGGCGCAGGTGCAGCCTGCACCAGCCAATGCCGAACAGGCCGTGGCAGAGCCCGCCAAGGCACCGGTCACCGCCGCGCCGGCCACCGCCAAGGGCTACCCGCAGGAAGCCCAGGGTTGGGGTGCCAAGCAGGGCGGCAACATGTGGCAGGTGCGCTGGGCCGAAGACTGGTCGTATCTGAAGGATCCATCCAAGCGCAAGAGCAAGTTCGATCCGCTCAAGTACATCCCGCTCAGCGAAGACGGCGATGTGTATGTGTCTCTCAGCAACGAGCTACGCGTGCGCAGCAACACCATCACCAATCCGGGGCTGATTCCCGGCAGCCACTCGCAGCAGCAATACCTGTTCCGCGCGTTCTTCGGTGCGGACCTGCATGTGGGCGAGCACTTCCGTCTATACACGGAACTGGCGCACGGCAGCCTGGATGGGCGCAACGAAGGCGCCAAGACCGGTACCCAGGAAAACAACGCGATCCTGCAGCAGGTATTCTTCGACGTGAAGGGCAACATCGGCGGCGCCGACACCGGCCTGCGGGTCGGCCGCCAGGTGTTCGTCGACGGCCCCACCACCTTGATGGCGCTGCGCGACAACACCGATATCTTCGTGACCTTCAACGGTGTGCGCGCCTGGGCCATCGGCGAAAAGACCCGCGTGGACGTGTTCGACTTGAACTTCAACCTGGATGGCACCGAAGGCCTGGGTGACGACCGCATCGACCGTTCGCGGCATTTCCGTGGCGTGGTCGGCGGCTATCGCCTGCCGACCGCCAAGCCGATGTACCTGGAGCCGTTCTTCTATCAGTTCCGCAACGACAACCAGGTGTGGGGCCGCCAGACCGCCGAAGAACACCGCAATTACTACGGCCTGCGGCTGTGGGGCAACGTGGGCAAGCTGCGCACCGACTCGTTCGTGACCGTGCAACGCGGCAGCTACGGCGGGCGCGATCTGCGTGCCTACATGGCCAGCACCTCCAATGCCTGGTCGCTGAGCGACACCGGCTGGAAGCCGCGTCTGGGCTTCCACAGCGAAATCGCCTCCGGCGGCGGTGGCACCTCCGGCACCGGCACGCTGCGCAACAACAACTTCCTGTACGGCAATACGATCTACTTCAGCTGGGCCACGTTCTTCGGCCCGGTGAACCTGGTCACCGCCGCGCCGACGTTCACCTTCTCGCCCACCTCCAAGATCACCGTGAACCTGGAATGGGAAACGCTGTGGCGCCAGACCACCAGCGATGCGATCTACAACAACCAGGCGCGCGCCTATGCACGCACGCAGAGCACCGGCGAGCGCCGCATCGGCACCATGCCGCGCATCAACGCCACCTGGAACATCGACCCGAACTGGTCGGTGACCTTCCGCGCCGAGCACCTGATGGCCGGGCCGGCACTGGAAAAGGCCGGCTACGGCGATTCGACCTTCGTGATGGGCTGGTTGAACTTCCGCTTCTAGGCAGGCGGCGGTGCGCCTGCACAGCGACACATCCACATGCCGCGTCCTGTCAGGGACGCGGCATGTTGCGTTTCGGCGTCACCACTGCCGTGGGCGCGGTGACGGCGGCGCGCACGCCTTGCGCCTCGAGGCGATCGCACCGGTTCGGCCATGAAGCTCCGGGGCGCTGCTGGCGGACCAGGGCGTGCCCTCAGGCTCCACTCGCCAGCTGAGGCATGCGCCATGCAGCTGACGCGTCGCGGCACTACTGGATCGTCGTGCTCGCGCGCTCGGCAAGCCGGCTGGCCGGCACTGGCCAGCGATCGTCTGCGGCACCATCCTCGCGTCGGGCGTACCGGGCGACGGTCAGATGCTTGCCATCGCCGTCGGCCTGCAGTGGGCGCGCCTGTCCGCGCAAGGCAGGCGGCAGCTCGGCAAGTCGCTGCGCAAGCGGCCGGGTATCGGCGGGGCGATCGCGCAACCACAGCAGGGCGCTCACCACACGCACTGCCGCGGCAGTGTCCTGCAGCTTGTGCTGGTAATCGGCATGGTCGAAACGCGCCACGCTGACCAACAGGCAGCCGGTGGCATTGGCCACGCAAGCCACCGTGGCCGTGTCGGGCGTTGCCACCATGCCAGGCGGCAGCGCCTGATCCTGCGCCAGCACTGCCCGCACCGGTGCGCTGCAGGCCCAGGTAAAGGTCGGTGCCAGCAGCGCCTGGGTGCGCTCGCGGTCCAATAGTCGTGGCGAAATGCGATCCAGCCAGTCGCGATCGCCCTCCTGGACGGATGCGTCCTGCAGCATCGAAAACACCAAGCGCGATTCGCCGCGCAGCGCATTGCACAGCGAGATCTCTTCCATCGCCGCCGGTGCGAATGCCGCGGTGCACTGCGCAGGCAGCGGCGGCTGCGCCGGCAACTCGGCCAGCATGTCTGCAAACAGCTGCGCGTTGCCGCGCAGCATCGCCGCGCCGATCATCGTGACCGCCAGGTTGTCGCCGCTACGCAGCAGCACCCGGGCAACCTGCGCGCTGGCGCAGACATCGCTCAAGGCCTGGGCGGTACGCCCCTGGACGAAATCCAGTGCGCTGGCGGTCATCGACAGCGGCATCCGCGGCAGCTCGGGCAAGGTCATGTCGGCGCGTGGCCGGAACGGGCTGCGGTAGTCGGTGTAGTCGGCCAATGCCCGCATCCTGCTCAGCATCGGCGCCTGCGCGGCCAGCGCATCGGCATAGGCCTGCGGTTGTTCGCGCACGCGCTGCAAACATCCGCCAGCGCTGGCATTGCACAGCGCTGGCGCGGTGGCTGGCCAGCTCGGCAGGCGCGGATAGTCCGCGACGGCACTGCGAAACGGCGCCTGCCGTGGCAGCCGATTCAGGCGTTCCACGTCCTGGGCCAGCACGGTCTCGCGCTGCGCGTCCGGAACCGCGTAGGACAGCGACCACAGCGCCACAAACATATTGGGCCCACGCAACGGCGGCAGCGGTTGACGCAGCTGTGCCAGCGCCTGCCGCTGTGCATCGGGAATGGGCCAACGTTGGGAGACGGCATACAGCGCCGCCACTACCGCAAGCAGGATGCACACACCGAGCAAGGCGGTCTTGAGGAACTTGGCAAGCATGTGCACATCCATCCCTGGGAAGCTATGCATCTTAGTGCCATCGGCGCAGCCCCGCGACAGGTGGACGAAAACGCGTCCACGTATCGACATTGCGTTCTTTAGGCAGGCAAACGCAGCGGCAACCGATTGAATCACACGCCCGCGCAATGTCCGGGCAAGGACAGCGGACGTTGGCGATCGCCTGCCGTTTTTCAGGCAGCGGAGTTGGGAAGGCGGGGTTGCGGATAGCAGTGGCGGCCGTACCCTCATCCGGCGCTACGCGCCACCTTCTCCCGGCGGGAGAAGGGAGAGCCCTTGCCTTTGCCCTTGCCTTTGCCGGCGCCACTGACACTGCAACCGCCTCTGCCCGGCAGTTGCAGTTCCCGCAGCACCGACCGAGCGCGGCAGTCCGACAGTGAGTGAGCGCGTTTACCAATCCCGAATGCCCACTCCCCAATCCCCGCCCCGCCTCCACCGAGCGCGGCCGAATGCCTACACTATGCCGATGTCCGAATCCCCCACTCCGCACGCCCGACCTTCCCTGCAGCGCGTCTTCCTGACCGGGTTGCTCACCCTGCTGCCGGTCTGGCTGACCTGGGTGGTGGTGAAGTTCGTCTTCGCGTTGCTCTCCGGTATCAGCAGCCCCTGGGTGGTGCCGCTGTCCGAACGCATCGCCGCCTCGTTTCCGGATTACCTGGGCTGGATCAAGGCGCTGTGGGTGCAGAACACCATCGCCCTGGTCGCCACGGTGGCGGCGATCCTGTTCGTCGGCATCCTGAGTCGGCGGGTGATCGGCCAGCGCCTGCTACGCTGGTTCGAGGCGATCATGCGGCGCATCCCGCTGGCCAGCGTGGTCTACGACAGCGCGCGCAAGCTGCTGGATATCCTGCAGACACAACCGGGCAGCACCCAGCGCGTGGTGCTGATCGACTTCCCGCATCGGGACATGAAGTCGGTGGGCCTGGTCACCCGCGTGATCAAGGAACACGGTACCGGCCGAGAGCTGGCCGCAGTCTACGTGCCTACCACGCCCAACCCCACCTCCGGTTACCTGGAAATCGTGCCGGTGGAACTGCTCACGCCCACCGACTGGAGCGTGGACCAGGCGATGAGTTTCATCATTTCCGGCGGCGCAGTGGCGCCGGAATCGGTGCCCTTCACCCGGACTGCGGATCGCTGAGACCATGACACAGGTGCGTACCCTCGACGATCGTGCGGTACGCCTGTTCATTGCGCTGGCCGCGTTCTTCTGCGTCAACGCCGCGCTGGCCGAGTTCATCGGGGTCAAGATCTTCGCGCTGGAAGACACCCTGGGCATCGCGCCGCTGAACTGGAACCTGTTCGGCCAGACCGGCTCGCTCAGTTTCACCGCCGGCACCTTGTTGTGGCCGGTGGTGTTCATCATGACCGACACCATCAACGAGTTCTTCGGCAGCCGCGGGGTGCGTTTCATCTCGTGGGTGGCGGTGGCGCTGATCGGCTATGGGTTCGTGTTTGCGTTTGCCGCCATCGCCTTGGCCCCCGCCGGCTGGTGGGTCACCGCCGCGCAGAGCCAGGGTGTGCCGGACTACCAGGCCGCGTTCGCGGCGGTGTTCGGACAGGGGCTGTGGACCATCGGTGGCTCGCTGGTGGCGTTCCTGTTCGGCCAGTTGATCGATGTGTCGGTGTTCCACCGCATCCGCCGCGTCACTGGCGAAAAGCACGTGTGGCTGCGCGCCACCGGCTCCACCGCGGTCTCGCAGCTGGTGGACAGCTTCGTGGTGATCTACATCGCCTTCGTGCTCGGACCCCAGCACTGGTCGATGGATCAGTTCCTGGCGGTGAGCACGCTCAACTACGTCTACAAGATGGGCTTTGCCGTGGCCCTGATCCCGTTGCTGTATCTGGCGCGCCGCGGCATCGGCGCCTACCTGGGCGCCGAGCGGGCCGCACAGCTGCGCGAGGAAGCCGCCGCCGATTGAGCGGGCGCGGTGGCAGGCGCGGCGGCGGCGCCCGATGGACTTGGCCTCTGCCCAATGCCGCGTTGCACCATGCCGGACCGACGGCGCGCCGGACGGCGCCTTGCATGAATTGCCGATAGGCGCTCCGTCCCCGGTGGGTGGCTCTCACGGTGCAGATCGGGCAAGCTCCCCGCTCGCTTGTTTCCGGAGCCGGTAATGCCCCTTAGCTTTTCCCGCCTGCTGTCGCTGGCGCTGGCCGCCGTGTTGAGCCTGTCAGTGGCAGCGCCTGCCGATGCGGCCAAGAAGAAGACCGCCAAGGCACAGACCACGCAAACGCGCGCGAAGGCGAGCAAGGCCAGGAAGACCACCAAGCCGGCCAGAAGCAGCAAGGCCGCCCAGAGCGGCAAGGGCAGCAAGACCGCCAAGGCCAGGCCGCGCGCCGTGGCCGCGCCGGTGATGCTGACCAAGGCACAGCAACTCAACCTGCTCTACGACCAGTACTGGGATGCCTCGCTCAAGCTCAATCCGCTGCAGGCCACCTTCCAGGGCGAGAGCCGCTACAACGACCAGCTGCCCAACTTCCTGTCGCCGGCGTTCCGCCAGCAATCGCACGATTTCACCGTGCTGTGGCTGGGCAAGGCCGAAGCGCTGGGCCCGGACGGCCTGAGCGGCCAGGACCTGCTCAGCTACCAGATCTTCGTACGCGATGCGCGCAGCGCGCTGGCGGCCGAGCAGTTCCCCAGCTGGATGCTGCCGATCAACCAGTTCTACAACATCGCCAGCATCGCGGTGGTGCTGGGCTCGGGCACCGGCGCGCAACCGTTCAAGACGGTCAAGGACTACGACAACTGGTCGCGGCGCGCGCTGGGCATCCCCGACCTGTTCGACCAGGCCATCGCCAATATGCGCGCCGGCATGCAGGCCGGCGTGGTGCAGCCCAAGGTGCTGATGCAGAAGGTGCTGCCGCAGCTGGATGCGATCATTGCGCGCACCGCCGAAGACAGCCTGTTCTGGGGGCCGATCCGCAACCTGCCGGCCGATATGCCCGAGGCGGAGAAGCAGCGCCTCACCGCCGAGTACAAGCGGCTGATCGAGGGGCGCATCCTGCCGGCGTATCGCGCGCTGCGCGGCTTCATCGCCACCGAGTACCTGCCGGCCTGCCGCGACAGCGATGGCCTGGCAGCACTGCCCGGTGGCGCGGCGTGGTACGCCTACGACGTGCGCCAGAGCACTACCTCGGACCTGAGCCCGGAGCAGATCCACCAGATCGGGCTGGACGAAGTGGCGCGCCTGCAGGGCGAGATCCAGGCGCTGACCAAACAGGTCAAGTTCCGCGGCAGCCTGCCCAAGTTCTACAAGTTCATGCAGACCGACAAGCGCTTTGGCTTCCGCAGCGAGACCGAGCTGCTGGGCTATTACCGCGGCCTGCAGGGCCGCGTGCAGGCCGCGGTGCCGCGCCTGTTCGCGCTGCAGGGCATCCCGGAGCTGGAAGTGCGTGCGGTGGAACCGCAGCGCGCGCAGTCCGCCGCCAGCGGCTCGTACATGCGCCCCGTCGTCAATGGCAGCACGGGCAACACGCCGGGCATCTTTTACGTCAACACCTCCGACCTGCCCTCGCGCAAGACCTGGGAAGCAGAGAGCCTGTACCTGCACGAAGCCATTCCCGGGCACCACTACCAGCTCGGGCTACAGCAACAACTGACCGACCTGCCCAAGTTCCGCCGCCTGGGCGGCGAGACCGCCTACATCGAAGGCTGGGGGCTGTACGCCGAATCGCTGGGGCGCGAGCTGGGGCTGTATCAGGACCCGTACAACTACTACGGCTACCTGCAGAACGCGCTGTGGCGCTCGATCCGGCTGGTGGCCGATACTGGCCTACACAGCAAGGGCTGGACCCGCACCCAGGCCATCGACTACATGCTCGACAACTCGGCGATGAGCCGCACCGATGCCGAGGCCGAAGTCGACCGCTACATGGCCATCCCCGGCCAGGCGCTGGCCTACAAGGTGGGCGAGATGAAGATCGCCCAGCTACGCGAGCAGGCGCAGCGCGAGCTGGGGCCGCGCTTTGACGTGCGCGCCTTCCATACCGAAGTGCTCAAGGACGGCTCGGTGCCGCTGGACATCCTGCAGGAAAAGATCCAGCGCTGGATTGCAGCGCAGAAGGGCTGAGGCCAACGATCGCGGCCGCTGAGTGTTGTGATCGGCCGGCCGTCGAGGCCAGGCCGTCGTCCGGGCGGGTGTCCATGCGGGACTGGCGTGCTGCGCGCGAAGGCGGCATGACCTTGCCAAAGACCGGCGTTGCACCGGCAACAGCCACTCCCGCTCACAGACTCAGTGCGCGCGCGTGAGGGTCATCAGCCCGCACGCGCCGCCGCCAGTGCGGCGATGTCGCGTGGCGTGGTGCGGCAGCAGCCACCGATCAGGCGCGCGCCGGCCGCCAGCCACTGCGCGTGCTGCTCGGCCAGGCTGCAGGCAGGCGCATCGCCGGCATGCCAGCGCTTGTCGGCTGCGTCGTACTGCTCGCCCGAGTTCGGATACACCACCAGTGGCAAGGTGGTCAGCGCCGACAGGCACTGCAATGCTGGTGTGACGCGATCCAGTGCGATGCAGTTGATGCCAACGGCGATCACCTGCGGGCAGGCGTCCAGCGTCGGAATCACCTGTGCCAGCGGCGTGCCATCGCTCAGATGCGCCGCATCGCGCAGGGTGAACGAGAACCACGCATGCAGCTGCGGAAATTCTTCCAGCAGCAAGCGCAAGGCGGTGATCTCACCGGCCGATGGCAAGGTCTCGCAGGCCAGTACATCCACCCCGGCTGCCGCCAGCGCGGCGATGCGCGGACGGTGGAAGTCCATCATCTGCTCCAGCGGCACCACGTAGTCACCGCGATATTCCGAGCCATCGGCCAGATACGCGCCATATGGACCTACCGAGCCGGCCACCCACAATGGCGCAGCATCCGGCTGCAGCTGCAGATGGTCGGCGCGTGCCTGCGCGGCCAGTTGCACGCTGCGTGCGATCAGCGCCTGCGACTGCGCCAGATCCAGTCCGCGCGCGGC
The DNA here is from genome assembly GCF_012848175.1 of Xanthomonas campestris pv. badrii. NCBI lineage: Bacteria > Pseudomonadati > Pseudomonadota > Gammaproteobacteria > Lysobacterales > Lysobacteraceae > Xanthomonas > Xanthomonas campestris. The sequence continues at coordinate 1,248,319 of NZ_CP051651.1, read as the reverse complement.
AAACCCCAACGGCGAGGCCTGGTAACTGGCGGTGATCGCACATTGCGCACCGGCAGCGAAGTAGTCGCGATGCACCTGGTAGATCAGCTCCGGCTGCTCCATCAGCACCCGCGCCGACCACAGCGCATCGTTGAGATCGCACCCGCGGTGTTCCAGCTCGGTGGCCAGGGCGCCATCCAGCAGCACGTAGCCATCGTGCTGCAAGACCTGGCTGAAAGGCGCATGTACGCGCGGTTGGCGGGAAGCAATCGTCATGGGTGCAGTCTCCGGGCCGCAAGCCATTGGGTCAGTGCGTAGGCGCCATAACACAGCGCCACGAAGGGAATTCCGCAGTACAGCGCAATGCGCTGCTGCGGATCGAATGCCAGCCCGATGCAGGCCAGCAGACACAGCGCAAACCCTAGAATCGGCGTCCACGGATACCACGGCGCACGATAGGCCAGCGTTTCCACGGCGATACCGTCGCGCAGCAGCTGACGGCGAAACCGGTAATGCGCCGCGCAAATGCTCAACCACACCACCACCACCGCAAACCCGGACACCGCGGAAATCGCCACGAAGACGGTGTCGGCGGCGTACACGCCGGTCAGCAGGGCCAGCAGCCCGCCCAGCATGCTGAGCAGCAATGCCGGCAGCGGAATGCCGCGGCGGGTCAGCCGCGCGAGCCGGGCCGGCAGCGTGCCCTCGTTGGCCAGCGACCACAGCATGCGCGCGGCGGCGTACAGGCCGGAATTGGCTGCCGACAGGATCGCGGTCAGGATCACCGCATTCAAGATGTCCGCTGCATACGGAATGCCCAGCAACTCGAACGCGCGCACGAACGGGCTGGTGTCCACCGCCGCCTGGCTGGCCGGCAGCAGCGCGGCCAGCACCAACACGGTACCGACGAACAACACCACCAGCCGCACCAGGGTCGTGCGGATCGCCAGCGGAATCGCACGTGCCGGCTGCGCAGTCTCGCCGGCGGCCACACCGATCAACTCGGCGCCGGAAAAGGCGAAATTCACCGCCACCATCGTCATCAGGATCGGCAGGGTGCCCTGCGCAAACCAGCCATCGGCACGCAGGTGGCGCAGGCCCGGCGGCGGCGAGCCATCGGCCAGCGGCAGCAGGCCCACCACCGCCGCACCACCCAGCACGATGAAGACACCAATGGTGATCACCTTGATCAGCGAGAACCAGAATTCGCCTTCGGCAAACCAGCGTGCCGACACCGTGTTCAAGCCGAAGATCAGCGCGCAGAACAGCAGGCACCACGGCCACGCCGGGCTGTGCGGAAACCAGTACTGCATGCAGAATGCCGCGGCCGTCAGGCTGGAGCCCAGCGCCACCGTCCAGGTCAGCCAGTACAACCACGCCACCACGTAACCGGTAGCCGGCCCCAGATAGCGCGCGGCATACACATGGAACGCGCCGGTCTGCGGCATCGCCACCGCCAGCTCGCCCAGGCATTGCATCACCAGATACACCACCAGCGCGCCGATCAGGTATGCGATCACCGTGCCCAGCGCGCCGGTGCTGGCGATGATGTAACCGGTGTTGAAGAACAGGCCGGTACCGATCACCCCGCCCAGCGACAGCATCACCAGGTGACGCACCTGCATGCTGCGCTGGAACTGCGGTGCGTTGGTAGACGATGGTTCGGGCATGGGGACGCGTGATCGGGGGCGCTCCATCCTGCCACGCCCCCGCAGGCGGGCACAGCCGTGCACACCCGAGCTGTGACGCATTGCCTGCCGCTCAGCGGCGGGCGGTTATGCTGGCGATCGGTTTCTGCTCGGCCTTCCCATGCCACATCATCGCCTTGCGGCTCTGCACACATCCGCGCGTCACCTTGCCGCCAACGGCCTGCCCACGCGCTGTCCCGATCCCAATGGCGCGGTCCGCGCAAGCGATGCGGAGCCCGCTGCGCATTCGATTGCCAGCGCGCCCATGCGCTGCGCGCGCAGCGCATGGTCGAACGCATCGATGGTGACCGCCTTGCCTGGACCACTGCTTGGGAGCGCCGCATGATGCTGGCCGGCATCCACCACGTGGCGATCATCGCCGGCGACTACGCGCGTTCCAAACAGTTCTATTGCCAGATCCTGGGCCTGCGCGTGCTCGATGAGCATTACCGCCAGGCGCGCGACTCCTGGAAGCTGGACCTGGCGCTGCCCGATGGCGGCCAGATCGAGCTGTTCTCGTTCCCCAACGCACCCGCACGCCTCAGCCGCCCGGAAGCGCAGGGACTGCGCCACCTGGCCTTTCGCGTGCCAGACCTCGACCGCGCGGTGGCGCATCTCAACGCGCATGGCGTGGCCACCGAAGACATCCGCATCGACGAATACACCGGCCGCCGCTTCACGTTTTTCGCCGATCCGGACGATCTGCCGCTGGAGCTGTACGAGGTCGGCTAGCGTGTGTTCTTAGCAGTCGCCGCCAGTGCAAGAAAGTAGCATACGGTTAGAACAGCCTAACCTCGACTCTTGTGGTGTCGGCCGCAGGACTCAGGTCAGGGAAGATGCTGCCGCTATCGAGAGCGCGGCGACGCCTCGCCGCAGCGGCGTCGCAGGCATGGATGCGGCGGGCCAACAAACGCCATGCCGGAATTGCACGCATGTCTCACTTCATCCTGCGCCTTGTCGTCCCTGTAGCAATCGTCCTTGCCAGCTGCGGCTTTCTTTTCCCAAAGCGGTATGTTGCGCCAAAACCCGGTGAGCCTCTCGCTACCCTGACGCTTGCCAAGCCCATCAGGCCCGCCGTGATTCCTGTCGAACCAGTCCAATACTTCGATATCTTCGACGATGCCAGTTGTGCAAAGGGCGGACATAGCGGATTTCTGGGCGCGTTGACTGCTCCAGTCAAGGGCATACTCGGTAAGTTGAGTAATAATCAGCCCCGGGAAGAATATGCGATTGTCCCCGACAAGCAGCTCTTTTTACGCGCACGAACCATACAAACACTCGACTCACGCCGTCGAAGCCTGACCACCAACAACTGCACCAATCTTGTGTCATTCACGCCGACGCCCGGAGAGCACTACGTCGCCAGCCAACTCTACGACGACGCACGCTGTCAGCTGATTGTCACCGATGCGAAGACCGGCGTTGCCCCGGTAGATCTGGAATTTGTGCCGATTTCAGGAGAGTGCCATGCCGATTGAGCGCCTCCTTCTGACGGCATTGATGATGCTTCTGGCCGGCTGCGGAGCGATACGCAGCTCGGCGATCTCCTTGTCGACATTCGACGAGCCACGCGACGGGCCACGTGCGCGCCTCCGTTTGGTTACCGAGCGACCGGCGCCTGAGCTCTATCCGAACCGCACCTGTATCGGCGGAAACATCCATGGCGCGGGTATTGCGCCAAGCTCACGGCCGGGGCCGTTCGGCACGGGTGCCGGGCAAAAAATCGGCATTCCCGCCGTTGCTGTCAGCGGAGGACGCTTTGTGACCGAAGCGCATCTTCGTGCGGGCGAGCCGATCACTCTGTCGCTATCGGCAGGTGGCTGCATGGATAACCGCTGCTCGTTGAATACACCGCTGTGTACCGTGAGTCGCAGCTTCGTTCCGCAAGCAGGTCAGGACTATGTGGCGACCATTCTGTCGCATGGGCCAGAATGCGAAGTGGAAGTCTCCCGCATCGTCATTCAACAAGGAAGAACGCGTCTGATGGCGGAGCAAACGTCGCCTGCATCTCGCTGCGCTGCTTCAAACTGAACGCTGCATCTTTCCGCCACCATACCCCGCGGTATACATTCGCGGTCAGGCCGCCGACGGCGACCACAGTCATCCCTGGGAGGGGACACATGCGCAAGACCTTCAAGACCCTGATGCTGGCCCTGCCGCTGGCCACCGCGTCGCTGCTGGCCCAGGCCGCCGATTCGCCGGTGGGCCGCTGGAAGACCATCGACGACGAGACCGGCAAGCCCAAATCGGTGGTGCAGATCGAACAGCTCGGCAACGGCACGCTCAGCGGCAAGGTGGTCGAGATCCTGCAGTCCAACAACGGCCCCAATCCGATGTGCGACAAGTGCGACGGCGCGCTGAAGGGCAAGCCGATCAAGGGCATGACCATCCTGTGGGGCCTCAAGCCCGACGGCACCGCGGTATGGAGCGGCGGTTCGGTGCTCGACCCGGCCAAGGGCAAGACCTACAAGGCCAAGATCACCCTGACCGAAGGCGGCAAGAAGCTGCAGATGCGTGGCTACGTCGGCATCGAAGCCCTTGGCCGCACGCAGACCTGGGTACGCGAGTAGCTGGGATTCGGGATTCGGTAAGAGCAGGCGCCCGCGAGGGCGCCTTTTTTGCGCGTCCCCATCCTGACGCCGCATGCGCGGCCAAGCACCTGCGCGCCTCGACAACACGGCCACATGACCCTGCTTTGACCGATTGCCTAATCCCGATTCCCGATTCCCGATTCCCAGCCCCGATCCCGGCTCCCGACTAGTGCGATAATCGGGTGTCCCCCGCATTACGCCTGCCATGACCCGCACCGCACTCGTTACCACCGCCCTGCCCTACGCCAACGGCCCACTGCATCTGGGGCACCTGGTCGGCTATATCCAGGCCGACATCTGGGTGCGCGCGCGCCGGTTGCGCGGCGACAAGACCTGGTTCGTCTGCGCCGACGACACCCACGGCACGCCGATCATGCTGGCCGCCGAAAAGGCCGGGGTGACCCCGGAAGCCTTCATCGCCAGCATCCAGGCCAGCCATGAGCGCGATTTCGCGGCGTTCGGGGTGACCTTCGATCATTACGATTCGACCAATTCGCCGGTCAACCGCGAGCTCACCGAAGCCTTCTACGCCAAGCTTGAGGCCGCCGGCCACATCAGCCGGCGCTCGGTGGCGCAGTTCTACGATCCGGCCAAGGGCATGTTCCTGCCGGACCGCTACATCAAGGGCATCTGCCCCAACTGCGGCAGCGCCGATCAATACGGCGACAACTGCGAGGTCTGCGGCGCGACCTATGCGCCCACCGAGTTGAAGGAGCCCAAGTCGGTGATCTCCGGCGCCACGCCGGAGCTGCGCGATTCGGAGCATTTCTTCTTCGAGGTAGGCCATTTCGACGGCTTCCTGCGCGAGTGGCTGGCTGGCGACGTGGCATTGCCCGGCGTCAAGGCCAAGCTCAAGGAGTGGCTGGACGCCGAAGGCGGCCTGCGCGCATGGGATATCTCGCGCGATGCGCCGTACTTCGGCTTCCAGATTCCCGGCCAGCCGGGCAAGTATTTCTACGTGTGGCTGGATGCGCCGATCGGCTACATGTGCAGCTTCAAGACGCTGTGCGCGCAGATGGGCGAAGACTTCGATGCGCATCTTGTCGCCGGCACCCAGACCGAGCTGCATCACTTCATCGGCAAGGACATCGTCAATTTCCACGGCCTGTTCTGGCCGGCGGTGCTGCACGGCACCGGCCACCGCGCGCCCACGCGCCTGCACGTCAACGGCTACCTGACCGTGGACGGCGCCAAGATGTCCAAGTCGCGCGGTACCTTCGTGATGGCGCGGACCTTCCTGGACGTGGGCCTGGAGCCGGAGGCGCTGCGCTATTACTTCGCGGCCAAGTCCTCCGGCGGCGTGGACGATCTGGATCTGAACCTGGGCGATTTCATCGCACGGGTGAACGCGGATCTGGTCGGCAAGTTCGTCAACCTGGCCAGCCGCTGCGCCGGCTTCATCGGCAAGCGCTTCGACGGCAAGCTGGCTGAGGCGCTACCCGATGCCGCGCAGTACGACCGCTTCGTCGCCGCACTGGCGCCGATCCGCGAGGCCTACGAACGCAACGATGCCGCCAGCGCGATCCGCCAGACCATGGCACTGGCCGACGAGGCCAACAAGTACATCGACGACACCAAGCCGTGGGTGATCGCCAAGCAGGACGGCGCCGATGCGCAGCTGCAGTCGGTCTGCACCCAGGGACTGAACCTGTTCCGCATCCTGGTGGCCGCGCTCAAGCCGATCCTGCCGCGCACCTGCGCCGAGGCCGAGGCGTTTTTGTCGGCGCCGATGACCAGCTGGGAAGACGTCGCCCGCCCGCTGGCAGCGCACACGATCCAGCCCTACACCGCCCTGTTCACCCGTATCGACCCCAAACTGATCGACGCCATGACCGACGCTTCCAAGGACACGATGGCCGCACCTGCGGCTCCGGCTGCAACCACCAAGCCCGCACCGAGCAAGGCCGACGCAAAGCCTGCCGCCATTGCGAATCCCGAATCCCCAACCACCAATCCCGCCCTCATCGGCATCGACGATTTCGCCAAGCTCGATCTGCGCATCGGCAAGGTGCTGGTGTGCGAATTCGTGGAAGGCTCGGACAAGCTGCTGCGCTTCGAACTGGATGCCGGCGAGCTGGGCAAGCGCCAGATTTTCTCGGGCATCCGTGGCAGCTACGGGGAACCGGAGACATTGGTGGGCCGCAGCGTGGTCTTCATCGCCAACCTGGCTCCGCGCAAGATGCGCTTCGGCATCAGCGAAGGCATGATCCTCTCGGCCGGCTTCGACGGCGGCGCACTGGCGCTGCTGGATGCCGACAGCGGCGCGCAGCCGGGCATGCCGGTGCGGTGAAGCGGGATTGGGGAATCGGGATTTGGGATTCGTAGAAGCGACATCCGATCTGGTCTGCGAAACATACCCGATGCATCTTCAGCATCTGACTACTGAGAGCTTTCAAAAGCGGGTGTCGAGTCCATCTCTACGCCCCCCCGCGTTCAAAGCCCCTCTCCCGCCGGGAAAGGGGTTGGGGTGAGGGTACGGTGCCAAGCTTAGATGCCGTTCCAATTGCACGAGGCTTCGCCCGTGCCCTCATCCGCCCCTGCGGGGCACCTTCTCCCGCACGCGGGAGAAGGGAACACTCAGTCACCGCGCTTTTAACCACTCCCCAATCCCGAACCCCGAACCCCGAATCCCCCAATCCCCAATCCCAGCCCCCATGCACCTGGCCCTGTTCGACTTCGATCACACCGTCACCACCTGCGACACCTATGCGCGCTTCCTGCGCAAGGTGGCCACGCCCGCCCAGCTGGCCGCGGCAAAGTGGCAGGTCGGCCCGTGGGTGCTGGGCTATCGGCTGGGCGTGGTGTCCGCTGCCGCGCTGCGCGCGCGGGTCACGCGCATCGTGTTCAGTGGTCGCTCGCTGGACGAGATGGCCATGCATGGCGCCGATTACGCGCGCACTGCACTGCCGGGCGTGGTGCGTGCCCAGATGATGCAACGCATCGACTGGCATCAGGCGCAGGGGCATGACGTGGTGCTGGTGTCGGCGTCGGTGGATCTGTATCTGCAGCCGTGGTGCACGCAGCATGGGCTGTCGCTGATCTGCAACCGGCTCGAACACACCGGCGGCGTGCTGAGCGGGCGCTATGCCGATGGCGATTGCGGGCCGCACAAGGCCATGCAGATCCGCGCACGCTACGACCTGGGGCAGTACGCCTGCGTGCACGCCTATGGCGACAGCCGCGAAGACGGGCCGATGCTGGCACTGGCGCATCAGCGCTGGTATCGCGGCCATCGGCTGCACTGACACCGCAATGCCCGTCCCCACGCCCGACCTGGTCGAACGGCTCGACCGCCTGTTGCCACAGACCCAATGCGGCCAGTGCGGCTACGACGGCTGCCGCCCCTATGCGCAGGCAATGGCGGACGGTCACGCAGGGGTCGACCACTGCCCTCCCGGCGGCGATGCCGGTGCGCGTGCGCTGGCGCAACTGCTGGGCGTGCCCGCACGTCCCTACGATCGCAGCCGCGGGGCGCACAAGCCGGCGCAGGTGGCGTGGATCGTGGAGGCCGACTGCATCGGCTGCACCAAATGCATCCAGGCCTGTCCGGTGGATGCCATCGTCGGTGGCGCCAAGCACATGCATACGGTCATCGCACCGCTGTGCACCGGTTGCGAACTCTGTCTGCCGGCGTGCCCGGTGGATTGCATCGCACTGCATCCGCTGGGCTGATGGCCGCGCCAGGCCTGGCGGATTGACGATCGTCATGGGGTCCGCCACGCCGGCATCCCCTCGCTCTACCCACAGGCGGTCAGGAACGTCCTGACGCGCGATGGCGCATCCATGCTGCGGCCGTGCCCGTATGGGTAAGCACTCCCATCGAGGATGTGCCGATGCGCCCACTTGCCACTGCCGTTGCCACGATCGCCGCCTGCTGCCGGCCGATTCCGCCGCTGTTGTTGCTGGTGCTTGGCAGCCTGCCCATGGGTGCGGCGGCGGTGACGCGCGTGGACGGCGAGGTCTTCGATGCCGACAGCGGCGCATTGCGCTACCGCGAATCGCATTGGTTGCTCGATGACGGCGGGCGACTGGTGCTGTACCGCTGCCCCAATGGGCAGGCGTTTGCGCGCAAGCAGGTCGACGGTGGCGGCACGGCGCCCGATTTCAGCCTGACCGACGGGCGCGACGGGTATCGCGAAGGCGTGCGCCGGCGCGATGGCGTGCGCGAGATGTTCCAGCAACCGCCCGGCAAGCCTGAGCGCCGTGCCGCACTCCCGGCCGGCGACGACGAGCGCGTGATCGATGCCGGTTTCGATGCCTATCTGCGCGCCCACTGGGATGCCCTGGCCAGCGCGCCGAAACGGGTGGATTTCGTGCTGCCCAGCCTGCAGCGGCAGTTGGCGTTCCGCGTCGAACGCATCGCCGATGTTGCCGGCCAGCGCCGCTTCCGCATTTCGCTCGATGCCTGGTATGGCGCGGCGGTGCCCTCGCTGGAGGTGCGCTATTCCCTCGCCAGCAAACGCCTGCTGGAGTTCCGCGGCGTGGGCAACCTGCGCGATGTACAGGGGCGCTATCGGCGCGTGCGCATCGTGTTCCCGGACGCTGCACCAGGCGCCAGTACCGACGATGCCTTGCGTCAGGCGCGCGAGCAGCCGCTGACCGGCAGTTGCAGCGCGCCGTGATGCCGGCCCGCGCCACCTTCACGCCCGACCACGCGCCGTTGCGTACAACGGCCCGGGTCCCCCTTACGCGCACAGGAGCACCCGCATGGCAAAGGCCTACCTCTGGATCAACGCAGTGCTGTATGTCGCCCTGGCGATCTGGTGCACGCTCTCGCCGCTCAAGACCGCACACGCGGTGGGCTATACCCAGCTCTCGCCGGCCGGGCAATCCGAATATCTGGTCATCTATGGCGGCCTGCAGCTGGGCATGGCGTTCCTGTTCGGCTACTTCGCCTGGATCGATCAAGCGCGCACCGGCCTGCTGGTCGCACTCGCCTTCTACGTGCCCATCGTGCTGTTCCGCAGCGCGTCGCTGGCCAGGCTATGGCCGGTGTCCGCGCCCACGGCGGCGCTGGCCGGTGTGGAAATCGTCTTGCTGCTGGCCGCTGCGCTGCTATGGTGGCGTAAGTGAAGGACAGCACCGGCCCAGTCCGGTAGCATCGCGCTCACCTCTCCCAACGCCCGACCGCATGAGTGCCATCCCTGGCCACGACGACGATGAGACCGGACGCCTGCTGACCGCAACCGCGGGTGGCGACCGGCATGCCTTCGAAGCGCTGTACCGGCAGACATCGCCCAAACTGTTCGGCGTGTGCCTGCGCCTGATCCCTCAGCGCGCCGAAGCCGAGGAAGTGCTGCAGGACGTGTTTACGCTGATCTGGCACAAGGCCGGTCAATTCGACCCCAGCCGCGCCCGCGGGCTGACCTGGCTGGCGATGATCGCGCGCAACAAGGCCATCGACCATCTGCGCGCCAACGCACCGCAGCGCCGCAACGTGCCGCTGGACGATGCCGGCGAGCTGCGCGACCACGATGCGCTCCCCCTCGAGCGTACCGAACGCGCCAGTACACGCCGTCGCATCGACCATTGCCTGGCGGAGCTGGAGCCGCCGCGTAGCGAGCTGATTCGCACTGCGTTCTTCGAAGGCATCACCTACGAAGAACTCGCCGCACGCACCGATACACCCATCGGCACGGTCAAGAGCTGGATCCGCCGTGGCCTGGCCAAACTGAAGGCATGTCTGGAACGATGAGCACGCCCTTTCCCATCGACCAGGAACCACCGCGCGACGTGCTGGCCGGCGAGTACGTGCTGGGCCTGCTCAGCGCCGACAAACGTCTGGCGGCCGAGCAGCGCATTGCCACCGATGCCGCGTTCGCCCAGGCGGTGCTGCAGTGGCAGGAGCATCTGGCCCCGCTGCTGGAAGAGATCGCCGCGGTGACACCGCCGGACCAGGTCTGGGCACGCGTGCGCCAGACGCTGGGCTTCGACACACCGCTGCGCGCCGTTCCGGCGGCAGCGCCTACAGGCACCGGCACGCCGCCCGCCCCGCTCTGGAACAACGTGCGCTTCTGGCGCTGGGCCAGCGCCGCTGGCGTGGCCACTGCGGCGGTGTGCGTACTGGCGCTGTTGAACCTGCGCACCGCGCCCACGCAACCGCCGCGCGGCACCCCCGTCGTGCAGACGCCGGTCACCCCGCCTGCGGCGACCACACCGCCGGCGACCGGCATTGCGATGACCTCGACCCTGGCGACCGAAGACGGGCGTCCGGGCTATGTGGCGCTGATGGATGCCGACAAGCACACCATCACGGTGACGCCGCTGGACCGCACCGCCACCGCCGACAAGGTGCCCGAGCTGTGGCTGATCACGCCCGATGGCAAGGCGCATTCGATGGGCACCTTCGACGATCAGCGGGCACGCCGCGCACAGATTCCCGACCAGCTGATGCCCATGCTCAGCAACGAGGCGATCCTGGCAGTGACGCTGGAACCGCCGGGCGGTGCGCCAGGCGGCGTGGCAACCGGTACGGTGGTCGCCAAGGGCGGCATCAGCACGCTGGCGATGGCGCCCTGAGCCAGCAAGGCCACGGCTGCCTGCGATCCATGCGCAGGCAGCCGTATTCACAAGCAGCCTCATGCATGTCACCGATACTGCGCGCACAGATCGCAATGCGCGATGGTGCGTGCAGGCGCGCAGTTCTACGATTCCCATGCGACGCTGACCGCCACGACCTGGGCGGGCGTGCGGTCGACTGGGCAGGTGCATCTGTTTGCCGGCCGCTTGCGTACAGGGTCACGACTACACACGGAGATTGATGCGTGCCGAGTACCGGAATCGACCCTCACGCCGCCTCGCCCCGGCCCAGCCCCTCGCGTCGGCGTGGCGGGCTTGCCGGCCGTCTGGGCAGCCTGCGCCGCTGGGTGGATTCGCAGACCGATGAACCGCTGGACGAGGCGCGCGCCGACCGCATCGACTGGCTGCGCGCCCTGCCCTTCATCGCGCTGCACCTGGCCTGCCTGGCGGTGTTCTGGGTTGGCGCATCGTGGTTTGCGGTCGGCACCGCGCTGGCGCTGTATGCCTTGCGCATGTTCGCGCTCACCGGCTTCTACCACCGCTACTTTTCGCACCGCGCCTTCAAGACCTCGCGCGTGCTGCAGTTCGTGTTTGCCGCCATCGGCGCCACCTGCGTGCAACGCGGGCCGCTATGGTGGGCCGCGCATCACCGCAACCATCACCGGCATACCGATACCGGCCGCGATCCGCATTCGCCGGCCCAGCACGGCTTCTGGTGGAGCCACACCGGCTGGTTCCTGACCCCGCGCAATTTCCGCACCGACTGGGAGGTCATCCCGGACCTGCGTCGCTTTGCCGAGCTGCGCTTGCTCGACCGCTTCGACATCGTGATGCCGGTGCTGCTGGCCGTTGCCCTGTACCTGCTCGGCAGCTGGCTGGACACTGCCGCACCGGAGCTGCACACCACCGGTCCACAGCTGCTGGTGTGGGGGTTCGTGATATCCACCGTGGCACTGTTCCATGCCACCTTCACCATCAATTCGCTGGCGCACCGCTTCGGTAGCCGGCGCTTCGACACCCGCGACGACAGCCGCAACAACTGGCTGCTGGCGTTGCTCACCTTCGGCGAAGGCTGGCACAACAACCACCACTTCTATCCCGGTTCCGCACGCCAGGGCCTGCGCTGGTGGGAGTACGACGTAACCTGGTACGGGCTCACCGCACTGTCGTGGCTGGGCCTGGTCTGGGATCTCAAGCCGATGCCGGCGTCGCTGGTCAGCCGTGGCCAACGGGTGAGCCAATGAGCGAGCGCAGGATTGCCGTGGTCGGCAGCGGCATTGCCGGCCTGGGCGCAGCGTGGCTGCTGTCGCGCCGCTACGAGGTCACGCTGTTCGAAGCCGCCGATTACCTGGGCGGGCACACCCACACCCACGACATCCACCTGGACGGGCAGCGCTACGCGGTGGACAGCGGCTTCATCGTGTTCAATCGGCAGCACTACCCGCTGCTCACGCGCATGTTCGCCGAGCTCGACGTGGCCGCGCAGCCAACCACGATGAGCTTTTCGGTGCACGATGCGCGCAGTGGGCTCGAATACAACGCCGGCAGCTTGAACGGGCTGTTCTGCCAGCGCCGCAACCTGCTCAGCCCCCGTTTCTGGGGCATGCTGGCCGACCTGCGCCGTTTCTATCGGCAGGCGCCGGCGGTGCTGCATGGCGACGAGCGCTTCAGCACGCTGGGCGCGTATCTGCAGCGGCACGGCTATGGCGCGGCGTTCCGCGATCAGCATCTGGTGCCGATGGCGTCGGCGCTCTGGTCCTCGCCATCGCAGACCATTCTCGAATTTCCGATGGGCCAGTTGATCGGCTTCATGGCCAACCACCACATGCTGCAACTCAGCGGGCGGCCGCAGTGGCAGGTGGTGCGCGGCGGCTCCAACAGCTATGTGCGTGCGCTGCGGCGGCGCTGGCAGGTGCTGGAGCGGCTGTCCACGCCAGTGCATGGCATCGGCCGTACGCCCGATGGCGTGGTGGTGAGCTCGCTGCGTGGGCAGGAACAGTTCGACGAGGTGGTGCTGGCCTGCCACGCCGACGATGCGCTGGCATTGCTCAGCGATGCCTCCGAGGCCGAACAGCAGATCCTGGGCGGCATCACCTACCAGAACAACGACACCGTGCTGCACACCGATGCGCGCATCCTGCCGCGCGACCGGCGTGCCTGGGCTGCCTGGAACGCGCACGTGCCGGCCGACCCGCAAGCGCCCTGCACGGTGAGCTACTGGATGAACGCGCTGCAGTCCATCGACGCACCGCAACCCTTCATCGTCTCCCTCAACCGCGACCACGACATCGACCCGGCCAGGGTGCTGCGGCGCATGCGCTACCGGCATCCGGTGCAGAACGCCGCCGCGCTGGCGGCGCAGGCCCGCAAGGCCGAGATTCAGGGCAGGCAGCACACCTGGTTCGCTGGCGCTGCATGGGGCTTCGGTTTTCACGAAGACGGCCTGCGCAGCGGTGTCGATGTCGCCCACCAGTTGGGAGTGAGCTGGTGATGCAGCTGCTGCGCGAAGCCAGCACCGATGCCGTGCCGCTGCCTCCCGGGCAGGACAGCGGTGCCGGCAGCGTGGCCGGTGGCTTGCGCAGCGCGGTCTACACCGGATGGGTGCGGCATCGCCGCTTCGCGCCCAGACCGCTGGATTTCCGCTACCGGCTGTTCCTGCTGTATCTGGATCTGTCCGAGCTCGATCAGGTCTTCGCGGGCCGCTGGCTGTGGTCGGTGGGGCGCGCCAACCTGGCGCAGTTCCGCCGCAGCGATTACCTGGGCGACCCGGCCATTCCGCTGGATGAGGCGGTGCGCGAGTGCGTGCAGGCGCATACCGGGCAGCGGCCGGACGGTGCGATCCGGCTGCTGACGCATCTGCGCTACTTCGGCCATGTGTTCAACCCGGTGAGCTTTTACTACTGCTTCGACCGGCATGACGGCCTGCGCTGGATCGTGGCTGAAATCACCAATACGCCGTGGCAGCAACGCCACGTCTATGTGCTGCCGGTGGCGCAGGCGCGCACGCATCGCGATGTGCATGCCTGGCGGTTCGACAAGCGCTTCCACGTCTCGCCGTTCATGGGCATGCAGCATCAATACGACTGGCGCTTCAGCGTGCCGGCGGCGCAACTGCGTGTGCATATGGATGTGCTGGACGCCAACGACGCCGCCGCCGAGCGCGCGATCGACAACAGCGGCACGCGGCGCTTCGATGCCACGCTGGTCCTGCAACGTCAGCCACTGATCGCGCGCACCCTGGCGCGCACCTTGCTCGCCTATCCCTTGATGACCGTGCAGGTGGTGATCGCCATCCACTGGCAGGCCTTGCGCCTGTGGCTGCGCGGCAACCCTGTGCATGACCACCCCCACCCGCCTGTGCGAGATCGCCGATGAACGCCACGTCCCTGCCCGATACTGCTGCGCCACGCGCGGCTTCCTGGACGGACCGCCTGCTGCGCAAGCGCCTGTTGGCCACGCTGGGCGAGCTGCGCGACGGGCAATTGCAGCTGCACGACGCCGACGGCATCACCACGCTGGGTACTGCCAGCGGCACGGACGCCTTGCAGGTGCAGCTGCACGTGACCGATCCCGGCTTCTATCGCCAGGCCGCGCTCAATGGCAGCGTGGGTGCCGGCGAGTCGTACATGGACGGGCAATGGCAATGCGACGATCTGGTCGGGCTGATGCGCGTGCTGCTGCGCAACCGCGGCCGCCTGGATGCGATGGAAACCGGTACCGCGCGCCTCGGCGGCTGGGCCATGCGCGGCATGCATGCGCTGGCCCGCAATACCCGCAGCGGCAGCCGGCGCAACATCGCCGCGCACTACGATCTGGGCAACCCGCTGTTCACATTATTCCTGGACGCCAACCTGATGTACTCGTCGGCGATCTTCGTCGATGGCGAAGAAGCGCAAGGCGAAGCGGCGCTGGAGCGTGCAGCCACGCGCAAGCTCGAACGCATCTGCCAGAAACTGCGCCTGGGTCCGCAGCACCACGTGGTCGAGATCGGCACCGGCTGGGGCGGTTTTGCACTGCATGCGGCGCGCGAACACGGCTGCCGCGTCACCACCACCACGATTTCGCGCGAGCAGTTCGATCTGGCGAACCAGCGCATCGCCGATGCCGGCCTGAGCGATAAGGTCACCGTGTTGTTGCGCGACTACCGCGACCTGCAGGGCCGCTTCGATCGCGTGGTGTCGATCGAGATGATCGAGGCGATCGGCCACCAGTATCTGGATACCTATTTCGCCAAGGTCGGCAGCCTGCTCGCCGACGATGGCGAGGCGCTGATCCAGGCCATCACCATCGAGGACCACCGCTACAAGCAGGCGCTGCAGTCGGTGGATTTCATCAAGCGGCATATCTTCCCCGGCAGCTTCATTCCCTCGGTTGCGGCGATGACCGGCGCGGTGGCGCGCGCCAGCGATCTGCGCCTGTTCCACCTGGAGGACATCGGCCCGAGTTATGCGTTGACCCTGCGTGCATGGCGGCACCGCTTCATGGCGCAGCTGCCGCAGGTGCGCGCACTGGGCTACGACGAGCGCTTCATCCGCATGTGGGAGTTCTACCTGGCCTATTGCGAAGCCGGTTTTCTGGAACGTTCGATCGGCGATGTGCATCTATGGCTGAGCAAGCCCGCCGCGCGCCCACCGCAGTTCGTGCCCGGTCTTGCGTGAGGCATGAAGCAGCTCGGCAACTATCTCGGCTTGCAGGTGCTGTGGGTGGTGGCGGTGGCCGCCGCTGCGCACGGGCGGGTGTGGCCAACGCTGCTGGTCCTGGCGCTGTTTGCGCTGTATCAACTGTGGCCCTCGCGGCGCGCGGTGGGCGATGTGCGGTTGCTGATCGCCGCGTTGGCACTGGGTTTGCTGCTCGATACCACGCTGGCGGCCGGCGGTTGGGTGCGCTACGCCACGCCATGGCCGGGTAGCGTGCTGGCGCCGGCATGGATTCTGGCGTTGTGGCTGGGCTTTGCGCTCACGCTCAACCATTCGCTGCGCAGCGTGATGCAACGCCCGTGGCTGGCGGCGTTGCTGGGTGCCTTCTTCGGCCCGTTTTCGTACTGGCTGGCGCAGCGCAGCTGGCATGCAGTGGAACTGCTGCCGCCGTTGCTGCATGCGGCCCTGGCCGTCGGCATCGGCTGGGGCGTGGCCTGCGGCGTGTTGTCGCTGTATGCACGCCGTCTGGCGCGACCATGGCCGCACGACACGACCGGAGAACTGCAATGACGGTGTGGCCGCTGCTGCATGTGGGCGTATTCGCAAGTGCGGTGATGCTGCTGGGCTGGCTATGGCAGCGCCGCAGCGGCAATGCCGGCCCGGTCGACGTGCTGTGGGCCGCCTGCCTGGCGGTGGCAGCGCCGTATTGCGCGTGGATGTCCGACGGTGCGTTGCTGCCGCGCGTGTTGGTGGCGGTGCTTGGCGGTCTGTGGGGCGCGCGTCTGGCCTGGCATCTGGGCGTGCGCGTGTTCGGCGACCCGCACGAGGACGGCCGTTATCGCGCCCTGCGCGAGCATTGGAATGGCGACCAGCGCAAGTTCCTCGGCTTCTTCCTGGCCCAGGCGGTGGTGGTGGTGCTGTTTGCGGTGCCGTTCCTGGCTGCGGCCAGCAACCCGAACCCGGCATGGAGCCTGTGGAGCACGTTGGCGGTCGTGGTGTGGCTGATGGCGGTCGGTGGCGAGGCACTGGCCGACCGGCAACTGTCTGCGCACAAGGCCGACCCGGCCAATCGCGGCAAGACCTGTCGCAAGGGACTGTGGCGGTATTCGCGCCATCCCAATTATTTCTTCGAGTTCGTGCACTGGTTCGCCTATCTGGCCCTGGCGGTCGGCGCCGGGCCATGGCCGGTGGCGCTGTGCGCGCTCGGGCCAGTGGTGATGTTCGTGTTTCTGTATCGCTTCACCGGTATTCCCTACACCGAGCAGCAGGCACTGCGCTCGCGTGGCGAGGACTACGCGCAGTACCAACGCACCACCAGCGCGTTCTTCCCGCTTCCCCCTTCGTCCTGAGTTGTCTGGAGAGTTGCATGTCCACTGTCACCGCCCCGCCCTCCTCGCTCCCGGACGAAGCGTTCGCCACACGCCTGGCCGAGTCCGGCGTGCTGCCCGACGCTGCCCTGCGTTATGGCATCCGCCGTCTGTGCGCGCAGCGCCTGCGCGATGAGCGCGGCGACGACGCCGATGCCAACGGCGAGCGCCAACGCGCCTTCATCGACAGCCTGCGCGCCAGCGCGATTGCGATCGAAACCGATGCGGCCAACCGCCAGCACTACGAATTGCCGCCGCAATTCTTCACCTTGTGCCTGGGCAAGCGGCTGAAGTACAGCAGCTGCTACTGGGACGCCAGCACACCGGACCTGGACGCGGCCGAAGAACGCATGCTGGCGCTGTACGGGCAACGCGCCGAGCTGGCCGATGGTCAGCGCATTCTTGAGCTTGGCTGCGGCTGGGGCTCGCTGACCCTGTGGATGGCCGAGCGTTACCCCAACGTGAGTATTACCGCGGTGTCCAATTCGCGCCCGCAGCGCGCGCATATCCTGGAGCAATGCCGTCTGCGCGGGCTGGGCAACGTGCAGGTCATCACCGCCGACGTCAACGCGCTGGTGCTGCCGCCAGATAATTTCGACCGCGTGGTGTCGGTGGAGATGTTCGAGCACATGCGCAACTACCGCGACCTGCTCGCGCGCGTGGGCAGCTGGCTGGCGCCGGGCGGCAAGTTGTTCGTGCACATCTTCTGCCACCGCGATCTGGCCTATCCGTTCGAGGTGGCCGGCGAAGACAACTGGATGGGCCGGCATTTCTTCACTGGCGGGCTGATGCCGGCGGCGGACACCTTGCTGCATTTCCAGCAGGACGTGGTCATTGAACAGCGCTGGGTCCTGTCGGGCCAGCATTACGAGAAGACCGCCAATGCCTGGCTGGACAACCAGGACCGCCACCGCGCGCAGATCATGCCGCTGTTGCAGCAGACCTATGGCGAGGATGCACAGCGCTGGTGGCACCGCTGGCGCATGTTCTGGCTGGCGTGCGCAGAGCTGTTCGGCTACGACCAGGGCCGCGAATGGGGCGTGGCGCACTACCGCTTCGTCAAGCGCTGATCGCCTGGCGCAGGCACGCCCATCCCGGAGTGGTGGCTGCAGGTCGCGTGGCTGGTTTACGCCTCTCACGACGCACTGGCTGATACCGCCATGCGTCGGCGGACAGCTGGCCGTCGCGCGTGATCCTGCGCATGTACGTTGGAGGCAGAGCGCGCGAAAGCGTGGCCACAAAGGCACACGCACGCCGCCCGCGAGCGGCTGACGAAGCGCCGTGGCAACGATCAGCCAATCCACAGCACCCGCAACCCGCAGCGACAGGTGGCACCCGCGAATTCAACCACCGGGCACCGCCTGCCTGATCGCAACGTTTACGCTGCGATCGCCTTACTGGCGCCGGGATCAGCCTGCCGCTGCAGTAATCACGATCTCCACTTTCCATTCCGGCCGCGCCAACTTTGCCTCGACCGTGGCACGCGCCGGGGTGAAGCCATGCGGCACCCACTCGTCCCAGGCGGCATTCATGCCGTCGAAGTCGGCGATGTCGGCCAGATAGATCTCCGCGCGCAGGATCTTGGTCTTGTCGCTGGCCGCCAGCGCAAGCAATTTGTCGATCTCGCCCAGCACCTGGCGGGTCTGGCCGGTGATGTCTTCGCTGGTGTCCTCGGCAATCTGGCCGGCCAGGTAACACACACCGCCATGGACGGTCATCTCGGACATACGCGGGCCCGCATCGAATCGCTGCAGCATTTCTGACTTCCTACGGTTGGTTGACCCCATCATTGTCCCGCGAATGCGCCAGGCGTGCAGCCCCATCCCGCACCGCGCGCCTCAGCCATAGCCCGACCCGCACCATCCAGACCACGATCAGCACGATGGCGATCTTCTGGCTGATGCCCAGCGGCGCGCGGGTGACCGTGACATGGAACAGCAAGGCCGCAAACGCCGCCCAGCCCAGCGCGAACGCGCTGACAAAATGCGCCCGCCATGCCGGATCGCGGCGGAAATACCACGATTGCAGCAAGACCGCCGCGATCACGCACAGGAAGGTGGCATCGGCCGACAGCACGTGCACCATCGGTGCCGCATCCGGCGCCAGCTGCGGCATCCAGCTGTCGCCGATCGACACCGCACTCAGGCCAAGCGCCGCACACCAGAACAGGCAAAGTACCGTGCGGCTGCGTGCCACCGGTGCCAGCGCCGCGTAGATGCCCGCCGCCAGCCATGCCATCGCGGTCGCCAGCAGGCAGTACGCGGTGCGCAGCAGCAGGCCGTAGGATCCATGCAGATAGGCGCTCAGTTGCGCATCGACCCAGCAGAGGTCGTCGCGTCGCCATTGCAACAGCACCACCAGGCCGATGAAGGCGATGCCGGCGCCGGCGGCAAGCGCACCGGCCTGGCCGCTCCAGCGCGGCGGCGGAGAGGGAGACGGTGACATGGCCACCACGGGCGCGCGAAGGTCCGGAGTGTGCATCAGTAGCCTGTCTGCCTTCCAACTGTGTTGCAGTGCATCTGCGCCCCCTGCGGCACCTGCGCGTGCCTTTGCCCTATGATGCGCGCGGCCGGCCCGTGCCGACAGGTGTCGGCCTGCCCGCACCGGGCGTTCACCCCGTTTCGGCACTGACGCGATCACGCTGCATGCTTGTCCAACTGTCCGGCCCATGCAGACCCAGCGCGCCCGCGGCACGCCTCGTGCATGCGTCCTCCTTCCCTCTTATGCAGACACCGTTGCCCCCATGACGGATACCCCCGTGTCTTCCGAAGCGCCGGCCAGCGGTTGGCGTCGCGCCCTGCCGGTCCTGATCAGCCTGGCGATCCTGGCGATGGCGCTGCACGCGTTGTCGGCACAGTTCACCGACCATGGCTATCGCCAGATCCGTCAGGCGTTCCGTGCGCTGGGTGCGGGCCAGATCGCACTGACGTTGTTGCTGGGCTTGAGCAGCTATGCCTGCCTGGTGGGCTTCGACTGGGTGGGGCTCAAGCGCACCGGCAGACGGCTGCATCCGGCGCGGGTGGGCATCACCGCATTCATGGCGCATGCGGTGGGCCAGACCCTGGGCTTTGCCGCACTCACCGGCGGCGCCGTGCGCCTGCGTGGTTATGGCAGCGTGGGGCTGACCCTGGCAGAGATCGGCCAGGTGGTGCTGATGAGCACGCTTGGCTTCATCTTCGGGGCCTGGGTGCTGCTGGGGCTGGCGCTGATGCTGGAACCGGAAGCGGCCGCGCGCGCCCTGCCGATCACCGCGCAAGGCATCCGTATTGCCGGCATCGTCCTGCTGGCCAGCTACGTGGCCATGCTGGTGCTGGTCGGCAGGCAGGGCCGCGAGTTCGGCCTGCGCAGCCATCGCTTCTGGCTACCGGATCGCAACACCGTGCTCGGGGTCACCGCGCTCAGCCTGGTCGAACTGGGCCTGGCCGCGGCCGCGTTCTACGTGCTGCTGCCGCCGGATCCGGGTACCGGCTATTTCGGTTTCATCGGCATCTGGCTGGTGGCCGTGGTGGCCGGCCTGATCTCCACCGTGCCGGCCGGCCTGGGCGTGTTCGAGTGGAGCCTGCTCAAGCTGCTGCCGCATGTCACCCCCGCGGCCGTGCTGGCCGCAGCGCTGGCCTACCGCGTCACCTATTACATCGTGCCGTTGCTGATTTCGGTCGCCATGGCGGCGGCCTCGGGGCTGGGCGCGCCGGTCCGCGCCAGCGCCAGCACCGCCCGCACGGTATGGAAGGCGCTGCGTCCGTGGTTGCCGCAGATCCTGGCGCTGGCGGTATTCGCGGTGGGTGCGGCGCTGATGATCGACGGCACCCTGCCGACCCCGCGCGCGCGCCAGGAAGTGGCGCCGCTGCCGCTGATCGAAACCTCGCATCTGCTGGTCAGCCTGGGCGGCATGCTGTTGCTGCTGATCGGCCAGGGGCTGCAACGGCGGAGTCATGCTGCCTGGATGCTGGCGCTGGGCGTGTGCATCCTGTTGCCGCCGCTGTCACTGCTGCGCGGCAGCCACATTTCGATATCGCTGTCGGCGGCGCTGGCAGCGCTGGCGCTGTGGGCGGCGCGGCGCGAGTTCTACCGCCAGGGCGCGCTCCTGGACGAAGCCTGGTCGTGGCGCTGGCTGAGCAACCTGGGCCTGGTGCTGGTGGCCACCTTCTGGCTGTTGTTCTTCGTCTACAGCCATGTCGAATACAGCAATGATTTGTGGTGGGAGTTCGCCACCTCGGCCAATGCACCGCGTGCGCTGCGCGCGGCGCTGATCCTGTGCGTGGGCGTGATCATGTTCGGCATGGCGCGCCTGCTGCGCGGCGGGCGGCGGCCGATGCCGGCGGCCGATGCGCGGGCCCTGCAGACGCTGGCACCGATCCTGGAGACCAGCACCGACACCCAGGCCTGCCTGGCACTGACCGGCGACAAGGCGTTCCTGTTCGACGAGGGTAGCCGTGGCTTTGTGATGATGCAGCGCTACGGCGGCTCGCTGATCTCGATGGGCGACCCGGTGGGTCCGCCGGAGGTGGCGCGTGCGCTGATCTGGCGCTTTCGCGAGGAAGCCGACCACATGGGCCTGCGCCCTGTGTTCTACCAGGTGGGCGAAAAATACTGGCAGACCTATCTGGACATGGGCATGACCCTGGTCAAGCTGGGTGAAGAGGCGATCGTGCCGCTGGAGAACTTCACCCTGGAAGGCCGCGACCGTGCCGACCTGCGCCAGGCCTGGAACCGCGGCAAGCGCAGCGGCCTGGGCTTCCGCATGCTGCAGCCCGAGCAGGTGGATGCGGTGTTGCCGCGCCTGTCCGAGGTGTCGGAGCAGTGGCTGGAAGAAAAATCCGGCGAAGAAAAAGGCTTCTCGCTCGGCAGCTTCGATGCGGACTACCTGCGCCGTTTCCCGGTCGCCGTGGCCGAGGCGGAAGGCCGGATCGTGGCCTTCGCCAACGTGTGGTGGGCGCCGGCCGGCGGCGAGTTGTCGGTGGACCTGATGCGGCACAGCACCGAGGCGCCGAAGGGCACGATGGACTTTTTGTTCATCGAGTTGTTCCTGTGGGGCCAGGCCAACGGCTACACGCGTTTCTCGCTGGGCATGGCACCGCTGTCCGGGTTGGCCGAGCACCGCCTGGCCGGCCGCTGGAACCGCTTCGCCAGCCTGGTGGCGCGCCACGGCGAGCGCTTCTACGGCTTCAGCGGGCTACGCCGCTTCAAGTCGAAGTTCGCCCCGACCTGGCGCCCGCGCTACCTGGTGGCGCCCGGCGGCATGCATCTGCCGGCCGCACTGCTGGATGTCACCCGCCTGATCTCGCTGGACCCAGGTCGGCAGGAGTAAGGCCGCGCGATACCCGCGGCTTTACGCGAATGCTTCGGTCTGCTGCGGGCGCTTGCACGTGTGCCTGAAGGCATTGCTTGCCGATCAGCGGCCGCACACCGTGGAAAGCGCGGTGCCGCGTGCGGGGGCGGGACCGTGTGGCGGCATGGATGCCGCCACCGAGCCTCCACGGATGGATTGACGGCGTGTCCCGCCACCGGATGCGGCGCCGCGCTGCCGACCGACCCCGCACACCGATCAACCTTGTGCACGACATCCGGACTTCCACGCGAATGCCTTGGTCCGCTGCGGGCGCTTGCACGCGTACCGGCGTGGGACACGTCGCCAGTACGTCCATGTAGGCTCTGGCGCGGCATCCATGCCGCTCAAGGTCCCACACCGGCACGCGCGCAAGCACCACCGGTTGGTGTCGGTCGTGCAAAGAAATGCCTAGAGCTTCCCAGGCTGGACGCAGGCCGGGCCGAACGGCGACGACCTGGTTGTTGACCTGCATCGGCCCGGCGTCGGGCCGAAACAGCTCACACGTGCTCTACGCTTTTACGGCTTCGACAGGGCGTGCAACTGCTCCAGGATCACCTTGGCCAGGGTCGCGTAATCGCCCTTGAAATGGTGATCGCCCGGCAGCGCAACGCGCTTGGCAGCGGCGGCAGGCAGGCTGGGGCACAGTGCATCGTCGTCGTCCTGGCCGTAGATGCAGACCGTACTGCCGGCCGGCAAGCGCTGTACTTCCGGCGCGATCGGCAGGCCCTCATCATCCGAGCCCAGCCAGTTGCTGACATGGAATTCGTAGTCGGCCAGCTTGCCCACCGACAGCAGTGCGGTCATGCGGATACTCTGCTTGGTCGGTGCGGGCAGCTTGTTGATCGCCGCCGGCAATACGTCGGCACCTTGCGAAAAACCGATCAACACCACGCGCTCGCGCTGCCAGCGTTGCGCGTAGACGCGTGCAATACGGTCCAGGTCGGTGGCAAAGCCCTGCGGCGTGCGCTCGGTCCAGAAATAGCGCAACGAATCCAGCCCAACCACCGGAATGCCCTGCGCTGCCAGTGCGTCGGCTACCTCTTCATCCAGGCCCGCCCAGCCGCCGTCGCCGGATACGAAGATCACGAAGGTGTCGTCGTCGCTGTCGCCATCCGGCTTGGCCGGCACTTCCACCACCGGCAGATCGGCCAGCCCACCCGGCGGCGGCGGCAGGGCCACGCCCTTCTGCTCGCCCAGCGAACGGGCGGCCGCGCGCAGGCCGGGCAGGATGTCGCCCCGCGCAGAGCGCTTGAAAGTGCGCGCCTGCGGGATCTGCTTGAGAAAGGCCTCTTCGGCCGGCGCAGGGCACCGCTTGTCCTGGCTGCCGGCAAGCACCCACGGAATCTGCAGCGGCACCGGAATCAGACGATTGCTCCCTGGCTGCACGCCGGGCTGGCAGATCGCCTGATCGGACACCGCCGCCGGGCACACCCCGTCGGTGAGCACGCCGGCCAGCACATGCGGCTTGGCCTGTGCGCCGATCGCGTACGCCAGCGCAGCACCTTCTCCATCACCGACCAGCAGCGGCAGGCGGTAGGTGGGGATGTGATAGAAGGCCTGCAGATAGCGGGAAAAATTCTCCACATCGCCGACCGAGAACGCGCAGGTGCCGCCGGCCTTGCGCAGCACCGCATACAGATGGGCGATGTCCACCACGGCGACCATGGCGCCATCGTCGCGCAGGGCTTGGGCCTGCGCCTGGCGCGTGCCGGCATTGCCGGAGCCGGCCAGCCAGATCACCACGCGCTCGGGCTCGCCCTTGGGCATCAGCACCGGCACCTGTTCGAAGCGCCCGTGGCTGACCGGATCCGGGGCCTGCGCGGCAGCCATGCCCGACAGCGTCAACACCGCCGCTGCGCAGAGCGCGCTCCATCGTTCAAGTCGTCGCATGTCGCACCATCGGGGAAAGTGGTCCAAAGATAATCGTTCCGGCGCGTGCCGCGAAGCGCCGCGCTTCGCTTACCGCGCCGGCATCTGCTGGCGGGCTTCCCAGGCAGCCAGGGCCTGGTGGTAGCGGCTCAACTCCTCGGCGTACAGATCGTGCACGCACAGTGGGCAGCCGCTCTCGCAGCATTCGTTGGGCGCTGGCGCCTGCGGCGGTTGCGGACGTGGATCGGCGGCGGAAACGGCGGGCTCGTGCATGCGGCCATTGTAGCGTGCGTGATCCGCCCTCCCCGAGGCGGCGTAACGCAGCGCACTGGCCCATCAACGGCCCAGCCGGCGACGCAGGTTGGCGCGCGCCGCGGCATCGGCCTTGGCATGGAAATACGCGCTGAGAAAGATGCGCGGCCGCTTCAGTAGGCCGGCCAGAAAACGCCGCCGGTTCAGACGGAACAGCAGCGCCGGCACATGGCCTCGGTACTCGTCGGCGATTGCGCGGTCGTAGGCTTCGAAGATCTGGGCCGGCGCCGCCAGGATCGCCATGTCGCAGTCCAGAAACAGCGCCGCCTCTTCGTCGACATCGGTCGGTTGCAGCTGGCCATGCCGTGCGGTGAGCAGGATCAGCGTCTGCACGCGCGCAAGGTCCACCTCGGCCTGTGGCCACCAACGCGGGATGCAGTCCAGTGCCCACGCCGCCGATTGCGCTTCGTTGTCGCTACGCCCGGGCTGGTACACCGCATCGTGGAACAGCACCGCCAGCCAGACCTCCACCGGTTGCCGCCACCCCGGCCCGGCAGCGACCTCGGCATAGTGCTGCAACAGTGCGCGCACGTGGCCGAAGTGATGATAGGCGCGCACAGGCGTGGCATAGGCCTGTTCCAGTGCGGCCAGGTGGTCGGCATGCAACGGCAGCGGTGTGGGGATGTCCATGGGCGCAGGCTAGCGCGTACGCGCCGCTGTGCCCATGGGTGCGGCGGTTCAGTGCAGCGACCAGCACCCTTCGATCTGGTAGCGCGACTGCCCCAGGAAACTGCGCACCAACGCAAATTCACGCACCGTCCAGGCCAGTGCCTCGCAACGTCGCTGCGGCAGGGTCTGATTGCAGTACAGCAGGGTCATATGCGGCGTGTACTGCGCATCGCCGGCAATGCCCGCATGCGCCAGCTGCCGCCCCAATGCCCCCTGCAACTCATACAACCCGCGCACCCGCTCTTCGCCGCGCAACACGCAAGGCAATTGCGAGCGTCGCCCACCGAAGGTGCCAACGCGGTCGAATTCCACAGCGAAGGCTGGCAGGGCAATGCGTTCGGCGGCCTGGCTGGCCCGGCTGACCAGCGACGGCGGCAATCCGCCCGCGTAGTCGCCCAGGTGATGCAAGGTCACGTGCAGCCGCTCGCGCCCCAGCAGCTTTCCCTCCACCTGCCCCGCCTGCAGCAGACTGTTGGCGATGTCGCTCGCGCGTTCGGCGGTCTGTGCATCTGCCATCACCGCAAAGAACAGCCGCTCGGTGGGCTTCTCTTCGCCCAAGCCCAGCGACAGCTGCGCCTCGGCCGATGACAAGTAGAGAAACTGCTGTTTCATGAGGGTGTCCACGTCCGCCTGCGCGGGCCTGGCTGAAGAAGGGCGGCGGATACTAGCAGACCGGGTGCCTGCCGAATACGCCGCAGTCGCATGCATCGCTGTGGAACACAGTGCGCTCGTGGAACAGCAATTGCACACCGCACAAAAAGAAACGGGCAGCATGCGCTACCCGTTTCCCGCCTGTATCGATTTACTCCGGAGCTGCATCGAGTTGATGCACTACGGAATCGCAATCACGTTACGCCGCGTTCTTCATCGCGTGCTTGCGGTTGCGCATCACGTCATGGCACGCACGCACTTCCGGCAACAGACGCAGTGCGGCGTCGCGTGCGGCGGCCGGCGTGTCCTGATCGGCGATGGTTTCGTCGAAGGCCTTCAGCAGGCGATCTTCCGACTCTTCCAGCTCGGCCACGTAGCCGTACTTGGTGTCGCCCAGCGTTGCACGGACCTTGCCGTAAAACTGCTGCATGCTGCCGACCATGGTGCCGTGCTTTTCCGGCGTCCCGCCCACCGACGCCACAACGCTGCTCAGATTGCTGACGATGTCGCTCTTGACGCCGGCGATGCGGCGGAACAGCGTCGCAAGCTCGGCATCGCCCACCTTGGCGGCGGCTTCGTCGTAGAAGTCCTTGCCGTCGCGGGAAATGGCGATGAGAT
Organism: Xanthomonas campestris pv. badrii; assembly: GCF_012848175.1. Taxonomy (NCBI): domain Bacteria; kingdom Pseudomonadati; phylum Pseudomonadota; class Gammaproteobacteria; order Lysobacterales; family Lysobacteraceae; genus Xanthomonas; species Xanthomonas campestris. The sequence continues at coordinate 1,222,090 of NZ_CP051651.1, read as the reverse complement.
CGTTGAGGCTGTGCTCGGTCTTGCTCTGGGTGCTCATGTGTCGCTCCTGGTTGCATGGGCCGCGCGGCGCGGTAATGCGTTGCGCTTGGCTGTCGGGGAATAACGCAATCGATGCGTTGATTGCGGCGCCTTGGCGTTGTGTACGGGGCCATGCTGGCCGCGCGCGCATAATTGGCATGTGAGCGATACGGGACATGTCATCACGCCATCATGCGGCCGATGAACTGCGATTCATCAATGCCAATAGCGCATCAAGATCACGACTCTCTGGGTTGCCGGCTGGCCCACATATTGTCGATCAGATTCGGATACGGACGCCCCGCCTCTTCTGCCCGCCTTCGGGCAGCAGCCTTCTGCGCCTCGGTCAACGGCGTAGAGGCCTTACGTTTTGGGCTGGAGCGCTTCCATGGGGGTGGAGTGAAGTCGGTCATGACGGTTCGGTCCGCTTACTGGCAAGCACGCAGTCTCGATGGCCAGTCGTGAGGCGACCGTGGATGGGACATGGCCGCGCACTGCAGCAGCGTGGGTCTTCGCAATCTCTGGACAACCGGTATCGGTACCACCTGCACACATGCATGGTGTCCAAGCATGCAGATGTCAGCGAGGCCGTGTCGCCCGCCAGGGGCCGACCCGCCACTGGATCATCTCAATAGCTGGCCAGCGCGCCGCGCTGACGTTGTTCCTGCCACACCGCTGCCGCATAGATCAGCACGCCACCCAGCGCGGTGGCCGCGCCAACGTAGCCAGTGGACGTCCAGCCCCAGCCTGTGGTGATGGCCATGCCGCCCAGCCACGGCCCCAGCGCATTGGCGGTATTGAACGCTGCATGGTTGGACGCCGCCGCCAGGGTCTGCGCTTCGGCGGCCACATCCATCAGGCGGGTCTGCAATGCAGGCGCCAGGGCGCCCATGGTGCCCACCGCGATGACGGAGACAAACACCCACAGTTCCGAGTGCGCGGCCAGCGGAAACGTCAGCATCACCGCGATCGACCACCCCAGCAGCACCTGCACTGCGCGGAACTGCAGGCGATCAAACAGCCAGCCCCCCAGTATGCTGCCCAGCACGCCGCCCACGCCAAAGGCGGCCATGGCCAGCGGGATGCGCGCCGGCTCCACGCCGGTCACCGCCGTCAGTGTCGGCGCCAGATAACTGAAGACGCAGAACATGCCGGAGAACCCCACGGCGCCGATTGCCAGCGCCAACCACACCTGTGGTCGGTTGAACGCTCGCAGCTCGCGCAAGGGCTGCTGCCGCGGCTCGTCGGGCGCGGGCGGCAACAAGGCGGCCACCGCCGCGACCGTGCCCAATGCGATCACCGACACCGACGCATACGCCCAGCGCCAGCTGACGATCTGCCCCAGCCAGGTCGCCAATGGATTGCCCACCAGCAACGCCACGCTCAAGCCCAGCAGCACGCGTCCCACCGCAGTCGCGCGCTGGTTGGGCGGGCTGATCGATGCGGCCACCAACGAGGCCACACCGAAATACGCGCCATGCGGCAGGCCTGCGATGAAGCGGCACAGCAGCATCGTGTGATAGCTCGGCGCCAACGCGCTGGCCAGATTGCCGAGCGCGTAGAACACCATCAGCAGCAGCAACAGGGTGCGGCGCGGCCAGCGCGCGCCCAGAATTGCCAGCAACGGCGCGCCAACCACCACGCCCAGTGCGTAGGCACTGATGACATGGCCTACCTGCGGCTCGCTGATCCGCAGGCCCTGCGCAATCTGCGTCATCAGGCCCATCGTGGAGAATTCGCTGATACCGATCGCAAAGCCGCCCATCGCCAGCGCCAGCAGGATCAGCACGTAGTCGCGCCGGGGCACGCGCGGGGCGGAAGGCTCGATATCGGACATGCCCGACTCCAGATTGACGGGGCGGCTTATTATTGTGCAATGCAGCAATGCAGGAAAGGCCGATGTTCCTGGCGATTCAGCCCGCACGCCTTGCCCGTCACAGTTTGGCCCACTTCCGTGCACCGGGAGACGCTGTGTCCTACCAGCGTCGCTCGAATCCGCTTGGGTTCGCCACCATCGCTGTGGAGCACCGCGATCGGCGCGGCGCCGCGCCTTGCGTGCGATCCCACAACGACTGGTTGCTGATGTCCAAATCCACTCAATCCCCACTGTTTTCCCCGGTGCGCCTGGGCGCGCTGGACCTTGCCAACCGCGTGATCATGGCGCCGCTGACGCGTAACCGCGCCGGCGCCGGGCAGGTCCCGTCGCCGCTGGCCGCCGAATACTACGGCCAGCGCGCCACTGCCGGCCTGATCGTCGCCGAAGGCACGCAGATCAGTCCGCTCGGCCAGGGCTACCTGGATACGCCGGGCATCCATACCACCCAACAGGTCGCCGGCTGGCGCGCGGTCACCGATGAAGTGCATCGCCGTGGCGGCAAGATCGTGTTGCAGCTCTGGCATGTCGGCCGCGTCTCGCACACCAGCGTACTGCCGCCGGGCGAAGTGCCGGTCGCGCCCAGCGCGATTCGTGCGGAGGGCAAGACCTACACCAAGAACGGCTTCGAGGACGTTTCCGAACCGCGTGCATTGGCGCTGGACGAAATCCCCGCGCTGATCGAGGACTACCGCATCGCCGCGCGCAATGCGATCGAGGCCGGTTTCGATGGCGTGGAAGTGCATGCGGCCAATGGCTACCTGCTCGACCAGTTCCTGCGCGATGGTTCCAACAAGCGCACCGATGCCTACGGCGGCGATATCGAAAACCGCACCCGCCTGCTCGCCGAAGTGGTACAGGCCATCGCCGATGAGATCGGTGCCGAGCGCACCGGCGTGCGCCTGTCGCCGGTCACCCCGGTCTACGGCGCACACGACTCCAACCCGCAGCCGCTGTTCGAACGTGCCGTGGAGCGGCTGAACCTGATCGGCGGCCTGGCGTTCGTGCACGTGATCGAGGGCGCCACCGGCGGTGCGCGCGACAACATCGCCTTCGACTACGCTGCGCTGCGCGCCAAGTTCGATGGCGCCTGGATCGCCAACAACGGCTATGACCGCGCGATGTCCGAGCATGCCCTCAGCAGCGGCTATGCCGATGCCATCGCCTATGGCCGCCCGTTCATTGCCAACCCGGATCTGGTGCGTCGCCTGCGCGAACACGCCCCGCTGGCCGAGGTGGATCAGTCCACCCTCTATGGCGGCGGCGCCAAGGGCTATACCGATTATCCGGCGTTGCCGGAGTAAGCATCACGCCAGCACGCCCGATCGTCGTTGCCATGCGGCGGCGATCGGGCTGCGAGCGTCATCGCCCACGCGCCACACGCGCACTGCCGGAATTCCTGCAGCCGCACACCAGATAGCACGCGCCGCCTCGACTACCGGGCGGCGCCACCTTCGCATGCCGCGCTTATCGCACCGCATCGCCCGGTGACGCGTGCGCGTCTGCCCGCTAGCATCGGTGCAACCCTCCTGATGGGAACGCCGATGCGACCCCCGCTCTCGTTTGCACTGCTGTGCATGTTGCTGATAGGTGGTCACGCGGCCGCCGCGCCGTTCTGGGGCGCCCGCCAGTCCAGCCCCGCGGGCACCCTGCCTGCCGACCTGAAGCCGGGCGAATGGATCTGGGGCGGCGTGAGCAAGGGCTGGGGACCGATGGCGGTGATCGTCAGCCTCACCGAACAACGCGCGTATGCGTATCGCAACGGCATCCTGATCGGCGTGTCCACCATCAGCTCCGGCAAGCCCGGGCATGAGACCCCCACCGGGGTATTCACCATCCTGCAGAAGGACCGGGATCACCGCTCCAACATCTACAACGCCGCGCCGATGCCGTATCAGCAGCGGCTCACCTGGGATGGCGTGGCGCTGCATGCCGGCGGCCTGCCCGGCTACCCGGAATCGCATGGCTGCGTGCACCTGCCATCGGAATTCGCCCGACTGCTGTTCGACAATTCCAACATGGGCATGGTGGTGGTCGTGGCGCAGGCCGGCGTCAGTGCCGACGATGTGGTGCATCCGCGCGCGCTCAGCCCGATCGACCCGACCACCGGCGCCGAGCGCCCGCTGCTGCCGCTGCCCAACGGCCAGGCATTTGCATGGCAACCGGCGTTGGCGCCCACCGGCCCGATCTCGATGCTGGTCAGCAGCGCCGACCAGCAATTGCTGGTCTATCGCAATGGCGTGGAAATCGGGCGTGCCCGGGTCGCCGTGCATGCGCCGCCGGGTGCACCGCCGCTGGGCACGCAGGCCTTCATCGTCGGCCAGGGCTTTCTGCCCGGCGAAATTGCCGGCCTGCCCGGTCGCCGCATGCCCAACTGGATGCGCATCGGCATTCCCGGCAGCACGGCCGCGGCAGGCCAGGCGCTGGATCCCGACACCATCGCGCGGCTGCAGGTACCGCCGGCGTTCCTGGCCGAGCTGCTGCCCTTGCTGACGCCCGGCGTCGTCCTGGTCGCCACCGACCAGCGCATCCTGCCGGAGACCACCGGCGGCAAGCTGCAGGTGCTGGATTCGGATCCGCCCGAGCCGCACTGACGCAGGTCACGCTGGCAGTGCGATCCGGCGGCCGACCTGGCGCCATCCGACTCCACGCCAGCGACTGCTTTCGTCCCAGCATGTTGCGTGCATGGTCGGAAGATACGCAGGGGCTGGTGGTGGAAGTCTCCCCACGCCATTCCGGCACGCATCGCCATTACCGGGTGGAACTGATGGACAGTTGCAACGAACTCAGCGGCGCGCCGCCGATCCGCTTCGTGTCCGGCATGGGCTTGAACGCGATCTGCGGCAATCCCGGCGACAAGATCGACGTGCTGGACGAGATCGGCATTGCCGGCGCAAACGCCGGTGCCGGCCATGAAGGAGACCTGGGCACGACGCGTGGCGGCCGGCTCTCACGCATGCGCCAGAGCTGCCTGGTGGCAGCGGTGTATCCGCGCGACTGAGTATGGGCTCGGCTCGGCGGGCCTGGCGCGTTGCGCATGGAACCTGATCTTGCGGCGCGTGCTGATTGCCGTTCGCCGCCCGGTGCGGCTCACCGCCGCGCAGATCACTGCACGCCGCCATCAACCGGGTGCACACAGGCCGCAGCTTGCATGCCAATACCGATCATGCACCTCACGTGCGCAACTGGCAGCCATCAAGCCGCCAACATGTGGCTATGCCTTGCGCAGGAAGCAGGTCTTCAGCACCAGTCCCTTGATCTTTTCCGAGTTGCCCTCGATATGCTCGGCATCGTCTTCGACCAGGCGGATATTGCGGATCACCGTGCCCTGCTTGAGCGGAATCGACGAGCCCTTGACCTTGAGATCCTTGATTACCGTCACCGTATCGCCGGCCTGCAGCACGTTGCCGTTGCTGTCGCGTACCACGGTGGCATTTGCAGCAGGCTCTCCCGCGCTCCACTCGAAACCGCAGTCTGCGCAGACCGACAGCGCGCCGTCGGCATAGGTGTTGTCCTGGCCGCATTGCGGGCAGGCGGGAACGGTAGACATGCGAGTCCTTGATCGAAACGGGCGTGGATTGTAGCTGCCGGCGCCGCGATCACGTAGCGGGCACGGCTACGGCGCGATAGTGCAGCGCTTGCCGAACACTGCAGGCCGCCCGTGTCCAATCGCTCAGACCCTTCCACACCTGGCGCCGCATCGCCGCGCGCCGATGCGCCCGCTGCCGGGCAGAACGGCGACGCCGCCAAGGCCGCGGATGCGAACGCCGGGCCGGACCACACCGGGCAGGATCACACCAAGGGCTCGCACCTGGTGGTCTACGTCGCCCTGGCCGGCAACCTGGCCATTGCGGTGGCCAAGTTCATCGCGGCCGGCATCTCCGGCAGTTCGGCCATGCTCAGCGAGGGCGTGCATTCGTTGGTGGACACGGTCAACGAAGTGCTGCTGCTGTATGGCCTGCGTCGCGCGGCGCGCGCGCCCACGCCCACCCATCCGTTCGGCTACGGGCGCGAGCTGTATTTCTGGAGCTTCATCGTGGCGCTGCTGGTGTTTGCGATGGGCGCCGGCGTATCGCTGTACGAAGGCATCGTGCATCTGCGCCATCCCGAGCCTGCCAAGAGCCACCTGGTCGCCTACTGCGTGCTCGGCGTATCCATCGTGTTCGAAGGCATTTCCTGGGTGGTGGCGTTGCGCGAGTTCCGTGCCAAGAAGGGCCGCATGGGCTACTTCGAAGCGTTTCGCAAAAGCAAGGATCCCAGCACCTTCACCGTGCTGCTGGAAGACAGCGCCGCGCTGATCGGCTTGTTCATGGCCCTGCTCGGCCTGGCCGGCGCGCAGCTACTGGACATGCCGGAGCTCGACGGCATCGCCTCGATCGGCATTGCCGGCGTGCTCGCCTTTACCGCTTTCCTGCTGGCGCGGGAAACCAAGGGCTTGCTGATCGGCGAACCCGCGCATGCGCATGTCAGCGCGTCGCTGTTGCGCATTGCCGCCAGCGACCCGGACGTGCGTGCCGCCAATGGCGTGCTGACCATGCAGATGGGCCCCAACCAGGTGGTGGCCGCGCTGAGTGCCGAATTCGAAGACACCCGCAGCACGCCGGACATCGAAGCCTGTGTCGCGCGTATCGAAGCGGCGGCCAAGCGCCAGCATCCGGAGATCACCGCCCTGTTCGTCAAGCCGCAGACGCCGGAAACCTGGCAGGCGCGACGCACCCAGATCGAACGTGGCGCGCAGGCCGACTGAGCGCCATCGACCCACATACTGCGAAGCTGACCGAAGCGCTTAGCGCGTTTCTGCAGGATCCACGCTCCCTGCGGTGGGCGTGGCATCGCGTCACACCAGCGCGCCTGATCGCAGCCGACATGCAACGCCATGCCCGATGACCGCGCACACCGGTACGCCCGATGGTCTTGCGCGTACCGCATATACGCAGCGCCGTTCGGTGGCGCGTCCGGCATGCGCGCTTCCACCAAGCTGATCCTCGGCCCAACCACCGCTCCGGCAGCGGTTGCATGATGCAGCCCGATTGCCTACGGTGTGCCTGCGGCATCTCTTCGCATCGTGAATCAGCCGGTGCACTCCCCTCGATCCCACTCATGGAGGTTTCCAATGGAAATCAGCCAGGGTCGCGTTGCGACCATTCATTACACCCTTTCCGACGACAGCGGCCAGGTACTGGACCGTTCCACGCCGGACACGCCGCTGAGCTACCTGCATGGTGCCGGCAATATCGTCCCCGGCCTGGAGCAGGCGCTGGACGGCAGGCAAGCCGGCGACACCCTCACTGCCGATGTCGCCCCGCAGCAAGGCTATGGCCCACGCCACGAGCAGTTGATCCAGCATGTGCCGCGCAAGGCCTTCCCCACCGATGTGGAGGTGGTGCCAGGCGTGCAGTTCGAGGCACGCACCCAGCAGGGTCCAGTGCTGGTCACCGTGACCGAGGTGGGCCCAGAGCAGGTCACCGTGGATGGCAACCACCCGCTCGCCGGGCAGACCCTGCATTTCGCAGTGGAAGTGGTGCAGGTGCGCGAAGCCACCACCGAGGAGTTGAACCAGGGCCACGTCGACGACGTCGCCGCCTGAGGCCAGCTGCCGCGTGCCTTCGGCACATGGCAGCGCTGGCTCTGCTTCGTCCAGGGATGCTGTCCGGGCCCACCGGCCTGGACGGCAGGTGCGGCCGGCGTAGTACAGTGCGCGGCCCGTTCCCAGGCAGCTGCGCATGAAACTCGGCATCGACTTCGGTACCAGCAACTCCGCCGCTGCGGCAATCGTCGACGGCCAGGTGGAGCCGGTGCGCTTCGGCGAGGCCTTGCAGTTCCGCACCACGGTGTACTTTCCCGAGACCATGCGCGACCCGGAGGATTTCAGCCTGACACCGGCGCTGGAATACGAGATGGAGCGCCTGATCGATTCCGCGCGCCGCGACGCCACCGCGGCCGGGCGCTTGTCCAATCCCGACAGCCTGCGGCGCGATGCGCTGCGTATCGTGCGCCGCCAGTGGATGGAGCAGCAGGTACGCGAGCCGCGGAGTTCGGCGGCACTGCTGCAGAACGCGGTGTACGGCGACGAGGCGTTGGACGCCTATTTTCTCGAAGGCGAAGGCAATCTGGTGCAGAGTCCCAAGTCGATGCTGGGCTACAACCTGCATCCGCGTGCGCGCCAGACCATCACCGGCATCGCCACGCACGTGCTGGAACATATCCGCCTCACCGCCTCGCGTCAGTTCGACATCAATATCCGCGCCGCCGTGCTCGGTCGTCCGGTGCAGTTCCGCAGTTCGATCGGTGATGCAGGCAATGCACAGGCGCTGGATATCCTGCAGAGCGCCGCCATCGCCGCCGGCTTCGACAGTGTGGAGTTTCTCGAAGAACCCGCTGCCGCGGCCATGCATTACCACGTCAGCCACGACAGCCGGCACGAGACCGTGGTGGTCGATATCGGGGGCGGTACCACCGATATCGCGCATGCCAGCGTCGGAGGCAGCACCGCGCCGCAGGTGCATCGCGCCTGGGGCATCGCGCGCGGCGGGACCGATATCGATCTGGCACTCAGCCTTGCCAGCTACATGCCGCTGTTCGGGCGCGGCAGCACCCGGGTGCCGGCGCACCATTACGTGGAAGCGGCGATGGTGCAGGACATGACGCGCCAGCGCGAGTTCCGCCTGCACAACTACCAGGACGCCCCGGCCCCGTTCGATACGCGCCTGAAGGCGCTGCAGGACACCGGCAATACCGCGCGCCTGTATCGCAACGTGGAAGCCTGCAAGATTGCGCTCAGCGAAGCCGACCAGCACCACACGGCACTGGATTTCATCGAACGCGGCCTGCAGGTCGACGTGCAGGCCGATGCCTTGGTTGCGTCCGCCTCCAGCTACCTGCGCGAGCTGGAAGCGCTGCTGGCGCAGGTCCGCGCCGACATGGCCGCGCCGCCGGCCACCCTGTTCCTGACTGGCGGCATGTCGCGCGCCGGCTATCTGCGCGACGCAGTGGCGGCCGCTTTCCCGGAATCGCGCATGGTGCAGGGCGATCCGTCGTTCGGGGTCGTGCAAGGCCTGGCCTGGGCGGCGGCAGGCGGCGCCCGTCCATCGGACGGTTAACAAAAATCGCCAGTCAGCTCGTATAATGCACGGTTGCTGCCTGACGCCCCGCCGTCATGCCGGCAAGGCACGCCCGCCGTGCCGCCGCGATTGCGCACCGAGCGCGATCGCACTTCTCGACACCGCTTCACGCGCGCGCCACTCTTCGCCGCACGCGGTGTCATTGCACTTCCCCGCTACAGGAGGCCACATGGCACGTCCCGCGACCAAGCAGAAATCCCAGCCCAGCATCGCTCGCAGCGAAGGCAAGTCGCAGCCGCTCAGTCGTGAGCGCATCGCTGCCGACATTGCCGCGTTCCGCAAGACCGGCGGCCGGATCGAAGTGCTCACCACCAACTTCGGCCCCGCGCGCAACGATGGCGACAAGATCGGCTGAGCGGCACGCTGCTGTCGTTTTGCCCCCGCCGGGCGGCGAGCAGACCGGCAGTTGCCTGCAAGGGTTGCCCTGAAGTGTTTCACCGACGTGCCACCGCAAGGTGGCACGTTTGTTTTGCAGGCCCGGTTGCCGCGGCTCAGTTGGTGTAGTCGATACGCACCGAGCCCGAGTGCGACTCCAGCTTGATGTCGCCATTGCCGCCGCCCAGCGTGGTGCCCAGGTGCTTGCCGGGGCCGTACTCGGGGCGCTCGACCTTGCCGACCACCGAGCGGATGTGGCCGCTGAACACGTCCACGTCCAGCGCTGCCGGCACGTTGCGCGGCAGCCCCAGCGTGGTCGTGCCGCTGACGCTTTCTGCAGAAATGCTGCCGCCCGGCGCCAGCCCGGCCACTGTCAATACGGTCGCGCCCGATACGCTTTCCGAGCGCAACTGCGACACCTGGCCGGCGCCGATCCGGATCTGACCGGATACCGATTCGACCGACACCCCGCCGCTGGCGCCGGCCTGCGCGTCGATCTCCCGCTGACCGTACTTGGTCGCGGGCCCAGCCGCGCAAACGGATCTTGCCGGCCATGTTTCCCAGTTCCACTCGCCCTCCGCGCACCAGCGGATGACGCTGATTCACGGCAGTCTGCGCTGCCGCAGGCTTAGCGCAAAACGCGGCCAACAGCAGCAGGGAAACGGTGGCGTAGCGCATGGGCATGCTTCTCAACTCGTTAAGGACGCCTCGCCTTGCAAGGCGAGACGGGTCAACTGCAGCCGCTTGGCGTAGGTACGCTGCAGCTGCGAGAACGAAAAGGCCGAACGCGGGCTCTGCACGATGGCGGCATGAATGCTGCAGGCACTGTGATCCAGCGCGTCCAGCGCGGGCCGCAGCTCCACCGGCACCTGCTGCAGCGGAAATTCCGCCATGGCCGGCTGGTGTTGCCCAGCCATCGCCTGCGCCTGCAGCACCAGCGCCGGCTGTGCGGGTGGTGGCGCCGGCCGGTGGATGCCGGGCACCACCGCGATCACGGCCACCGCCGCGGCCAGGGCCACGCCGAGTGCCGGTAGTACCCGGCGCCATTGCGGGAGCGATGCGTTCCCACACCTGCGCAGGTGGCAGGCGTTGCTGCGGCCTTTTTTCGCACATGAATCTCACGTGCTCACCCGCCGCCGGATCGGCCTGGCGTTGCAGCGATCGCATCCCCGCCCTGCCGCTGGAGCGCAAAACCTTTACCCGGATCGAACTGTGCCTGCGACGCATCGCGTGGCCGCAGTCTTCCTGCGTTGGCCTGGATGGCTTGGCTGGATGGATGCCGGCCCGTGCCGTCGAGCAGACCTGGCAGCGTCACCCATCGCAACGCCCCGAGCAAGCCGATCGCGGCGGGCAGCGTGTCTGGCGGGGTGAGCGTGCATTGATGCCCTGCTCCTGGTGGTCGGCAGTCGCACGTTACAATGGGCGCCTGTTCCGCCTTCCCATGCAGTGATGTCCGCGTCCGATGCCTTGCCCGCCATGATCCGCAGTCTGTTGCCGCACTGGAATCCGGAATGGCTGGCGGTGGCGGTGCCAACGATCAAGATCGTCATGATCCTCGCGGTGGCGGCGCTAACCCGGTTACTGCTGCGCCAACTCTTGCGGCGCATCTGCGCGCATTACAGCGTCCCGGCCGAGATTACGATTGGTATTCGCCGCGTCGGAAGCTTCGTGATTTCGCTCAGTGCGATTCTCATTGCGCTGCATGTGCTTGGGGTTTCGACCGCCGTGCTGTGGACGGCCTTCACCAGCTTTGCAGCGGTTGGCGCGGTCGCGTTCTTCGCTGCGTGGAGTGTGCTGTCCAATATCTTCTGCACATTCCTGATCATCACCACCCGCCCCTTCCGGCTGCACGACCACATCGAATTGCTCGAAGGGGGCGACAAGCCAGGCCTGAAGGGGCGCGTGATCGATATCAATGTGATCTACACGACGCTGGAAGAAACCGGCGACCATGCCGGCAGCGTACTGCAGGTACCCAACAGCCTGTTCTTCCAGCGCACGACGCGTCGTTGGCGCGAGAGTAGCGGCTTCAACGCAAGCTAACAGCGCAGCAGCTCACGCGGCTGGCGTGCCACGCGAGCTGCGCCGCCATGTACATCGGCGCTTTGTCGCATGCGCGTGCCAAGGTATCGCCTGCTCCGTTCGCACGACACAGCCTTGCGCCCGCATGCTGACGGACAGGCCACCGGCCCGGTCAGCGCAGCTGACTGTCCTTGCTGCCACGGCGGTTGAAGCCGCTCTGCGCCCCAAGCTCCTGATCATGCATTTCCTGACAGCTCACGCACAGGTGCACGCCCGGCACGGCCTTGCGACGCGCCTCTGGAATCGATGCGTCACAGTCCTCGCAGTGCGTCAGGCTAGGCCCCCGGTGCAGCTGGCTCCGTGCGCGTTTGATTGCATCCTCGACAGTGGCATCGATCTGGTCCTGCACCGCTCCATCACCCGCCCATCCGGTTGCCATGGTGGTCTCACCCTTCGCTGGTCAGGCTGACACTATGGTCATCGGCGCAGGCAAATCCAAGCCGGCCGTGCACAGTGCCCTCAAACTGCCTGCTCTAACATCCGATCGCCTGCACCTACAAAGGAGTTGCAATGGAACACCCCGTTCATCCGTTCTCGGAATTGTTTGCCCAGCTTGGCCTTCCGTCAGACGAGGCGAGTATTCGCACTTTCATCGCCGAACATTCGCCGCTGCCGGGCGAGATGCGACTGGAGGAGGCGCCGTTCTGGACGCCTGCACAGGCGCAGTTGCTGCGTGAAGAACGCCTCGACGATGCCGACTGGATCGTGACCATCGATCAGCTCAACATCGCGCTGCATACCACGGCCGACAACACCGGCGTCTGACGACAGGTCAGACCGGCAATCTGTGGGTACCAACTACGGTTGCGGCCGCCTGCGGCACTGTAGCCGGAAAATCACGTAAAAAAAGAAAAGAGCGGCCAATGGCCGCTCTTCTTGGCTGCATGGCACTCGTCGAGATGCCTTCGCGAGAATCTGCGTGCCGCCTCAGGTCACCTTCTTGGCGATCGTCATGCCCAGCACGAACAGCACGATGGCAATGATGATGCCGGCCCAGAACAGGAACTTGGCAATGCCCATCGCGGCGCCTGCCATTCCACCAAATCCAAGCGCACCGGCAATCAGTCCGATGATGGCGAAGATAATGGCCCACTTGATCATGTTGTTGTCTCCTAGTTCGACACAGTGCAATCGTTCAATCGTGTATTCGCGGCACATCGCCGCAAAACATGCGCTGCACGCTACCCACCCGGATGTGCCGCATTCGTGAATACGCATGACACACGCTGGCACACGTCCATCACCCCGGACTGACGCAGCAGTGCCAGCCCGCAGGTACGTAGCCACACCACTGAAGCCATGCAGTCGCCTTACACTGGTTCGATAGCGTCCGCTTTTGAACTCTGCATTGCGTCGACGAAAACGCTCCGCGCAACCAGCCGCCCGCCTGCCACCTCACAACGGCTTTTGCGACCGTCACGGCGGCCTCCACAACATCCACATTCCCGCCATCGCTTGAAATTCACTGCTGGCGAGCATCCCATCGGAACAGTCGCCAGTTCTGCCCGCATCGGCGATCATGCAGTTCTCGCCGCACCCGATCGCCATGGACACCCTTCGCTACCTCACCGGTTACCCACCCGCCGTCCTGGATCAGGTGCGCGAATTGATTGCGCAGGACAAGCTTGCCGCGGTACTGGCACAGCGCTATCCGGAGCGGCACTCCATCCGCACCGATCGCCACCTGTATGACTACGTCAAGGCCATGAAGGAGCGTTACATGCGCTCCTCCCCGACCTTGCACAAGGCCGTCTACGACAACCATCTGCAGGTGGTGAAGCACGCACTGGGCACGCATACCGCCATCTCGCGCGTCCACGGCGGCCGGCTCAAGGCCAGCCGCGAGATCCGCATTGCCTCGGTGTTTCGTGACGCGCCCGAACCCTTCCTGCACATGATCGTGGCCCACGAGCTGGCGCACCTGAAAGAGGCCGATCACAACAAGGCCTTCTACCAACTGTGTCACCACATGCGCCCGGATTACCACCAGCTGGAATTCGATCTGCGTTTGTACCTGACCCATCTGGCACTTCAAGCAGGCAACTGATCGCGCAGGACAGAGCCAGGGCTTAGGATGCACTGATGCATGCACCCTCACTCGACAGCCTTCTGCTTGCCGCACAAAGCCGACAACCTGCGGCCATGAATGCCCTGGCACAGGCACTGATACGCAGCGGCCAGGCAGAAGAGTCCCTTGCCTGGTATTTGCGCAGTGCAGCGACTGGCGATGCCACTGCGCACATCGAGGCCGGCCGCCTGCTGGCGTACGGCATCGGCTGCACGGTGGATGTCGATCAGGCACAAATGCATTGGCAAAACGCCGAACGCGGCGGTGCCGCGGCAGCGGGTTACCTGTTGGCGACGCTGGCAGTCAGCAGTAACCCAGTGGAGCTGGAAGCCCAGGGGCTTGCGCGCCTGCACGCGGCGGCGGCGGCCGGCTATCCCCCGGCCCTGCGCGCGTTGGCGATCCAGCACGGCCGGATCAATGATCCGCGCCAGCAACAGCGCTGCGTCGGCCTGCTGGAACACGCCGCATCGGTCGGGGACGTGCCCGCGGCGGTCCTGCTTGCCGAGCGCCTGCAACGCGGCGAAGGTGTGCCTCGTCAGCCGGAAGCTGCTGCCCATCTCCTGCAGCAGCTGCAGCCGCTGGGCATTACCGCCCTTCCCGATCTCGACATTGCGCCTCCCGAGCCCGCCGAGGCCAGCGAGGCCAGCAGCGTACGCTTTACGCCGCACGGCCTGCCGACGCGGCGCCACCTGGGGCCGCTGATCGAGGAACACTCGGCCGTGCTGTCCGCCGACGAATGTCGGTTGCTGATCCTGCTGGCGCGCCCACATCTACGCGCCTCCCAGGTGGTAGATCCCAATGATGCAGGCACGCACCACACACCGGTCCGCACCAGCCGCGGCGCCACACTGGATCCGGTTCTGGAAGACTTTGCGGCGCGTGCGGCCCAGGCGCGGCTGGCCGCGTGCGCGCGACTGCCACTGGCCCACGCCGAACCGCTTTCGGTGCTGTGCTATGCACCCGGCGAGCACTATCGCGCACATCGTGACTACCTGCCGGCAGGCAGAGTGGCGGCCGACCGCCCCGCTGCCGGCAATCGTCTGCGTACCGTCTGCGTCTACCTCAATGCAGTCGAAGCAGGCGGCCAGACCGAGTTCCCGATCGCAGGTCTCCGCGTACGGCCGCGTGCCGGCTCCGTGGTGTGCTTCGACAATCTCCACCCCGATGGCCGCCCCGATCCGGATTCGCTCCATGCCGGGCTGCCGGTCACGGCCGGAAGCAAGTGGCTGGGGACGCTGTGGTTTCGGCAGCGGCGCTATCGGGATTGGTGAACAGATTCATACACAACCCCCTGTCGACGTGGTTTAAAATGTTGCAGCGCGACGTGACCGGACTGGATCTGCAAACGTCGCGTTTTTTGTTTCCCATTGCACGGGTGCAGACCCGGCCTCAGGGAAGGCACATCACGCAGCCCCGCGGAGCCTTCGATGCTTTTCGAAACCCTCGACACCACCGGCCACGAGCAGGTGATCTTCTGTCACAACCGCGATGCCGGTCTCAAGGCCATCATTGCGTTGCACAGTACGCGGCTCGGGCCCGCCCTGGGCGGCGTGCGCATGCGTCCCTACCCAACCAGCGAGGCGGCGCTGGACGATGCACTGCGCCTCAGCCGCACCATGACCTACAAGAACGCACTGGCCGGCCTGAACGTCGGTGGCGGCAAGGCGGTGATCATCGGCGACCCCAAGACCGACAAGAGCGAGGCGCTGTTTCGCGCATTCGGCCGGTTCGTGGACACCTTGGGCGGGCGCTACATCACCTCCGAAGATGTCGGCACCGACGTCAACGACATGGAGCAGATCTACCTGGAAAGCGAGTACGTCACTGGCGTGCACCAGGTGCATCGCGGTTCCGGCGACCCAGCTCCCTTCACCGCCTATGGCGCGCTGCAGGCGCTGATGGCCTCGCTCAATCGCAAGCTTGGCCATGAGGAAGTGGGCAAGGCCAGCATCGCGATCCAGGGCCTGGGCCACATCGGCATGGAATTGGTCAAGCTGCTCAAGGAACGCGGCGCCAAACTCTACGTGGCCGATCTGAATCAGGCACTGGTGGACCGCGCGGTCGCCGAGTACGGCGCCGAGGCCGTGCGCCCGGACGAGATCCATCAGGTCGCGGCCGACGTCTTCGCTCCCTGCGCGCTGGAGGGGGCCATCAACGAACAGACCCTGCCGCAACTCAAGGCCAGGATCATCTGCGGCACCGCCAATAATCAGCTCGCCAGCGCCGCCATCGGCGAGGAACTGCACCGGCGCGGCATCCTTTGTGCGCCCGATTACGTGGTCAATGCCGGCGGGGTGATGAATGTCTCGCTGGAAATCGACGGCTACAACCGCGAACGCGCCATGCGCCTGATCCGCAGCATTTACCACAACCTGGAAAAGGTCTTCGACCTGTCGGCGCAGCAGGACGTTTCACCGCAGGTGGCGGCCGATCAGATCGCCGAAACCCGCATCGAGGCGATCAGCAAACTCAAGCTGCCGCTGGGCCGTACTGCGCCGCGCTTCCTGCACAAACTCCGCGGCGAGTAACTGGAAACAGACAGTGTGGCGTAACGATCTGCGCACTACGCGATCGCCGCTGTGACCGCCACGCCCGGGCATTGCGCCCGGGCGTCATGCACGCCGATCAGAAATCGGCGCTGTACTTCAGGCTCAGCGCGCGATCGTCGCCACGCTCGCCCACCCGCTGGTCGTAACCGAAACGCAGCTGGCTCTGCTGCCCCAGTGGCGCCGACGCGGCGATTCCGAACAGCCCGCCCGAACGCGCCGGCTGCATGCCGCGCAACGGCGCCCAGGCATCCACACCGATGAAGCTGGCATCCAGCAGCAGGCCCTGGCTGCTCAGCGCCTGCTGCCATTCGGCATACCCGCCCAACTGCAGGCCACGCCAGCGGTACGCCGACCGCACGCCTGCCAGCAGCTGGGTGCGCGATGACGTATTCGCATCGGCACGCAGACCGAACCCGTCGCCACCGCTTTCGCGGAAGCCTTCGCTACGCAGGCGCACATAGTCCAGCCCCATGTATGGGGTCAGCGAGGCGGCCGCATGTCCCCAGCGGTAGCCGGCTTCCAGATTGCTGCTGAGATAACTGCCGCTGTAATCGCTGAAGGCGCTGCTGCGGTCTTCGCCCAACTGCAGGTTCCGTTCGATCTGCCGGTTGACGTTGCCAAACCCCAGCTGCCCGAGCGTATAAGCCGCCCCCAGCGTGGTGCCCCAGTACAGCTGTGCCTGCACCTGACGATCGCGGCCACGAGCACCGTCCAGATCGCCCAGGCTGTTGGAGCGCGTTTCACCGAACGCAAAGCCGGTGACCGCGCCAGACGCCAGGCGCAGGTCGTTGCCCATCATCCAGCCGGAGGTGGCAAATCCGGCGGTGGTCACCCCACCCTCGCCCGGACCACCCAGCGCGCGTTGCCAGGTGCCGAGCAGGCGCGGCTGCTGCGACAGGCCATCGAAATGCGACGCCAGCGCACGCCGCCCCAGATCGATGGTGTCGAAGGTCATGGCCGCCGATGCCGCATGCGCACGCCCGGACAGGCTGCGTAGCGAGTCCGCTGCCGCCTTTGCATCGGGCGCCTGCTGCAACGCTGCCGCGGCACGCATGAAGCTGCCGCTGATCGCGCCACTGCCCTGCAGCTGTTGCGCATCCACCTGCTGGAACGCCTGTTCCACCCGAACCGCAGCGTCCATCGACGCCGTCCCCACCGCACCGAGCGAGGTGGCGACCGCGGTGACATCCATGCGCTGCAGCGACACGAACGCGGTGTTGGCGTCGTAGGTCACCGTGGCATTGAGGAAGGTCACTGCCGGCCCGCTGCTGGTCGTTGCAAACGTACCCTGCAAACCGTTGGTTGCCTGCAATACCGGATAGGTGGTGTTGTCGACGACGTAGTTGCGCCGGCCAAGCAATTGCAGGTCGCCGGCGATGGTCGCAGTGCCGCCCACGTTCAAGCGGTCGCCGACGTTGAGCGCCAGGCGCCCGGTACTGCCCTGGGTATAGTTACCATCGACCGAGAGCACTGCGCTGTTGACCTGCAGCGTGCCGGCATTGTCGACCCGCCCGCCGATCCTGCCGGCACCGATCAGGCTCGCCCCATTGGCGACACCTACCCGTGCACTCTGCAGGCTGGCGGTCTGCAAGCTGCCGCCAAGTACCTGGGTATCGCCGGTGAAGGTATTGGCCGTGCCGCCCAAGACCAGCGTACCGGTTCCGCGCTTGGTCAGGCCACCGCTGCCGCTGATGTCGTTGGCCCAGGTCGAACGCAAGGTGTTCACGTTGACGTCCACCGTGCCCCAGTCGAATCGCGCCGGCCCCAGTACCGCCTTGCCCACATCGAGCAGCCCGTAGCCGAACACCGGATCGACGCCTGCGGCCCCCAGGTCGGTGGCCGTTCCCAGCAGCGTCTGGCGCACCAGATCATTGGTGAAATACGGAAACGCCTGCCATACCAGCGCCGCTGCGCCGGAGACCAGCGGTGCGGCAAACGAGGTCCCGCTGCCATAGAAATAACCGATGTTGCTGGCGGTGGCATCGGGATCGATGAACATCGACGTCCCTGGCGCCACCAGGCAATAGCGCAGCGCCACGCCGCAGGCGTTGGAGTACGACGCCAACTGCGTGGGATTGGCGGTATCCAGCGCACCGACGACCAGCCACCCCCGCTCCAGGTCCGCTGCCGGCAACGTGCCGTTGGGGCCAGGCTGACT